>DFGZ01000289.1 GCA_002371295.1 Oribacterium sp. UBA3737 | reverse complement strand
AAAGACATACTGGGCACAGGAGTTTGGAATCTGATATACATGATTATATAAAAAAGGTTGTCGCATCTGCGACAACCTTTTTTTAGTCTTCAAGAAAACCTGTAAGCATTCTCTTGTATTTAGGATTCTGAAGTTTACGTATAGCCTTAGATTCTATCTGACGTATACGCTCACGTGTGAGACCATACATCTGGCCAATCTCTTCGAGAGTACGTTCCTGACCGTCTATAAGGCCATAACGGTATTCAATGACAGTCTTTTCTTTATCTGTAAGAATACCAAGTGTCTTGTCCAGCTCTTCACGCATCATGATGTGATTTGCATTCTGCTCGGGACTGATAATCTTGTCGTCCTTTACAAAGTTAGAAAGCTCTGAATCTTCATCATCACCTACCTTACTGTCTAATGATGTAAGACCGTTATCATAAGAAAGAATTTCGGCGATTCTTTCAGGTGTAAGATTCATACGTTCTGCGAGTTCCTCAAGCGAAGGCTCATGTCCAAGCTCTAAGGACATCTCTCTGGAAATACGTTTTGTCTTGTTAATAAGCTCTACAACATGAACAGGTACTCTGATAGTACGGGAATGATCTGCAAGAGATCTGATGATAGACTGTTTGATCCACCAGGTAACGTAGGTGGAAAGCTTGAAGCCTTTATCCGGATCGAACTTATCTATACCATGCATAAGACCGAGGTTACCCTCCTGAATGAGATCAAGGAAATTCATACCTCTTCCCACATAATGCTTGGCAACAGAGACTACAAGTCTGAGGTTTGACTCAATAAGACGGGACTTGGCATAGGAATCTCCATCACGTGAACGGCATGCAAGTGCATATTCCTCTTCCTTTGAAAGCAGAGGATATATACCAATCTGTTTAAGATAAATACGTACAGGATCGTCTGTGCTTATAGATTCAATACTTTTCAAGGAATCAATATTAATGCTTCTGGCGTCCTTGTCCTCATCGGAAAGTTCCTCATCAGAAAATTCATCGTCACTGATGATATCCTCTTCAGAGATTTCTTCATTTTCATCAGATTCATCAAACTCATCTGATAATTCTGTCTTTGTTTCCTCTGAAGGGCGGTTAGGTGCCGCGGAAACAGTCTGTACGGTTTTTTCCTGACTGATACTCCGGACTTTGTCTGAAATAGTGATATCCTGAGTTGCAAGATAGGCACGGATATTTGTCATCTGGTCTTCAGTTACGTCGTATTCTGAAAAAGAATCTTTAAATTGTCTTTCTGAAATAACACCACTCTGCGCCTTTTTAAGTGAATTAAGTGTTTTTAATATACTTTTAAACGCAAGTGGATCTAGTGTTTTCTTGTCCATAATTTGTTATAAGTCACGTTAATTTGATAGTCGGTTTTTGAGCAACTCACGTATTATAGACTAAACCGCTCGAGGTGAAAATCGCTTTTATTGTATTTTAATAAGTGCAAAAGCAGATACGTGACATTGTTTAAAAATGATTTAAAAGGAGAAGCTAAATTGTGATTAGTGAACAAGAATATGTTAAGAGGAAAAAGATATAACAGATGCGGAAAAAAACATACCGTAAAGTTGCACGATACTGACAAAAAATTCAGCACTTCCCCGGAGAGTGATATGCGCATTCGATAAAGCAGTGCATACTATACCGTGAAAGGGTATAAACTGAATCTAAATAGGTGTAAATATCTTCAACTCATAGTACTTTCCTATTGTATGAGTTGAAGATGAGTCAGAAAATAAAATCAGAATTTTCTCACAGCCGGGAGAATGCAGTCATAGCGGATAGCTTTTCCGGAATAAGAGTAATCAGGTTTGATGTCGGCAAGATAAGGTCCTTTGACAGGTCGTTTGATGACAATTTTCTGAGGCTTTGCTAAGATGGCAGCCTTCAGCAGCTCTGATGCATCTGAACAAGGTGGTTCAAGCTGCTGTAAAAGCTGGAATTTCTTCTTTACGAGAGAACTTTTAGTCCTTGCGGGGAACATAGGGTCAAGCAGGATGATGTCCGGTGTGAAATCAAGATTATTCATTGCATGAATACTATTTTCGATATGAAGTTCCATACGTGAAACTATATCCATAAGCTCAGGTATATGTTCTGCACGCATAAGTGTGTCCTCGAGGAGTGAAGCAATTATGGGGTCATATTCGTAAAGTTTTACTCTGAAGCCCGATGCTGCAAGGAGTAAAGAGTCCTCCCCCATTCCTGCTGTGGCATCAATGAGTACAGGCGGATGATCCTGATTTTTTAATTTCACCGCTTTAACCAGCATTTCCCGCTCCAGATTGGACTGTTTAAGTCTTGAAAGATTATCCGTAAAGTCGCCTCTGAGAGAGTGTACACCATCGGTAAGAGACAGTCCCTCATCATCTAATTTCAGGTAAAGGGGTAACTTCTTTTCTGAAGGATCTGAGGGAACATCAGAATTGAATAAATCTGATGTCAGATAGGCATCCAATTCAGTTCTGTCAAGGGTGTATAAAGCATCTAATCTTTTCGATAAAAGCTTCAGCCTTTCAATATGGCTTTCCGAATCGGAAAAGATCATTAATTTGGTATTTTGGGTCATAGAATTTTATCCAATCTAAAACATATTTATAAATTTTCAATAAAAAAGGGTTGATTGATTATATAGGGGATAATTATTAATCCCCTGATAAAAAAATTGATGCAAGGGGCAGAAAAGATTCAGCCTCAGCATAAAAATATATGCCCTTTAAGGCAATCAGGAATGAACATTTTTCTGATTACAGTATAATTCAGTCACTTAAGGAATCATAGAATAATTTTGATTTATACATCGCTGCAACGTACTAAATAAAAAAATATTCAGATTGCTATATTTATGTCAAACCAATGGTAGAAATCAGTCTTAGATGATATAATCCAAATGCCGAACAGGGGAGTCAGGAACCTCTGTTGGGGTTAAGTCATATTATTTCATTATTTCATTAATTAAATATGTTTTTTGGACGGTATAAATATAGACGACTATGTTTATGTTCACTTTAATGAAATATGTGTGTAATTGCACAGGAGGAAAAGAATGGTAACAAATGATAAGGGTGCTATAGAGTTAAAGCACAACGTCATTCAAGGATTAGCTAAGGCTGCTTGGGAAGACAGACTGGGGGAGCAGGCCGAGAATGAGCTGATTATGTCCCTGTCACCGGGACCACATGCCACATGGAGGTGCTGTGTTTACAAAGAAAGAGAGATTCTCAGATGGCGTATCCGTCTTACAGAGAACTTAGATGCAAACCCATACGCTACTGAGCCAAATCCCAATATTATTCAGGTTATTGATCCAGCGTGTGAAGAATGTCCGCTTTCTTCATATACAGTAACGGATAACTGTCGTCTTTGTCTTGGAAAGGCTTGCATGAACAGCTGCCGTTTCGGCGCTATCACTATGGGAGATCAGAGAGCGCATATCGATCCGAATAAGTGTAAGGAGTGCGGAATGTGTGCCAATGCATGTCCTTACGGAGCTATCGCTCACCTCGTAAGACCATGTCGCAAGCCGTGTCCTGTAAATGCAATTACATACGACGAGAACGGTATATGTAAGATCGATGATAAGAAGTGCATCAGATGTGGACAGTGTATCCACAGCTGCCCGTTCGGCGCTATCGCTTCCAAGCTTGACGTTCTTGATATCATCAAGGATATCAAGGAAGGTAAGGAAGTTTATGCAATGTGTGCTCCTGCTATTGAGGGTCAGTTTGGTAAGGATATCACCATGGGCTCCATCAGAGAAGCATTGAAGAAGGTCGGATTCACCGATATGGTTGAAGTAGGACTTGGCGGAGATATGACTGCTGCTTATGAGGCAGAGGAGTGGTACGAGGCACGTCAGGAAGGTAAGAAGATGACCACATCCTGCTGCCCGGCATTTATCAATATGCTGAGAATGCATTATCCTGAGCAGTTCCACGAGAATATGTCAGAGACAGTATCACCTATGTGTGCTATTTCCAGATATTTAAAGGCTATCCATCCGGGCTGCAAGACTGTATTTATCGGACCTTGTATCGCAAAGAAGTCTGAGGCTCATGAGATGGGAATCAAGGACAATGCCGATTATGTCATGACCTTCGGTGAGATGCAGGCACTTATGAGATCCAAGGACGTTGAGCTCAAGCCTGTAGTTGATCCATATCAGGAGTCCTCTATCTGGGGCAAGAGCTTTGCAAGTTCAGGTGGAGTTGCAAATGCTGTTATGGAAGTTATGAGAGAGCGCAATCAGGATGCGTCAGGTATTCAGCTTCGTGCGGCAGCAGGCGGTAAGGAATGTATCACTGCACTTTCACTTCTCAAGATGGGTAAGCTTCCTGAGGATTTCATCGAGGGAATGGTATGTGAAGGCGGTTGTGTAGGTGGTCCTTCAAAGCACAAGACAGAGCTTGAGATCAGAAAGTCCCGTCAGGAACTTCTTAATCAGGCAGATGACAGAAAGATTCTTGATAACTTAAAGAATTATCCTATGGATAAGTTCTCTATGATAAGAGGCGAGATGTCAAAGCCTCACACTGAGACTGATAACTGAAACAGACAGTTTTAAGTCCGTTACAGTTAAAAATGCGGCGTATGGTCACAGACCATACGCCGTTTATTATTTATCTATGAGATCAAGTACTTTATCTATTTTAAGTGTCCCGTTTTTAAGTGAAACTACAAGAGCCCCACAGTTCGGCACTATAGGACCGTGCCAGAAATCATGGTCTGAAAGATCCTCTATGATACATTCCAGGCCTCTGACAATGCCTCCATGGGCGGTAATGAGTACCTTTTTGTAATTACCTTCATTGGGATAAATCTCGGTTTCGAGAAAGTGACATAAACGGAATCTGACATCCGAAACGGATTCTCCGCCGGGAAGAGGTGAGCTCTTATCCGGATTCATAAACCAGTCTTTAATCTGTGATAATGTGATAAGATCTGAATCGGTGGTTATAGTCTCACCGCTGAGATCCACACCCTCGCCTATTCCAAATGAAATCTCCGTTAAATCCTCGCAAATCTTTATATCCGGATTGCTGTAATTCCAGCAGATTATTTCTGCAGTTTTACGGGCTCTTATCAGCGGACTTGAAAAAATATGATCGAAATGGATATGTTTTAATGCATCAGAAGCTATCCTGGCACCTGCAAGTCCTGCATCATTTAACGGAATATCTGTGTGTCCCTGAAGCCGGTGCTGACGGTTCCACATAGTTTCGCCGTGGCGAACTATATAAAGTTCCATAATAGTGGCCTCCTCAAGCCTGCATATTAATCTGCATTGAAATGAAAGCAGTGTTATTTATTTCGCAGGCTTTATTCATTGAGTATGAAAAAAACTTTGAGTGAAGTTAAAATCAATTTAATGAAATCAGAAGGGAAGTCTTACGTTGGACAGGGATCCCAGGATTCTGTTCACATTATCAAGATTAGCTTTTAATTCATTTACGGTTTCGAAGAAATCATCGATCTTCCGGCTGTATCCGCCGTAATCAGCTTCAAGCTGTTCCACCATGGAATCTATTTTTTGCATGGTCTCAAAAGCTTCATCTATTTCGGCCTTATATGAAATGACTATGTTGTATAGATAGTAACTTGCACCTATAAATACTAAAAGAGTGATAATGCTGAAAAAAAGCGTATAGTTAATAAGCTGACGGTTCTTCCGGATTTCAGCCATAAGCTCTGCATTTGTGGGCTCATGTTCCTGAGTGTCCTTTTTCTGATCGGAATCTGAATTCTCTGAAATATCCTCTGACAAAAGCTCACTTTCAAGGAGTAATTTCTCTTCGTCTATTGATGTCATAATTCTTCCTCTCGTAAAAAGCTGTAATAATTTAAATTATAACACATAAGCGATACAAATACACTTTATCAAAATCCATAAGCATTGTTACATATTCATGGTGAAACAGATAACAAACATTTCTTGTAAACCGGTATACCAGGATGTAAAATAAAGAAAATCAGAAAATACAGAAAAACAATGGAATTTAAGAATGGAGGAATTGAAATGTTGAATCATGAGCACAAAAATGAAAGATGGGTATTTTATAAGGAAGTTCCGACAGAATCCGGAGGAGAAGGTGTAATCAAGAGAGTACTTGCCTATTCGGATGATGTTATGGTGGTGGAGAATACCTTTGCAAAGGAGGCAGTTGGCAAGCTTCATCATCATCCGCATACTCAGGTCACTTACATTAAATCAGGTAAATTTGAATTTGAAATAGACGGAGAGAAGCACATAGTTACGGAAGGAGATACCCTCCTTAAGACAAACGGGGTAGAACATGGATGTGTATGCCTTGAAGAAGGGCAGCTTATAGATGTATTTGCACCCTACAGAGAGGATTTTGTGAAGGACTAAAGGGTTGGTCAATGGTGATCTCATGACAATAAAAGGAATATTTGATGCAGAGCTTGTTTATGATGAGAGTCAGGAAGATAAGCTTAACAGAGGAATCCTGCCGGGGGTGATTGCAGGAACATATAACATTGAGCGTTATCCGGAAGAAGAAATACTACGTAATTATGATGTTAACCTGTATGGAGGAAAACAATCCGGAACCATTATTGTATTCCCGGGAGGGGGGTACAGTTGGCTGAGCGACAGAGAAGGAGAACCTGTTGTAAGAGCATTTAACAGGTATGGTTTCAGAGCGCTTATACTAAGATATGACTGCGAAAGCGATATATTGGGATTACACCCCTTGAAGCAGGCAGCATGGGCAATAGCCGAAACAAAACGTTTATTTCCCGGTGAGCCGGTATACCTGTGCGGATTCAGCGCCGGAGCACATTGTGCGGCCTCAATTGGCATACATCATGATGATGTGGACTGGAACGGACAGGCTCTTTTTGATGATGTTATAGCATATCTGAAAAACGAGAATCAGGAAAAGGAATGCAGTACTATAGCTAAAGATAGTATATGCATATTTGCAGAAGAGACCGATAA
>DFGZ01000014.1 GCA_002371295.1 Oribacterium sp. UBA3737 | reverse complement strand
AACATATTTATCAGCTTATGTTCGGTTTATTCCTATCTACACTGTTTTCTGCATTATTGTTTTTATGCTCCTCAGGCTTTACAAGAGCCTGTGGAGATATGCAAGTTTTTCCGAACTTAACCGATTAATCGTTTCATCTTTCATTACGTTTCTTTTCCATACTATTTTTATTACAGTATTTTTTCGAAGGATGCCCATATCCTATTACATTGTAGGCGCAATTCTTCAGTTTGGTGCCGTCTCAGCAGTGCGCTTCTCTTATCGCTTTATTTTACTTGAGAGAAGCCGAAGAGAGAAAAATGCCAACGACAACCTGACCAGTAGGATTATGTTGGTCGGTGCGGGAAATTCGGGACAGATGGTCATGCGTGATCTGCACAAGCAGGTGGAGACTCGGGAACGTGTTGTATGCATTATTGATGATAATCCTAACAAATGGGGCAGATTCATCGATGGCGTGCCGATTGTCGGCGGCCGTGACGATATCCTCGCAAATGTTGAAAAATATAAGATAGACAAGATTTATGTTGCAATTCCGTCTGCAACGCCACAGCAGATCCGCGATATTTTGAATATCTGCAAGGAATCGGGTTGTGAATTAAAAAATTTACCTGGCATGTACCAGTTTGTTACTGGAGAAATAACTGCCAGCAAGATGAAAAAAGTTGCTGTGGAAGACCTCCTTGGACGCGATCCAATCAAAGTCGATCTTTCCGAGATTTCAGGCTATATTACAGGCAAAGTCGTCATGGTTACCGGAGGAGGCGGAAGCATAGGTTCCGAGCTTGTCAGGCAGATTGCAAGAACTATGCCGAAACAGCTCATCATATTTGATATATATGAGAATAATGCCTATGAAATTCAGCAGGAAATTAAGCGGAGTTATCCTGATCTGGATTTAGTGACGTTGATTGGTTCAGTAAGAGATAGTCGCCGACTCGATCAAGTCTTCTCCGAATATCAGCCTCAGATCGTATATCACGCAGCTGCCCATAAGCATGTCCCGCTCATGGAAGATAGTCCTTGTGAGGCAATTAAAAACAACGCGATTGGAACATATAAAACGGCTTACGCGGCTATGGTGTATGGATGTGAGAGATTTGTCCTTATCTCCACTGACAAGGCTGTAAACCCGACGAACATCATGGGTGCTAGTAAGCGACTGTGCGAGATGATTATTCAGTCATTTGCCTACATGATTTCGAAAGGAAGAGAACTTGAGATTCCGGTTCTCCACACTCACGCAGATGATGAATCAGTAGGAAAAGCTAGCATCCAAAGACCAAGGACCAGATCTCATACTAAGTTCGTTGCTGTACGCTTCGGTAATGTCCTAGGTAGCAACGGATCTGTTATTCCTCTATTTAAAAAACAGATTGAGGAAGGCGGACCTGTTACTGTTACTCATCCGGATATTATCCGTTATTTTATGACGATTCCGGAAGCGGTCAGTCTTGTACTTCAGGCTGGCTACTATGCGGAAAGCGGAAATATCTATGTACTTGATATGGGAGATCCGGTAAAGATTGATACACTTGCTCGAAACCTGATTAAGCTCTCGGGCCTTAAGCCTGATGTAGATATTGCAATAAAGTATACTGGTCTCAGACCAGGTGAGAAACTCTATGAAGAGAAGCTTATGGCTGAGGAGGGTCTTAAAACCACACCGAATAAGCTCATTCATATAGGAAATCCGATTCCCTTTGATACGGATGAATTCCTTAATAAACTTGACAACCTGATGCACATAGCCTATAACAATGACGATGCAAGTATTCGAAAAATTGTTGAAGAAATAGTTTCTACCTATAATCCAGCGGGGAGACATGGCTCTGAGACCAAGGGAAAAGCTTATGAGCGTCTTGTACGGGATATGCAGGCACATAAGAAAGATGTTTCTTTATAGAAAAGAGTATAAGCTAAGGTAATAGAGGATAGGTATGTTATGAATAACATGTTAAATGATCCGAGATTTTCTGGTATAAAACCATTTGAGAAAAAAATATGGTTATCTTCTCCGACTATGCACGGTGAAGAACAGAAATGGGTCGATGAAGCGATACAGACGAATTGGGTCAGCACTGTAGGCGCTAATATAAATGAAGTGGAAAAGATGATTGCGGAATACGTTGGTGTTAAGTATGCAGTCGCGCTTTCCTGTGGTACATCTGCTCTTCATCTTGCCACAAAAATCGCAGGTGAAAAGCTATATGGGCAGGCAAGACCAAATCAGGGAACTCTTCAGGGGCATAAAGTCATTTGTTCAGATTGCACTTTTGATGCATCAATTAATCCGGTGGCTTATGAAGACGGTGAAGCTGTATTCATAGATACAGAATATGATACATGGAATATGAGCCCGGAGGCGCTCGCTAAAGCATTTGAACTTTATCCTGATGTCAAGCTCGTAGTCGTGGCTCATCTGTATGGCACTCCGGGAAAGATGGAAGAAATTAAGACTATCTGCGATCAGCACGGAGCTCTAATTGTGGAAGATGCTGCAGAGTCTCTTGGAGCTAAGTATAAAATTAACGGCAAGTGGGTAGAGACAGGCGCTCTTGGGGACTATAATTGTATTTCATTTAATGGAAATAAGATTATTACAGGATCCGCCGGCGGAATGTTCCTTACTGATTCAAAAGAGGATGCTGATAAAGTTCGCAAGTGGAGTACTCAATCACGTGAGGATGCTCCATGGTATCAGCATGAAGAGGTCGGTTATAACTACCGTATGAGTAACATCATTGCAGGTGTAATCAGAGGGCAGATTCCTTACTTGGATGAACATATCGCACAAAAGCGAGCTATCTGGGAAAGGTATGAAAAAGGACTTAAGGATCTGCCTGTAAAAATGAATCCCTGGGATCGAGAGAAGAGCATTCCTAATTTCTGGCTGTCA
>DFGZ01000050.1 GCA_002371295.1 Oribacterium sp. UBA3737 | reverse complement strand
TTCAACGGCTACTGGAAGGATGTAGGAACACTTCAGTCATACTGGCAGGCCAACATGGAGCTGGTAGCCATCATTCCTGAGTTCAACCTTTATGAGGAGTACTGGAAAATCTACACAGATACCAAGAATCCTGCGCCGCAGTTCATTTCAGAGAACTCTCATGTTGAGAGATGTCTCATTGCAGAGGGCTGTGAGATCCACGGTGAAGTCCATAATTCGGTAATCGGTGAGGGCGTAAGAATAGAGTCCGGAGCTGTAGTGACAGATTCCGTTATTATGTCAAACGCTGTTATCGAAGCCGGAACAAAGATCGATAAGGCGGTCATCGCACAGGATGTTAAGATTGGTAAGAACTGTGAGATAGGTGTCGGAGAGTTCGCACCAAGCACGTATGACCAGAGAGTATACAATGCAGATCTTGTTACTGTCGGAGAGAATTCAGTTATTCCCGACAATGTTAAGGTCGGCAGAAACACCGCTATCTATGGCGTTACAACAGCAGAGGATTATCCTGACGGATTACTCGCAAGCGGCGGAGCAATCATTAAGGAGGACAGCGAGATATGAGAGCGATAGGTATTATTTTAGCAGGTGGCAACAACAAGCGTATGCGTGAGCTTTCCAACAAGAGAGCTATCTCAGCTATGCCTGTGGCAGGTTCATTCAGAGCTATTGATTTTTCACTTTCCAATATGTCCAATTCACATATTCAGAAAGTTGCGGTTTTAACACAGTACAATTCAAGATCCCTTAACCAGCACCTTTCATCATCAAAGTGGTGGGATTTCGGACGTAAGCAGGGCGGTCTGTATGTTTACACACCGACTATTACAGCAGAGCACAGCGACTGGTTCAGAGGCACTGCTGATGCACTTTATCAGAACCTTGAGTTCCTTAAGGCATCACATGAGCCGTATGTTATCGTTGCAGCAGGTGACGGTATCTACAAGCTTGATTACAACAAGGTTCTTGAATATCACATTGAAAAGAAGGCGGATATCACTGTAGTTGTAAAGACTATGGAGCCTAATACAGATGTATCAAGATTCGGATGCGTAAAGCTTAACGATGACGGACGTATAGTTGATTTTGAAGAGAAGCCTATCGCAACAGATGCCAACACCATCTCATGCGGTATATATGTTGTCCGCAGACGTCAGCTTATTGAACTTCTTGAAAAGGCACACGAAGAAGACCGTACAGATTTTGTTAATGACATCCTCGTACGTTACAAGAACGTAAAGAGAATATACGGATTTAAGATCGAGACCTACTGGTCCAATATCGCTTCAGTAGAATCATACTACAAGACAAATATGGATTTCCTGAAGAGAGATGTGCGTGATTACTTCTTCCGTACATTACCCGGTGTTTATACAAAGCTTGAGGACAACCCTCCTGCAAAATACAATCCGGACTGTAACGTTCGCCATTCCATTCTTGCAAGTGGATGTATCGTAAACGGAACCGTGGAGAACTCTGTTCTGTTCCGTAAGGTATATGTTGGAAACAACTGTGTCATCAAGAATTCAATCATTCTTAACGATGTTTATATCGGTGACAATACTGTTATCGAGAACTGTATCGTTGAGAGCCGCGATACTATCCGTGCAAACACTACATATATCGGAAAGCCGGATGATATTAAGATCGTGGTTGAGAAGAACGTTAGATACCAGATGTGACACATACCCGCATTTTTAAAACGCGGAGTCTAATATAAACCAAAATACGTGACCGAAGTGAAGACAACCGGGGTCAGGGAAGGGAGCAATATGCAGGTAACAGACGTGCGGATTCGCAAGGTGGATAAGGAAGGCAAGATGAAGGCCATCGTATCGATCACTTTTGATAACGAGTTCGTAATTCATGACATTAAGGTAATTGAAGGTGAGAAGGGGCTCTTCATTGCCATGCCGTCAAGAAAGACTGCTGATGGAGAGTATAGAGATATCGCTCATCCTATCAAGTCTTCAACCAGAGATGCTATTCAGAGTATCATCCTGGACAAGTATCAGGCAGAGATGATTTCTGAAGCAGAGGGATTTTGATATCTGACACATATTCAAGAGATGATTTGGAGTCGCTGTTTTACGGCGGCTCCTTTTCCGTGTAAGGAAAATTCCCTTTTACTTGCATTTGGGTTGTAAAAAATATAAAATTCACAAGTCAAAACGGAATAAGGGGGATATAGGTCAGTAGGAAGGTCTCCTGACCTGTGTCGCCTTTCATATACATTGTTTAAGAAATATAAAAAACAGTGAATTTAGATAGATAAGCGGAGGAAAAGAAATGTATTTAATTGCCGGTCTCGGAAATCCTGAGAGAAAATATGAAGGTACACGTCATAATGCCGGATTTGCAGCAGTAGATGCCCTTCTTGACAGAATGGGCGGGGAAAAGCTGAATGAAACTAAGTATAACGGTGCCTATACAAAGCTCAGATACCAGAGTGCTCACGGACTTGAGCAGATAATTGTTGTGAAGCCCCTTACATATATGAATCTTTCCGGAAACTGCATTGCGCCTTTGGCTAATTTTTATAAAATAGAACCAGAGCATATTATCGTATTCTCAGACGATATAAATCTTGATGTGGGACGTATGCGTATCAGACCATCGGGATCTGCAGGTGGACACAACGGACTGAAGTCCATTATTTCCAGCCTTGGTTCCGATAAATTTGGCAGGGTTCGTGTTGGAGTAGGTATGAAGCCGGATAATATGGATCTTGCGGTACATGTTCTTGCAAAGTTCAACCAGACTGACGAAAAGATCATGAATGAAGTGTATGATGAAGCTGCATCTGCGGCCCTTGATATAATCGACAACGGCGTTGAATATGCAATGAATAAATATAATCCTATGAAGCTTTGATTTGATGACTTAGAAGGAAGGTACATGGTTAATCCGTTTTTAAGAACAAAAGTCTATGAAGAACTGCAGCAGTCTCTTAATTCCGGAAAAGGTCCGATTGCTGTTACCGGAACCGTGGATCCGGTTAAGGCACAGCTTGTTGTTTCACTGCTGAGTCCGGTGGCTTCTGCTAAAAATGCAAAGGCAAAATCCGGAAAAAGCTGGAAGCTTATGGTGGTTAAGGATGAGCTTAGAGGAAAACAGTTCGTGAAGGATATTCATGCTTTTTCCGAAAGTGCATGGTATTACCCGGCAAAGGATTTTCTTTTTTATCAGGCAGATACCCAGGGGACGCTCATAACCAGACAAAGAGTGGAGGTGCTCAGGCATCTTATGGAAGATGACGGGGGAGTCATAGTCGCAAGTATTGACGCTCTCATGGACAAGGTCCAGGAAAAAGAGAAGTTTTCGGAATCTGTTCTCACCATAAGCCCGGGTATGGTCATGGAGATGGAAGCTCTGTCCAAAAAGCTCAGTGATCTGGGGTATGAGCGTATGACAGAGGTAGAAGCCATGGGCGAATACTCTGTCAGGGGCGGCATCGCGGACATTTATCCTTTCACTGCAGAAAATCCTATCCGTATAGAATTCTGGGATACTGAGGTAGATAACATCAGAAGCTTTGATGTGGAAAGCCAGAGATCCATAGAGACTCTCGAGGAGGCAGAGATATATCCGGCTACCGACAGGGCAAAGGGAAGTGAGGTTAAGGAGGTCAGCCTTCTTGATTACTTCGGAGAGGATGATGTCTTTTTCCTCGATGAGCCCGACAGACTCAAGGAACGCGGAGAAATGGTTGAGACGGAATTCAGAGAGAGCTTTGAAGCCAGACTCGGCGAAATGCAGAAGCATGCAAAACTTACTGCGGTTCTTGAAGCAAACGGGATGGGAGTTCAGGATGAGAAGGATCCGGACAAGCTCATCTATGGAATCGATCAGATTATGGAACGGCTCTGCGACAGAAGATCCGTTATGTTCAGTACTCTGGGGACAAATCTTAAGGAGGTTATTTCCAAGGAAGCGTTTCATTTCGAGACTACAGAAGTTGTTCCCTACAAAGCAGGGTTTGAACTTCTTATAAAGGATCTTAAACATTGGCAGGATGATAAGTATGAGATAGTGCTGCTCAGTCCTTCCAGAACCAGAGCATCGAGACTTGCCCAGGATTTGAGGGATTATGGGCTCAGGGCATATTGTCCGGACACAAAAGAGGATTCTGAAAGAAATTCCTCAGATGCATCTGAGGATGGAATGGGAAGATCCGGTGTAAACGGTACCTCAGGCTCCGGAACCCTCCGGGCTGCAAGAGAGGAAGCTGAGAGGGGTGCCATTCAGGTGAGATTCGGCGTTCTCAACAGCGGTTACCAGTTCCCTGAAGAGAAATTTGTGATGCTTACGGAAGGCGATATGTTCGGCAATGCCAACATAGTTAAAAAGAAGCGTAAGCAGAAGAAATTCGACGGGCAGAAGATTTCCAAGCTGAGTGAACTGTCCGTAGGGGATTATGTGGTACATGAGGACCATGGTATAGGTATTTACAGGGGAATAGAAAGAATCAGATCCGAGGGAGTGACCAAGGACTATATCAAGGTGGAGTACGGTGATGGCGGCAATCTGTATCTTCCCGCCACCAAGCTTGACAGAATACAGAAGTACGCGAGTCAGGATGCCGGAAAGGCGCCCAAACTGAACAAGCTTGGAGGAGCGGAATGGCAGAAGGCAAAAAGCCGTGTCCAGCATGCCGTAAAGGAAATTGCCAAGGATCTCGTGAAGCTTTATGCTGCAAGACAGAGCACATCGGGTTACAAGTTCGGTGCGGACTCTGTATGGCAGAAGGAATTCGAGGAAATGTTCCCCTATGATGAAACCGTGGATCAGGAGCTTGCCATAGATGCGACCAAGGCGGATATGGAGAGCCATAAGATCATGGACCGCCTCATCTGCGGAGATGTGGGCTACGGCAAAACCGAGATAGCCCTCCGTGCAGGATTCAAGGCTGTACAGGATTCAAAACAGGTGGCCTATCTGGTTCCCACAACCATACTGGCCCAACAGGTATACAACACCTTTGTGGAACGTATGAAGGGATTTCCGGTCAAAGTAGCATTGTTGTGCAGATTCAGGACTCCTCAGCAGATAAAGAGTTCGATAGAGGACATAAAAGCAGGACGGGCGGACATTGTAGTAGGAACCCACAGGCTTCTGAGCAAGGATGTAAAGTTCAAGGATCTTGGACTTCTTATAATCGATGAGGAGCAGAGATTCGGGGTCACTCACAAGGAGAAGATAAAGAACCTGAAGCAGAATGTGGACGTTCTGACACTTTCAGCGACACCTATCCCGAGAACCCTCCATATGTCGCTGGCCGGCATCAGGGATATGTCGGTTCTTGAGGAGCCGCCTATTGACCGTCAGCCTATACAGACCTATGTGATGGAATACAATGACGAGCTCATAAGAGAGGCTATCAGCAGGGAGCTTTCCAGAAACGGACAGGTCTACTATGTTTATAACAGAGTGAACAATATAGCCGATATAGCGTCTCATATACAGAAGCTCTGTCCGGAGGCAAGGATTGCTTATGCCCATGGACAGATGACAGAGAGCCAGCTTGAGGATATCATGCTCAGGTTCATAAACGGTGAGATAGATGTACTTGTATCCACAACTATCATAGAAACGGGACTTGATATACCCAATGCCAATACCATGATAATTCAGGACGCTGAACGAATGGGACTTTCCCAGCTGTATCAGCTCAGGGGAAGAGTGGGCAGATCCAGCAGGACGGCATACGCTTTTCTTATGTACCGCAGAGGCAAAATGCTGAGTGAAGAATCTGAGAAGAGACTTAAAGCCATAAAGGAATTTACACAGCTTGGTTCCGGTATCCGTATCGCCATGAGAGATCTGGAGATAAGAGGAGCCGGCAATGTCTTAGGCGCGGAACAGCATGGACATATGGAAGCAGTGGGCTACGATCTCTACTGCAAGCTCCTTAATACGGCTGTCATGGCGGAAAAGGGAGAAACAGAGGAGGTGCCTGAGTTCGACACACAGATAAACTGCGAAATTGATGCATTTATCCCTGACACCTACATTTCCAATGAAGCACAGAAGCTTGATACCTATAAGAGGATATCGTCCATTACCGGAGATGAGGATTACAGCGATATGCAGGACGAGCTCATGGACAGGTTCGGAGAGCTTCCTGTGGAGTGTGAGAATCTCCTTCGGATTGCGAGGCTGAAGGCTCTTGCACATCAGTGTTATGTGACAGAGGCGGATATTCAAAGAGGTATGTTCAAGATCCTGTTTGACAAAAATGCAGATATTCAGGTAGATGCTATTCCTGAAGTTATCAGAGAGAATTATGGCCAGTTAAGGTTTTCGAACGGTACTTCGCCTATGATGGTATTTCGTCAGAGTACCAGAGAAAAGACCTGGTCTATGATGGAGACCATAGATCATCTGGAGGAAACTCTCAGGAAAATAAGGAAAACTCCGGTGATAAAGGCGTGAAATTGTGAGCTGGACAGTTATATTACGAAAGCCGCAGTTTACTGATTTTTGCTTTGGGAAGTCCTGATAATGAAATAAAATTACATTTATCTGAAAAATCACTTTCAAAAGGGGCAAAAATGGCTGAAAACCACGAGATTATGCGGTTCTTTGTTGACATGGTTGATATATAAATATATAATTTCAGAGGTGAAACAAAGTATAAGATACATCGGAAGCCTGTCATGAACAGGTAATATAAATCTGATGGTATTACGGAGGAAAATAACATGAATAGAGTAGAATTAGTAGCAGAGGTTGCTAAGAGAGCTGATCTTTCAAAGAAGGATGCTGAGGCTGCTGTAAAGGGCATTTTCGATGCTATTTCAGATGCACTTGCAAACGGTGATAAGGTTCAGCTTATCGGATTTGGTACATTCGATGTTGCTGAGAGAGCTGCTCGTGAGGGTAGAAATCCTAGAACTGGTGCAACAATGAAGATTGAAGCTTCAAAGGCTCCAAGATTCAAGGCTGGTAAGGCTCTTAAGGATAAAGTTAACTAATTTTTAGGTTTTGATACTCAAAACATGTTTTATAACTATAGTTAACATTAAGGATGGTTGCATTGCAGCCATCCTTTTTTGTCACAGAATAGATTTTTTGGATAGGAGAATTATGCGTTTAGATAAATATCTTAAAGTTTCAAGACTCATTAAAAGACGTACTGTTGCCAATGAGGCATGCGATACCGGGCGTGTTATGATAAACGATAAGGTGGCGAAGGCCGGTACAGAGGTGAAGATAGGTGATGTTATCGAGGTATCCTTCGGTACAAAATCCGTCAAGGTAAAGGTTACATCGATTCAGGAGACTGTTCATAAGGAAGATTCAAAGGATATGTATGAATATCTTTGAAGCAGGTCCGGATCTTATACATTGGCAGAGTTCTTGCTATTTATTTTTTAAGAGTTTATAATCCAATCAGAGGATAAAAATATGAAGAACAGACGAAGAAACAAAAATGAAGCATCAAATCGTCTGGCAATCATCGGAATTACGATAGTTGTTTTATGCATTGCATTTGCGATACACATGCGTAGTGTGACTCTGAGGGAACAGGCTCACGAATATCAGTTGCAGGAAGAGAGCCTTCAGGCTGAAATAGATGAGCAGAAGCGGCTGTCGGAAGAACTGGAGCAGAAAAAGATATACGTAAAGACAAAAGAGTTCACTATGGAAAAGGCCAGAGAGATCTTTGGGCTTAAATTGCCGGATGAGATCATCATAAAACCGGACACGGAGAAGTGATTTTGATTTAAAAAGAGGGGATTTCCCCTCTTTTTTTGTTCGCAGGCGGAAGAAAATTTAATAAAAATGTCATTAACTATAGATTAAAGGTTAATGAAATCACAGTTTATTGGTATAATAGTCAGTATGGGAATTGAACATTTCATTAAAAAAGATACAAAGATGGACAAGCAGATGCTGGGTGTCAGAAATTATATTACAGGACACCGGCTTGTGGAAAAGGGTGACTGTGTGCTGGTAGGGCTTTCGGGAGGACCTGATTCGGTCTTTCTGTTATATGCTCTCAGTCTGTTTAAAGAGTCTTTGGGATACAGGCTTTTTGCGGTGCATGTTCATCATGGCATCCGCGGAGAGGAAGCTGACAGAGATATGCATTTCTCTGAGGAGCTTTGCAGGAACTGGGACATTCCTTTTAAAAAAGTTTTTGTGGATGCTCCCGGGATTGCCCGTGAAAAGGGCATGAGTCTTGAGGAGGCGGCAAGGATCCTCAGATATGAAGCATTTGAGGAAACGAGAAGAGAGATTGAGGAAAAGTATATAAGTACTGATGACGGGAATGAGGTCAAGAGGCCAAGATGCCTCATAGCGGTGGCTCATCATATGGATGATCAGGCAGAAACTGTACTTCACAATCTTGTGAGAGGCTCCGGTATACGGGGGCTGTCAGGTATGGAACCCAGAAGAGGGTTCATAATTCGTCCATTGCTTTCGGTCAGGAGAGAATATATACTGAGTAGGCTTAAAGATAATGGGATCCCTTACGTGATCGATTCCACCAATCTCGATACGCAGTATACGAGAAATCATATCAGAAGCGAGATTCTTCCGGGACTTAGAGAGATAAATCCTGAAGCCAGCGCCCATATAGCCCATACGGCTGATATCCTCAGGGAGGCTGATGATTTTTTTGCGAGACTTGCATCTGAATATGTTGATAAATTTGCCGAAATAAAGGACCGGGAAAAGACGGGACAGGAGGGGATGGAAATCTCCATACCGGTTACAGAACTTAAGTCTTATCCGGAGCTGGTGAGGCAGTATGTAATGATTGAACTGGTCAGACGTATAGGGACACCTCTTAAGGACTGGGGAGCGGTTCACTTTCGTGATATGGACAAACTGATCCACGGTCCCGGAAATGCCCATCTGGATCTTCCGTACAAGATGAGCGCCGATTATCGGAAAAAGCATCTGATTTTGAGGATAAATCAGGAAATTATAAGCATTAAAAGGAGAAAGAATAATGACGGAGCATGTAAGAGTTCTGATTCCTGAGGGACAGATCGAAGAGAAGATTATTGAGATAGCGGAAAAGATTTCAGAGGAATATAAGGGAAGGTCCCTTCATCTTATATGCATACTTAAGGGCGGCGCTATGTTTATGTGTGAGCTTGCCAAGAGAATACATGATGTTGATATTTCCTTCGATTTTATGTCTGTTTCCAGCTATGGTGCAGGAACAACCTCAAGCGGTATTGTAAAAATCGTCAAGGATCTCGATGAGCCTCTGGAGGGAAAAAACGTTCTTATCGTAGAGGATATCATTGATTCCGGACACACGCTCAGCCACTTAAGCAAGCTTCTTCTGGACCGTAATCCTAAATCCATTGAAATCTGTACATTGCTTAACAAACCTTCACGTCGTGAAAAGGAAGTTCCTGTAAAGTATTCATGCTTTGAAATTCCTGACGAGTTTGTTGTAGGATATGGTCTTGATTATGATCAGCGTTATCGTAATCTTCCTTATATCGGAGTAGTTGAGTTCGATAAATAAATGTAGCATTGTGGGTGTTTATCGCCCACTGAGTCCTATTTTATGTGAGAAAGAAGAGTATAGTGCTTCATGGCAATGAGTGAGATCAACTGGGATTCACTCTATACTGCGGGAACCGATGACTATCGTTCTCCTGCGGAGCAGAATCCCGGAGATACCGTGAAAATACGATTCAGAACTAAATATCAGGATGTAGACGATGTTTACATTTATTTCCACGAGAGCAATACCAAAGAGCGTATGCGCCGTATCTTCAGCGACGACTATTTTGATTTCTTTGAGTATCAGGTTGTCGTGGGTAATGCCATGCTCAGTTATAGCTTTTTCATTGAGAAACAGGGCGAGGAGCTGCATTATAACAGGCTTGGGGTTTCGGCGGATATGAATCCTCAGATGGCATTTCATCTTATGCCGGGGTTCCATGTCCCGGACTGGGTCAAGGGTGCCATCATGTATCAGATCTTTATTGATCGGTTTTATGATGGCGATAAGAGCAACAACGTCAAGAATAACGAGTATATCTATCTCGGCAGAGCGGTAAAGGGCATAGAAGACTGGGAAACACCGGTGGAACCCTTTGATGTTCACAGATTCTACGGCGGTGACCTTCAGGGGGTTATGGATAAGCTTGACTACATCCAGTATCTGGGGGTTCAGGTCATATATTTCAATCCTCTGTTTGTATCGCCTTCCAATCATAAGTACGATATACAGGATTATGACCATATCGATCCGCATATCGGAAAGATCGTAAAGGACGGAGGATCCGTCGTTGAGGACTGGGAGACTGATAATGCCCGTGCAACCAAATATTCTGTGCGCACTACTCATCACGATAATCTGGAGGCCAGCGACAGGCTGTTCCTTAAGTTCGTTGAGGAATGTCACAAGAGGGGCATGCGTGTAATCATTGACGGTGTGTTCAATCACTGCGGTTCATACAACAAGTGGATGAACAAGTCCAATTTTTACAATTACAAGGATAAGTCCAACGATTATCAGGCCGGTGCATATCAGCTGAAGGAAAGTCCGTATCATAATTATTTCGCCTTCGGTGACAATTCTGACGAGGCCTGGCCTAAGAATAACACTTATGAGAAGTGGTGGGGCAATGACACTCTTCCAAAGCTTAACTATGAGGGCTCCAAGGAGCTGGAAAACAAGATACTGGCAGTCGGAAAGAAATGGGTCAGCCCTCCTTACAATGTTGACGGCTGGCGTCTTGATGTTGCAGCTGATCTTGGCCACACCGGTGATTATAATCATTTATTCTGGAAGAGATTCAGAAAGGTGGTAAAACAGGCTAATCCCAATGCCGTGATACTTGCGGAGCATTATGGTGATCCTTTCTGGTGGCTTCAGGGAGATGAGTGGGATACCATCATGAATTATGATGCCTTTATGGAACCTATAACATGGTTCCTTATCGGCATGGAGAAACATTCCGATTCGAGAGACGAGAGACTGAAAGGTGATGGAAAGAGATTTTTTGATTCCATGACCTATCATATGTCACGAATGCCGGAGGTTTCGGTCCTGTGTTCCATGAATCAGCTTTCAAATCACGATCACAGCCGTTTTTTGACCAGAACCAATATGAAGGTAGGCCGTATAGGCACCTGCGGCTCATACGAGGCCGATCAGGGCGTAAATGTGGCTTTGTACAGGCTTGGAGCCATGATGCAGATGACATGGCCCGGAGCTCCGACTTTGTATTATGGTGATGAGGCCGGGATGACGGGGTGGACGGAGCCTGATTCCAGACGTCCTTATCCATGGGGGCATGAAGATCTGGAGCTTATAGAGTACCATCATTATCTTGCGGGAATACATAAGAGGTATGATGTGTTCAAGTATGGATCAGTGATGAAGCTTATGGCCGGATATAACTATGTTGTTTATGCCCGGATCTATAAAAATGAAGTTTCCATAATTGTTATAAACTGCGGAGAAGATGAAATCACAATGCAGATTCCGGTATGGCGTACAGGAATAAAGGAAAATAACCAGATGGTGAGACTTCTTCTTACCGAGAAGGAAAGATATAATGCCGGTCAGACCAGGCACTATATAAGGGAAAAGGGCATTTATAAGAGTAACTGCCGTCCGTATACAGGAAAGATATACTACTGTAATCTGGCAGCCCGGAGCTGACAGAACTTTATTGGAAATTTTTTATAATTTGTTGACAAACAGGTTTTTCTAGTGTAATATAACACTCGCGTCACAAATGAGCGACGCGAAAGACCTTCGCGGGTGTAGTTCAATGGTAGAATGTCAGCCTTCCAAGCTGAACATGTGGGTTCGATTCCCATCACCCGCTGCGTTGCCCAGATAGCTCAGTTGGTA
>DFGZ01000370.1 GCA_002371295.1 Oribacterium sp. UBA3737 | reverse complement strand
TTTGGATGGATAGAGAAGCTTGGACCAAATATGATTTCCATGTTCATAGTGTTTGCCCTCCTTTACTGGGTTGGTATGGCACGTATAGTCCGTTCACAGATCATGGTTCTCAAGCAGTCTGAGTATGTAACCGCCGCAAAGGCTCTCGGTGCAGATGACAAGCGCATCATAGGAAAGCACCTCATCACAAACTGTCTGGGAACACTTATCGTTACCACAACACTTCAGATACCAAGCTCTATCTTTACTGAGTCTTTCCTCAGTTTCCTTGGTCTCGGTGTTCAGGCTCCCATGCCTTCACTGGGTTCCCTTGCAAGTGCTGCGCTCAACGGCTTCCAGACCTATCCGGAAAAGCTTTTCGCACCTGCTGCACTTATCTTTATCATTATCCTGAGCTTCAATCTTTTAGGTGACGGTCTTCGTGATGCCTTCGATCCTAAGATGAAGCAGAAGTAAGGAGATCAACATGGCAGAATCAGAATACTTAGTTAATATACAGCATGAACGTCTTTCCTTTTTCACTCCGGCCGGAGAGGTCAAGACCTTAAATGATGTAACCATACAGATGAAGGAGGGTGAAGTCCTCGGCATCGTTGGAGAGTCAGGTTCAGGTAAATCCGTTACAGCCTATTCCATCATGGGTCTTACTGCAGAAAACGGAAGGATCATGGGCGGTTCTATTGAGTTTAACGGTCATCGTATCGACCAAATGACAGAAAAGGAGCTTAGGCAGATCCGTGGAAAGGAGGTTTCCATCATTTTCCAGGATCCCATGACCTCCCTTAATCCTGTATGGACCATAGGAAACCAGCTGGAGGAAGCCATCAAGCTCCATACCGATAAAAAGGGAAAGGAAGCTACCGGAAGAGCAAGGGAGCTTCTTGAACTGGTAGGAATCAATGAGCCCGATAAGCGTTTAAAGCAGTTCCCTCATGAGCTTTCAGGTGGTATGCGTCAGCGTGTCATGATTGCCATGGCTCTTGCATGTGAGCCAAAGCTTCTTATCGCCGATGAGCCTACAACAGCACTTGATGTTACCATCCAGGCTCAGATCCTTGAACTCATGCAGGAGCTGAAAGATAAGCTCGGCATGGGAATCATCATGATCACCCATGATCTCGGTGTTGTTGCAAGCATGTGCGACCATATCGCCGTTATGTATGCCGGAGAGATCGTTGAGTACGGAACCACCGACGACATTTTCTACAATCCAAAGCACGAATATACAAAGGGACTTCTTAAGTCCATCCCGAACCTTGCAGAAAAGGATTACGAAAGACTGGTACCTATCGAAGGTCAGCCCGTGGATCTCCTTAACCCTCCAAAGGGCTGCGGCTTTGCTCCGAGATGTAAGAACTGCATGAAGATCTGTATTGATAAAAAGCCACTTAGAAACAACTATGATGGAATCCACTATTCCAGATGCTGGCTTCAGCAGAAGGAAGATTTTGAAAAGGGGAAGACCACCGTTTCCACAGATGACCGAGGCATCGTCATAAGGGAGACATTAAACGCAGGAGGTGAAAACTAATGAATAAAGAAGATATCTTACTCGAAGTATCCCACCTCAAGCAGTATTTCCCTGTGGCAGGCTCAAACAAATTTGTAAAGGCCGTTGACGATGTCAGCTTCTTTATAAAGAAAGGCGAAACCTTTGGCCTGGTTGGTGAGTCCGGATGCGGAAAGACAACCACCGGTCGTTCTATCTTGAGACTAACAGAGCCCACATCCGGAAAGATAGTTTATGACGGAAAAGTGATCTTCGATTCAGAAAACAATATAAAGGCAGACATGCTTCCATACCGCCGTAAGATGCAGATTGTATTCCAGGATCCTTATGCATCCCTTGATCCCCGTATGACAGTAGGAGATATCGTTGGAGAGGCCTTGGATATACATAAACTTTACAAGACAAAAGCAGAACGCAGAGACAGAATACTTGAGCTCCTTTCAACAGTAGGTCTCAACAGTGAGCACGCAAACCGTTATCCTCACGAGTTCTCCGGCGGACAGCGTCAGCGTATAGGCATTGCCAGGGCCCTGGCAGTTGATCCTGAGTTCATTGTTTGTGACGAGCCGGTTTCGGCACTTGATGTTTCCATCCAGGCACAGGTCGTAAATATGTTCGAGGATCTGCAGAAGAAGATGGGACTCACCTATCTATTCATCGCTCATGACCTTTCTATCGTTAATCATATTTCCGACAGAATCGGCGTTATGTATCTGGGACACATGGTAGAGCTTGCAGATTCCGATGAGCTTATTTTCCACCCGGTACATCCGTATACAAGATCACTTATTTCTGCTATACCTATAGCAGATCCAAAAACTGCAAGAGCTTCCAAACGTATCATACTGAACGGCGATGTACCTTCTCCGGTAAGCCCTCCGTCAGGATGTCCGTTCCGCACAAGATGCCCTTATGCTTCAGAGCTCTGTTCACAGGAAAAACCGGAATTCAAAGAAGTTAAACCAGGTCACTATGCAGCATGTCATCACCTGGATCTAACAAGTCATTTATCTAAAGGAGGAATATTATGAGAAAAAAAATCACAACCCTCGTTGCAGCAGCTGTATCTGCAACACTTTTACTTTCAGCCTGTGGTTCCAGCACCACTCCTGAGGCAACTGCACCAGCCGGTTCTTCAGAGTCAACAGGTATCGAAAACGTACTTAATGTACAGAGAGGTCCTTCACCTGAGACCATCGACCCTGCACTTAACTCTGCATCTGATGGTGCAAACATGATTCTTCATGCTTTTGAAGGTCTTCTCAAGTTCGATCAGAACAACGATATCGTAGGAGGTCTTGCAGAAAGCTGGGAACAATCAGAGGACGGTCTTACATGGACTTTCCATCTGAGACCTGATCTTAAATGGTCAGACGGAAGCGCTCTTACAGCCAATGACTTTGTTTATTCCTGGAAGAGAGTTGCAGACCCTAATACTGCTGCACCTTACGGCTATGACCTTCTTAATGTTGTTGCCGGTTATGAAGAAGCTTCAAAGGGAGACATTGACGCCCTTCAGGTAGAAGCTACCGATGACAACACCTTTGTTGTTCATCTTTCAAATCCCTGTGTTTACTTTGACAAGATTGCTGCATTTACAGTTATGGTTCCTGTACAGCAGGCAACCATCGAAGCTGCCGGAGATAGCTGGGCAACCGATCCTGCAACTTATATCACAGACGGTCCTTATTATATGACTGAGTTCACAGACGGTTCTCAGATCGTATTTGAGAAGAATCCGTACTACTGGGATGCAGAAAACATCACTTTCGACAAGATTGTATGGCATCTTATCGAGGATTCCAATACTTCATACACCGCATACAACCAGGGCGAGCTTGATATGATTAAGGATGTTCCTACTGAAGAGATCCCTACTCTTGATGGTAACGAAGAGTTCCATGTAGAGCCTCTTATGGGAACTTACTATGTAACCTTCAATACACAGAAGGAGCCTTTCAATGACGCCAAGGTGCGTGAGGCACTTTCACTTGCCATCGACCGTAAGTATGTTGCAGATACCATCATGCAGGGTACATATTCACCTGCTACAAACTTTGTAGGTGCCGGCGTATCTGATGCAGCTGAAGGTTCTTCTTTTGTAGATGTAACAAAGGAAAAGTACGGCGATCACTTTGATATCGAGAACTACGACGCCAACCTTGAAAAGGCAAAGGAGCTTCTTGCAGAGGCAGGCTATCCAAATGGTGAAGGTTTCCCTGCATTTGACTACCTTACAAATGATGCCGGATACCACAAGGCAGTTGCCGAGTATCTCCAGTCTGCATGGGCTGAGCTTGGATTAACCATGAATGTAAACATCCAGGAGTGGAAAACTGTTACTGCAGACCGTCGTTCAGGTAACTTCGATGTTGCCCGTAACGGTTGGGTATATGACTGGGATGATCCTTCAAACATGATCAACCTTCTTGAGAC
>DFGZ01000315.1 GCA_002371295.1 Oribacterium sp. UBA3737 | reverse complement strand
TGTCACGGCGGAGGTCACGGGTTCAAGTCCCGTCTGGGTCGCTCATTTTCATATGAAATACGGTTTTTGCGACGTGTATGATTGATGCAACCGCGTGCGTGCACGCCAGGTTGTATTTTTTTTGAGGTAACATTATAATGACACATACGCCGGCGTGGCGGAACTGGCAGACGCCCGGGACTTAAAATCCCGTGGGTAGCGATACCCGTACCGGTTCGATCCCGGTCGCCGGCACAACTGATGAGTCGTGAGCCCAGATTTTATCTGGGTTTGCGGCTCCTTTTCTTTTTATTCATTTGGTTCAGTTTGGTTCAAACCTTAAAAACCCAGTAAATACAAGGGGTTTTAGGCTTTTTGCGATTCTAAGATCTATTCAAATTTCTGCATAATTATACACCCTGAATGCTGAGCGCATTGGCAAGCTGCCCCTCCAGATCTTCCGGTTCCTCCACAGTTTCATAGATATAATGCTCTGTCATGGCCCTGTTGGAGTGACCTAAGGTCTTCTGAAGATAGGTCAAATCCACGCCGGCGGCCCGGAGAGTTGATGCAACCGTGAAACGAAGCTTGTGGCTGGAAAGATAGGGGACTCCTGCTTCTGTGCAGTATTTCCGCAGACGCTCATTGAAGGTGTCGTTATTCAGCTCGCGTCCATGACACATGAAGAGATATTCTCCGTCAGGATTGAGCGCATGGGCTTCCTGGATAATGGCGACAGCTTCAGGAACGAGCAGGATTTCTCTGACTGAGAAATGCGTATTTCCCTTGGGAAGCTTCTCATTTACATACCGGGGGGCCTTAGTGACCTTCATGAATCTGGTATCTACGCTGTACTGCGATTCCTCCACAAGCTGGTGCCGGATGGTAAGCGTATTGCCACAGACATCCTCATATCGGATTGCCCGAAGTTCTCCGACACGAAAGGTGGAGTACAGGGCAAGCTGGATCGCCAGTGTATAGCCGTCCTGATCAAGTGTCTTCAGATACTGCAGAAGCTTCAGCCGTTCATCCTTGCGAAAGGCCTTATTTCGGTGATTCGGTTCCTTGAACTTTAGTTCCGAAGTTCCGATGGAGGGGATGAAGTTAATTGGAATGTAATCATTTTCGGCTGCATATGTAAATACACCGTTTAGCGCGGACTTCCTATTCACAAATACCTTTCTTGTGATGAGTCCGGGACCAGTCCACCGTTCAAACATGTACTTGATGTCCTTTTTCCTGATATTTTCGATCTGCATCTTCGCAATCATCCATAAATCTGCCTTCGTTCAAGTATTATGATCGTATGTACCCTTCCCAGGATGTGCTCAGCAAACTGGGAAATCTGGTGGCGCTTCCGCTTCAGGGGAGGGCACTCAAGCAGGGAAACAGTGCATTTATTGATGAATCATGGAATGCATACCCTGACCAATGGGGAAAGCTGTTGTCGGTAAAAAAAATGACAAAGGAGGAAGTGGAGACTTATCTTCAGGATTGGAACTCCGGACAGATGTCCATGATTCGGCCAACGAAGTATGCAAAAGAGAATGGGCAGATACGCCCATGGAAAAGAAATGATCGTTTTAGTGCACCGGATGTGGTTGGAAAGGAACTTCACATTGTCCTTGATGACGGCGCATACGTTGATACGTTGAATCTTCTGCCCAGAATTCAAAACCAGATCAAAGGTCTTGCCACCATAGATAATCCGGAGTATTACAAGAACAAAGCAATCGGTCGTTCAAATTATTATAATCTTAGAACGATATCCATGTGGAGAGAATCAGAAGGATATATCCGTGTCCCAATTGGTCTTTTAGAGAAGTTGCAGGCAAAATGCAATGAAGCCGGAGTAAAATGTATCGTATATGACAAGCGACTGCATGGAAGACCGATTCGTGTGCATTTTAAAGGAGAACTGAAACATCAACAGGGTTTGGCTGCTGAGCAATTGGAAAAGTATGAAAATGGTATTCTATGTGCGCCAACTGCATTCGGAAAAACCGTTCTTGCGGCATATATGGTGGCTAAGCGCAAGGTCAGTACCCTGGTTCTGCTTGAAAAGGCAGATCTGTTGCCACAATGGATCAGTGAATTTGAAAAGTTTCTGGATATTGACGAAAAGCTGCCAATTTATAAGACAAAAACAGGGAGAGTAAAAACAAGAGACGGAGTGATCGGAACGCTGATATCCGGGACAGATAAAACGACCGGGATTATTGATTTTGCAATGATCGGGTCTGCATATCATAAGGGAGAATTCTTTGATCATATTGATTCCTATGGGATGGTACTTGTCGATGAATGCCATCATGTGGGTTCAAATCAGGCGCAGGCATTGATGAATCGGATCCGTGCTAAATATATCTATGGTCTTTCGGCAACGCCGGGGCGCAGTGATCATTTGGATGAGATTGTTTATATGCTTTTGGGGCCGGTGCGTCACAAGTATACAGCAAAGGAACAAGCGGAGTCACAAGGCCTGAAGGGGTATGTGTACCCGAGATTTACCAGAGTGGTTGATTTGTCCGGAAATAAACCGGATATACATAAAGCGGATGATCTGGTTGCGGATAATAAGTTCAGAAATGAGCAGATTGTAGCAGATGTAGAGCAGGCGATACATGCTGGACGTACGCCGGTCATTCTGACGAAACTTAAGCGACATGCGGAATTGTTTTCCCAATTACTTCAGGGGAAGGCAGACCATGTTTTCTTAATTTATGGTGGTCAGTCGATGAAGCAAAATCAGTCAGTTGTAGAGGAAATGCTACAGACTCCTCGAACTGAAAGCCTGATCCTGATTGCTACAGGACAGAAGATCGGGGAAGGGTTTAATTTCCCACGGCTGGATACATTAATGTTGGCGGCGCCTATTCGTTTTGAAGGCAGAGTGATCCAATATGTCGGAAGATTGAATCGTATCTATGAAGGCAAGACGGATGTGATAGTGTACGATTATGTGGATTCTCATATTTCATTCTTTGATGGGCAGTACCGCAGCAGATTGAAAACATATAAAAAACTTGGGTATCAGGTGATTTCTGAGGGAATCCCTGATAAGCAGCAGACCAATGCCATATATGACGGGCTGGAGTATACGGAAACATTTGAGAGAGATTTGGTTGAGGCTGATAATGAGATCATAATCTCCAGTCCGGGACTTCAACGGTCGAAGGTTGAACGATTGATCAGTCTGCTGAAGAGCAGGCAGGAAGCAGGTGTTTCTGTTATTGTAATCACCATGGACCCGGAGGTTGCTTTATTCGGAGATATCGGAGATATCGAAGCTATGGTAAGTGAAATGAAGATTGCGGGGATTATGGTTCGCTTAACAGATTCTGAAGGAGAGCGTTTTGCTGTGATTGACAGGAAATTGGTTTGGCACGGAGGAATGAATCTGCTGGGAAAGGCAGACGTTTATGATAATCTGCTTCGAGTGAGAAATGAAGAAGTCGCGGCGGAATTGTTGGCTATAACAAATGAGATGTTGGCGGAATAAGCATAATAAGGGTTTGAGCCATTTTGAATAGCGAATTATGGGCTGTGTCATAATCGGTATGCAGTGCAATTAAGGATTGCTTTAAGAAACGGGAAGAGTATAATATTAAAAAGACACTGAAAACAGAAGGTGAGGTGTTTCGTATGTGTGATGTAAAAAAGTATAGCGACATCTATGCGGAAATTAGCAAGTTAGATCCGGATGATACCATGCAACTTGTTCTGGAATCTGAATCAGAGGAGGAAAAAGAATTCTACGAAATGATAGGTGATTATCTCCTACAGAAAAAACAAAAGGAATCTATCGCGAGGAACGTGTTCTGATGAAAAAGTACGTTTTGTTGGCGGGAGTAAATGGAGCAGGAAAGTCAACTCTCTTCTCTCTGATTTCGTCTTTATCGGAGATTGAAAAGGTAAATCTTGACGAAACAGTAAGGGAGATAGGTGACTGGCGAAATCCAAAAGATGTATTGTCCGCCGGAAGAATAATAATATCCCGTATTGATAGGTTTTTTGCTGAAGGAGTTTCTTTTAGTCAGGAGACGACCCTTTGCGGGAAGAGTATCATTCAAAATATAAGAAGAGCAAAAAGTCTTGGTTATAGCATTGAGATGCACTATGTTGGATTAGATAGTGCAGATATAGCAAAAGAACGCGTCAAAAGCAGGGTTATGCATGGAGGCCATGGCATACCGGATGAGGACATTGAAAGACGGTATGTGGAGAGTATGAAAAAACTTAAAATGGTATTGCCGGTATGCGATGTCGTGGCGATATACGATAATACTGATGCGTTCAGACGATTTGCAATCTATAAAAATGGTGTATGTGTAAGAGTATCATCTCATATTCCAAATTGGTATCCGGCGTGAGGGATCAGACCGAGCTGGGAAATGGATTATTTTGAAGTGAGACTCGCTATACAAAGTATATGTAGAAAGTAACCGCGCGAAAGTGGTTCAAAAAGTGGTTCAAGATTTAGGCGAGGTCAGCGAACCTCCTTTCCGTAAGGGTTTTCCGGCGATTAGGATGTTCGATCCCGGTCGCCGGCACTGTGCATGAGCTGCAACCCCTGAGAAATTCCGGGGTTTGCGGCTCTTTTTTCTGTCATCGATATTTTTTTCGCAAGGGGTATGTGTATCTGACAGAACGAAGAAGGGAAATAGAATGGTCGCCGGTGGAGGAGTGTGTTACAATGGTTGTGAGATGATGGTCGGTATCCATACCGGATCCTGAAAGAGGGAAACTGCAATGAAAGAGAATGAAAAAACTTTAGGTGCTAGACTCGGGGAAGCAGGTTTTTGCATCCTCTATCTACTTACATTGGTCATCTTTATCTTTATACTGAAGGAGAAATGGGGTGTTGCCGATGGGGATCCCGTTATGAACACGGAACGTCCGCGGTATTTCTTAGGCTTTCTGCTGACACTCCTTCTTCTGGTGGGTGATTCCTTTCACCTTGTTCCTCGGATCATGGTGAATCTGCGTGGAAGTATATCGCAGCAGGGGTTCTTCCTTGGACTTGGGAATCTCATTTCTTCCATTACGATGACGCTTTTCTACAACATCCTGATCAGAGTCGGTGATTCCATGGAATACCATGTCGGGACAGACACTCAGACGGCGGCATATAATCTCTGGGTAGAACAGGCGATCCTCTGGCTCACTGTGATCCGGATCATCCTGCTTCTCTTCCCGCAGAACAGGTGGTTTTCTTCGGAGGGCAGCGTAAAGTGGGCGTGGATCCGGAATCTGCCTTTTGTACTCATTGGGATCCTTACGATCATCGGTTATCTCCGGGTGATCAGCCATGCAATGAATTATGGGACCGGAATCTATATACAGATCATTCTTGCGGTGATCCTTAGTTTTCTTACCTATCTTCCCGTCGCGGTCTATGGGAAGTTGCGTCCGAAGCTTGGTATGCTGATGATACCGAAAACCCTGTGTTATGTGTGGATCCTAGCAGTGATCACATTTGGATGATACTCAGGTGATGCTCCCGTAATGCTCCTGTGATACTCTAAATCTTTTGACATTTCCGGATCCGGAATGATAGAATGACTATGTTTCATGTATCGTGGATTTGAGGCAGGTGATCTGATGGATAAGGGAAAGCAGACCTATAAAACAAAGGCAAGAGAACTGATCATTGGCTATCTGAAGGAGCATAAGGATAAGAGATTTACTGCGCGGGAGATCTATGCATCCGTCTGTGAGCAGGAGAATGTCAACCGGGCTACGGTCTACAGGAATCTGGACCGGCTGTGTGAGCAGGGTAGTCTGCTCCGCTTTAAGGAACCGAATCAGGATGCATGGTTCTATCAGTACTCGGAGGAGCATGAGCACTGTGATACGCATATGCATGCCCAGTGCAGTGAGTGCGGAAAGGTATTTCATCTCGAAAATCCGTTTATGGATGAATTTGAGGATAAGCTGCATTCCATCTACGGACTGGATATCAACGCATCCAAATCCATCATTATAGGAAAATGTGAAGACTGTCAGAAGAAATAGGACAGGAAAGGCTTTGCCCGCAGGGCAGGGCCTTTTTTATGCAGGCCGGGGTAAAGAAATTCCTGTCCGAAGAAAAATGCAACAATGTTGCAAAAATGTATTGACAACCGGCAGTTGCCGTTCTATAATATGCGACAGCGTTGCAAATATAGCCGGTGGTGTCAGAGAAGATAAGCACCACCACATGGATTTGGAGGATCTCACAATGAAAAGAAGAAAACTTCTTGCCGGCATACTTACTGCGGTTTTGGCATTTGGGTGCCTTACGGGCTGCGGAAATCTCTCGGACGGCAGAAGCGAGTTTGCTGCCGCAAACGCGACGGAAGGTCAGACAAAGGGTGGTGAGAAGGGCGCCCCGGCGGACACTGCCACGGATAAAGCAGGAGAAGACACTACCGGTAAAACATTAAAGATAGTTACAACGATCTTTCCGGAATATGACTGGGTAAAGAATATTCTCGGGGAGAATGCGGACCATGCGGAACTGACCCTGCTCCTGGATGATGGTGCGGATCTGCACAGCTATCAGCCGACAGTTGAGGATATGGCAAAGATAAAGGAGTGTGATCTTTTTATCTATGTAGGCGGTACTTCGGATGCATGGGTTAAGGATGTTCTCGGATCCGGTGAGGCTCCGGCTTCCCTCAATCTGCTGGAGGTTCTCGGGGATCAGGTTAAGAATGAAGAGATCGTGGAAGGCATGGAGCATGAACATGAAGAGGGCAATCATGCTCATGAAGAGGACAAAGACGGCCATGACGGGG
>DFGZ01000349.1 GCA_002371295.1 Oribacterium sp. UBA3737 | reverse complement strand
GATGATCGTTGTTTGTGAGCCGGAGGACTCTATGAACTGGTATGAGAAGTTATGGCAGAACACTGTAGACTTCTTCCGTTCCATGGACATCCCTGTAAGAACTCTTGAGTGCTGCTCAGGAGATCTGGCAGACCTTAAGGTTAAGTCATGCGACGTTGAGGCATGGTCACCACGTCAGAAGAAGTATTTCGAGGTTGGTTCATGTTCAAACCTTGGTGATGCTCAGGCAAGACGTCTCAAGATCAGAATCAAGGGCAAGGACGGCAAGATCCATCTTGCTCATACCCTTAACAACACCTGTGTAGCTCCACCTCGTATGCTTATCGCATTTCTGGAGAATCACCTTCAGGCTGATGGCAGTGTTATCATTCCTGAGGTACTTCAGCCATACATGGGCGGAGTAAAGGTTCTCACTCCGAAGTGGAACTCTATCGAGGGCAAGAAGAAATAAGCTCATTTTGTCAGTTTTTAAGACAGGCAGTTCTTCGGTTATCTTAGACAGTTAACCTTCGATACCTTGATTAAATATTTAAACCTCCGAACACTTTTACAGGTGTCCGGAGGTTTTTTAAGTTCTTTAGATTTGCTTTAGTTTCTTCAAGAATTCGTAGATTGTATAATTAAATCTGTTGACCTATAATGAGACAATAATGTGAGCTGCTTCAGGTATTAAAAAATATCAGGAGCAGCTCTTAAGTAAAAAGCCTTGTGCTTAGATCATCGGCATGAAGCATTTAGCCGTATAACGCAATACTTTCAGGAAAGAAGGATATATCTTGGAACCACTTATTAAGGTTAGAGACTTATATAAAATCTTTAATATTGGATCCAATAAAGTCTATGCTCTTAATGGAGTCTCTTTTGACATTTATAAAGGTGAATTTATAGCAATAGTCGGAACCTCCGGTTCAGGTAAGTCCACCTGTCTGAATATGCTGGCGGGACTGGAGGCCCCCAGCAAGGGTGTAATCCAGATCGCTAACAAACGTATCGACCGTATGAACGAGGCACAGCTGGTTAAATTCCGCCGGCAGAATGTCGGTTTCATTTTCCAAAGCTACAATCTTATACCTTCCATGAATGCCATAGAGAACGTGGCCATGCCGCTCATGTTCAGAGGCGTGAACTACGAAAAGCGCATGAAAACGGCAAAACACTATATGGAACTCATAGGCATAGGAGATCAGGGTATGCACATGCCGAATCAGATGTCCGGAGGACAGCAGCAGCGTGTAGGCATTGCGAGAGCACTGGTCATAGATCCTCAGATCATCTTTGCAGATGAGCCCACGGGAAATCTGGATTCACACACCACCGACGATGTTCTGGATCTGATGAAAAAAATCGTCTCCGAGGAACAGCGCACCATGGTCATGGTCACCCATGATCCTCACATCGCGTCCTGGGCAGACCGGCAGCTTAAGGTGGTGGACGGTCATATAGTGGAGACTGTGATAAACGAACAAAGTCCTATCGAAATAAAGATAAAGGAAGAGAACGGAGAACCTCCCTTCTGCATTGTCACGCCTAAAAGCTCCGTATAATAAACCTGATTTCTGAAGCCTGAAATTTGTGGTATGATTCAGTTTCAGTTGTCAGACAATTTAAACAATATAATGAATGTCACTTAAATAATCTTGAGACATTCGGAGGAAGTATGAAAAACGAAAGAACAGATTATTTCTTTAATATAAATTCCCACAGACTGAAATCCGGGCTGAGCTTAGGCTTAAGCCTGCTTGTGCTGCTTTCGGCACTTATAGTTTTGACTCCTGAGACTGCAGCCGCATCCTACGTTGATACCAACCTCAACACCTTTATCCACGATGCAGATCCCACACCGGAAGGCATAGTCGGTCAGGATATGCAGCTTAAAGTAAGGATAGGGTATAACGGAGTCAACGGTCTCTACAATCCAAACAGCAACGAGATAAACAACGTAAGAGTACGTCTCTCTCAGGACCAGAACCTCGTAAATACCAACGGTATAGTACCAAATGCCAACAGAACAAATCCTTATGATGAAGATGATCAGTCTGCGGAATCGGAAGCCTACAATGAGGGCTATCAGGCCGGTGCCGCCCGTGCCTACAATGCTTCACTGGGACTCACATACCCTGTGGACGGAGGCACATATCCCCTTGAGATCAATGCCTCTACCATGACTCAGGAGAAAAAACTGGGCACCTTAAAAAAAGGAGAGTATCAGGAGATCACCTTCAATGTTCACATAAGAAGTGACATTGAGCCAGGCTACTATGCCGTTCCACTTTCCATTTTTTATGATGTACCCTACAACTCATCCGGTTCCTACGGAAGCCTGAACAGAGCCGAGTTCATAAATATCGCGGTTCTTTCCGCAGGTGATGTAAAGAACCCTGCCACCACAGAGAAGGAGTCTGCATTTGCAGTGGGGGAGAATCAGACCACTCCTGCAGCCAGCTATCCGGAAGTCATGAACTATTCAGTCAACTTCAGGAACCAGACCAACCGTACTTTGTATGACGTGACTGTACATATTGAAAGCGCTCTTGACAGCAGCTCGGAGATGCAGAATACTGCATTGGCAAAAACAGCCGCATCCAAGCAGTTCCCCTTTGAGATATCCCAGTCCAACTATGACCAGGTATTCACCTCCGTTGACCCTGATCAGACCATAAGCCCTGCTTATTCCATGAACATAAAGAGGAACGCTGCCAGCGGATATTATCCTATAAGCTATACGGTCACCTATAAGAACACACCGGATGCCACACTTTTGTCCAAAGAAAAGCACATTTTCTATGTCAACATCAACAACCAGGGCATGAACGATACGGAGGATACCGACAGGACCAGAGAGTTCAATGCCAACGACCGTACCAAAGCCCGTCTTGTTGTAGGTTCCTACCACACAGAGCCTGAAACCGTATATGCCGGACAGGCTTTTAAGCTTGTGGTTGAGATTCAGAACGCAAGCAGCGATATCAATGCCAGCAACATACTTCTTACCCTGGATTCGGAAAAGACGGATAATTCCGCGGTATTCTCAACAGAGAACGGTGCCAACTCCATGGTCATCAACGAACTTAAGGCAGGGGAGTCAAAGGAGGTATCCTGGACTATGATCGCTGCCGCCGGAGTCACTCCAAAGGCCTACGGCCTTACTGTGAATGAAAAGTATGATTCTCCTGAGTTTAAGAACGCAGAAGAGAAGGTAAATCTGGATATCATGGTGAAGCAGGTGGCAAGATTATCCTGTACCGGATACGACATTTCACCAAACCCTGTGGATGCAGGAAGTGAATCCAATGTTATGTTCAACATAAACAATACAGGTAAAGTCATCCTTTACAATGTAACCGTTGATTTTTCCGCAGACTCCATACAGAGCACAAGCACTTATGTCGGAAACATTAAACCCGGAGAATCAGGCTCAGTGGATGCCATGATCCAGGGACTCGCCCCTACAACTGATGACGGTACCGTCAATGTTCTCATCACCTACGAGGACATCAACGGAGAACAGGCTACTCAGAACGAAACCATAAATCTCTTTGTTACAGAACCCATGGATGAAGATATGAGTATGTATGAGGCGGAAAACGATTATACGGAAACTCCGGGTCTTTTTGACCGTATCAAAATTCCGGGAGCCATAATCCTCATAGCTGCTGCAGCAGTAACCGGCGGAGTTGTTTTCTACAAAAAGAAAAAGAAGGCTAAAGAGCAGGATATAGATGAGACTGTATGATTTATTCAAATTAGCTTTAAGCAATCTTACACGACGAAAGACCAGGACCTTTCTCACCATACTGGGTGTCGTCATAGGTACGGCATCCATTGTGGTCATGGTCAGCCTCGGCCTCGGAATGAGTCAGATGATGCTTAAGTCCTATCAGGACGAGGGCTCTCTGACCATGATCCGGGTATACGAGAGCTATGAGCGGAGTGACAGCAACGATAAGAACAAGTCCCAGACCGAACTTACAGACGAAAACATGGAGCGTTTTAAAACTCTTGATCATGTAGTCGAAGTAAGTCCGGCTCTTGATGTGAGTGTTACCGCAAAAGCCAAGGGTGGTGAAGGTGACTTCACGATCAGAGGGGTTTCCCAGTATTATCTTTCACAGCTCAGCTTAAGAGACGGAGGCGAGATCCCGAAAAAGGATCAGAACGAGCTTAGTCTCATTTACGGAAACCAGCTTTTATACAATTCCTTTTACAAGCCAAAAAGCTACGAGACTATCGAAATAGACCCTCTAAAGGACACTGTTTTCCTCACTTTTCCGGCCTCAAGCTATTCTGACAAAAAAAACACTGTGGACACAGATGACCAGACAGCAAAAAGACAGAAGAAGTACATTATCCCGGTATCCGGAATCCTGAAAGGCGGAAGAGATGACTGGACACAGAACAGTTACAACGCATTCGCTGACATCGACACCCTGAAGCGTTTTTTACGAAAGATCTATAAAAAAGCGCTGGTTCCAAATCCCCGTACCACAAAAAGCGGAAAAGCCTACAACTACTATGTCTATGACACCATCTATGTCTTTGTTGATGATATGAACAATGTCAAAGATGTTCAGAAAGAGCTATCCGACATGGGCTTCAGCGTGAACTCCAATATGGAATGGCTGGAGTCTGCCCAGGAACAGTTAGGCATGGTACAGATGGTCCTCGGCGGAATAGGCGGCGTATCCCTTCTTGTTGCGGCAATAGGAATCATGAACACCATGATGATGTCCATTTACGAAAGGACGAAGGAAATAGGCGTCATGAAGGTCCTTGGCTGCGATATGTCGGATATCAGGAATATGTTCCTCTTTGAGTCGGGAATCATCGGGCTTATGGGAGGTATAGCAGGCCTTCTGGTGAGTTACCTTATATCTTTCATAATTAACTTTTTCACATCGGAAAGCGGAGGCGAATCCGTCTCCATGTTCATCGGCTACACCGAAGGCGGTTCTCTTTCCTACATTCCTCTGTGGCTTGCAGCCTTTGCCATCATATTTGCGATAGCTGTAGGCTCCATAGCCGGATATGTTCCGGCAGTTCGTGCCATGAAGCTCAGTCCTCTGGCTGCCATAAGAAATGAATAAAAATCAAAGTGTAAGGGAGCAGGTTCTGACAAACCTGCTCCCTTTGGAATACCTGCTATATTAGATTGATACATAAGAATTGTTGTAAAAAAATTTGTAGATGCTATAATTCGAAATAATAATTAAAAAAAGTTTTATAACAAATTCTGCATTGTATGAGGGAGTAATCATGATTAAAGTAGCAAAGTTCGGTGGTAGTTCATGTGCATCAGCAGAGCAGTTCGCAAAAGTAAAGAACATCATACTGTCTGATAAATCAAGACATTATATCGTAGTTTCTGCTCCGGGAAAAAGAGATTCCCATGACACCAAGGTAACTGACATGTTGTATCAGCTTTACAATGCTGCTTCATCCGATCAGAATTTCACTCCTATTCTTACCAAGATAAAGAATCGTTATCAGGAGATAATCGACGGTCTCGGACTTAATCTCAGCCTTGACGAGGATTTTGATATCATCGCTCACAACCTTCTTGACGGCGCCGGAAAGGACTATGCAGCATCAAGAGGAGAGTTCCTGAATGCAAAGCTCATGGCGGCATATCTCGGCTTTACTTTCATCGATTCTGCTTCCTGCTTCGTATTCAAGGACGACAGAACCTGTGACTTCGCAAAGACAGAGGCTGCCATCAGAGATGCACTTACAGATGTTGAGTATGCCGTATTCCCCGGTTTCTACGGTGCCAACGAGGACGGGGATATCGTGACCTTCAGCCGCGGCGGTTCCGATGTTACAGGATCCCTCATAGCAGCTGCAGAGCATGTGGATCTTTATGAGAACTGGACAGACGTATCCGGATTCCTGGTTGCGGATCCACGTATAGTAAAGGATCCGGAGGTCATCGACTACATCACCTACAGAGAGCTCAGAGAGCTCAGCTACATGGGTGCCGGAGTACTCCACGAGGATGCTATTTTCCCTGTTCGTAAAGAGGGTATCCCAATCCAGATCAAGAATACCAACAGACCTGACGACCACGGTACACTTATCGTTCAGGACACATTAAAGAAGCCGCGTTTTGTGATTACAGGCGTCAGCGGTAAAAAGGACTTCTGTGCTCTCAATATCGAAAAGGCAATGATGAAC
>DFGZ01000043.1 GCA_002371295.1 Oribacterium sp. UBA3737 | reverse complement strand
TTGACGGTGATGCCATTGTGTCCATGAATATGTTCGGTCTTCCGGAGAAGTTCCTGGATACTCTCATTGAAAATTTCCCTGCATGGCTTGATAAGAATGGCGAGGAGATGAAGTCAGAGTATCTTCTTCCTCAGGAGATAAGCGGTCTTATGCAGGAAGGAAAGGCAACAGTAAGAGTCCTTAAGGACCGCGACAAGTGGTTTGGCGTTACTTATGCAGAGGATAAGGAAGCGGTTCAGAAATCCCTTAAGGATCTTGTGGACAAGGGAGTTTATCCTGCCAGTCTTTTCTGAGGAGACAGAATGATCGGTGTTTCTGTCAGAAGGAAACATTGATCCCATGAGGTCGCCCAAAATATAGTGCCTGAAGAGGCACTAAAAAAAGTGAAACGGAACATAGGTTTTAATGGCTGATTCATATAGAGAAAACAGAAAAAATGAGCTCAGGAGGAGAGTCGTTGATACAGAGACTCTCCGTGAGCGTGAACATAGGAAACACGAAGAGCGACAGGGCAAAAGGCCCCGTCGTTTCTTGGTGTTTTTGCTTATTATGATAACTGTCATGGTGATAGCTGCCGGAGGGTTTTATCTTGCTCACCGGCAATTCAGTGATTACAGTGTGAACTGGACAGTGGAATTTACGGCTCAGGAAGGCGCCATTGATTCGGATTATGAGGAATACTACATTTATGCAGATGGTTTACTTAAGGTGACACGTGACGGAGCTTCCTACATTAATTCGGCAGGAAAGACCATATGGAATCAGGCTTATGAAATGAGCCATCCCTATGCCACTGTCAACGGAGAGTACTGTGCTATCGGAGACCAGGGTAAGACGGCTATCTTTATCATGAATTCTTCCGGTACTACAGGACAGGCAGAGACTACTCTTCCCATAAGCAAACTTTCGGTTTCCGGAACCGGAGTTGTATATGCACTTATGGAGGATTCGGCATCAAGTCACATAGCTGTATTTACAAGAGAGGGTGCAGCCCTTGACATCAGCATTAAATCCATCCTTTCGGGAGATGGGTATCCTGTAGATATCAGTGTCTCACCGGATGGTACAGAGCTTATAGTCTCCTTCGTTGCTCTTGAAGGCGGAACAATTCAGAATAAGATTATTTTCTACAACCTTGATGAGATAGGACAAAATGCCGGAAATAATCGTGTTGTAGGTGGTTTTACAGAAGATTTTGCGGGACATCTCACAGGAAGAGTTCATTTCTCTGACAATACCTATGCCCAGGCATTTTATGACGGCGGTATAGCGTTTTTCAGCACAAAGGTGCTTACAAGTCCTGAGCTTATCAATAACGTTGTCATATCTGAGGCAATGCGTGCCATAGCCTATTCCAAAGACTACGTCGGCGTTGTGACATTGAACTCCGATGACAGTGTTCAGGAGGCTTACAGGCTGACGGTTTACAGGACAAACGGGCAGACAGTATTCAGTACAGCTTTTTCCTTCAATATGTCAGGATTTGATATAGACGGAGATAAAGTATTTTTATACAATGACAAGAGTTTGAGAATTTACGATATGAGTGGAAATATCAAGTTCGATGAGGATCTGGATATTCCGGTTTCGAAGGCCAGAGGAACCGCTAAACTCACAACCCCGCTGGGAATGGATGTTCTTGTGGGAAGCACCAGTCTGGTGGAATCCGTCAAACTTAAGTAAGCAGACAATCCGGCTAAAACAAAGAATGTCGGATAAAGATAAAGAAGTCTGAACAGAGCCGATCGGATCTGCATGAAGTGTCAGATATTAAGGCTCAAGAAAAGGGTTAAAAGAGGAGGGTATGCTATGAATCAGTATGTTGTTGGTGTAGATGTCGGAGGTACCACAGTAAAATGCGGTATTTTTGCTATCAATGGTGTTCTTATCGATAATTGGGAAGTACCAACAAGAAAAGAAGAGGAAGGCAAGTATATTCTTCCGGATGTGGCAGATTCCATAAAGGCTCATATGGCTGAGAAAAAGCTGGAGCTTGATGATATCGAAGGCATCGGCATCGGAGTTCCGGGTCCTGTACAGCCTGACGGTTACGTTCATGTATGTGTGAACCTTGGCTGGCATGGACACTGGCCCGCAAAGGAAATGAGAGAGCTTATGGGCGGAAACATCAGATGTGCGGCAGGAAATGATGCTAATGTTGCGGCCCTTGGCGAAATGTGGCAGGGCGGTGGAAAAGGTCACAGCAATCTGCTTATGGTGACGCTGGGAACCGGTGTCGGCGGAGGTCTCATCATTGACGGACACATCATCCCGGGTGTTCACGGAGCAGGAGCTGAAATAGGACATATACATGTCAGAGACGGTGAGCCGGAGAGCTGCAACTGCGGCGGTCACGGATGCCTCGAGCAGGTTGCCAGTGCCACAGGAATAGTTCGTGAGGCAAAGCGTACTCTTGCGGCTTCAGAAGAGCCTTCTTCCATGAGAGATTTCGGAGATGCTCTCACAGCAAAGGATGTTTGCGACTGTGCCAAGGCCGGGGATGCGCTCGCAGTTAAGAGCCTCGGAACAAGTCTTAGGTACCTTGCTCTTGTTATGGCACATGTATCTATGATATCCGATCCCGAGCTTTTCGTTATAGGCGGAGGAGTTTCAAAGGCAGGTCAGTATCTTGTGGATGTGACCAGAAAGTATTATGAAGAATTAACACCGCTCTTAAACAAAAAGGCAGATATCACTCTGGCAACCCTTGGAAACGATGCGGGAATTTACGGAAGTGCAAGACTTGTACTTGGTAATGAATAATACGAAACATTGAAGAAATCATTATTTTTGAAATTCATAGCGGCATATATCATATTTGGTGTGCTGGGCTTCTCTGTTGTGGCCATTCTGTCCTCCAGGCTGACATACAGGTATCTGGTTCAGGAGAGGGCCAACAGCCTTTACAGTGAGGCAACCCTTATCGCCACAACGTACTCTGAAACAAAGGATACAAGTCTCAGTGAGGCGGTGGTTACCGAACAGATGAATGCAGTTTCCACCTTCCTGGACGCAGACATCTGGATCGTGGATCGTAGCGGAGTGATCCTAAGTGATGCAGGTAAGGAGGGATACAAGGGACAGCAGATAGAGGCCTTTGATACTACCCGTACCGGTACCAGGTATGAGGTCGGAACCTATCATGAC
>DFGZ01000100.1 GCA_002371295.1 Oribacterium sp. UBA3737 | reverse complement strand
TCCTGCTTCTCGAACTGGTGGATACGGTAAACTCCACGCTCCTCGAGACCGTGAGAGCCCTTCTCCTTACGGAAGCAAGGTGAGTATGATGTAAGTGTAAGAGGTAATGTATCGGCAGGAAGGATCTGATCGATGAAACGGCCGATCATTGAGTGCTCTGATGTACCGATAAGGTAAAGATCCTCGCCTTCAATCTTGTACATCATGGCATCCATCTCTGCGAAAGACATTACACCGTCAACTACCTTTGAACGGATCATATATGGAGGGATGACATAGGTAAAGCCTCTGTTGATCATGAAATCACGAGCGTAGCTGAGTACTGCTGAGTGAAGACGTGCGATGTCGCCGACAAGGTAGTAGAAACCGTTTCCTGCAACACGGCCTGCGGCATCCATATCAACTCCGCCGAAGGACTCCATGATGTCTGTGTGATAAGGAACATCAAATGCAGGAACAACAGGCTCACCGTAACGCTGGTTCTCAACATTGTGAGTGTCATCCGGACCGATAGGAACAGAAGGATCGATAATGTTAGGGATCACCATCATTCTCTTGGTGATTTCTTCATTAAGCTTAGGCTGTAACTCCTCAAGCTCCTTAAGTCTGTCAGAGTACTGAGATACCTCAGCCTTTACCTGCTCAGCTTCTTCTTTCTTTCCCTGTGCCATAAGTGCACCGATCTGCTTTGAAACAGAATTCTTCTTTGCACGAAGATCGTCAGCCTCCTGCTGGCACTTTCTTGCTTCCGCATCGAACTTAATAACTTCGTCAACCAGTGGAAGTTTCTCATCCTGGAACTTCTTCTTGATATTCTCTTTTACAAGTTCCGGATTTTCTCTGACAAATTTAATGTCTAACATAAAATTCTCTCCTCCCGGAAATTTCTAAAAATAAAAGTGTGGCTAAAAACACACCTAATTACTATAGCGTTATTTCGATGGTTTTTCAAGCTGATAACACAGTGTCATGAAACCAATCCCGTACTAAATTCATGCAAAATACGGAAAGGGAACACATGGAACACTCATGGCTACAGCGTATGTAAAATGTCCTCGAACTGAACGCCCTCCTCCACCGGGACATTTTCCTCATCGGAATGTCTGATGGCCGAAGCGATGAAATCAGATGCTATCTGACAGGCAGATTCCATGTCGATGCTCTTTACATATTTTGCACCCACTATGGCACTGAAAAGATCACCTGTTCCGGGCCGGTTGTTACCGGTCTTTGGGCTTCGGATGAATCGTACGTCTCCGTCCTCTTCCGAAAGAACATTGAGAAGATGAGGTCTGTCATCGCTGTCTGTCTCTTCAACTCCTGTTATGACTACAGCCCCCTTTGTTATGTGATGAAGTGCCGAGAGCAAAGCATTGAAAACTATTGCCTTGGCAGAATCATGGTTACAGCTGTCCAGGGTCTCCCTAAGACCTTCGTAATCATAGTCCACCAGCAAAGCTGCCTCTGTAAGATTCGGACATATAAGATCCGCAAGCCCCGCAAGGGAGACCATGGCTTCTATATGTTTTTCCGACATGTGTCTGTACAGCTTTCCGTGGTCCGCAAAAACGGGATCAAGGATCACCTTAACATCCGGATTTCTTTTTTTCTGTTCCAGAATGAAATTCTCGATTATCTTCTGTTCCCTGTCATCTCCGAGATATCCTATGAGGATACCGTCGAATTTAAAATTATTTCTGTTCCAGGCATCAAAATACTCCTGCATGTGTTCTGAGAAGTTCACTTTGCTCACTTCCTGAAAGGCAGTGTGGCTGCTCAGTATGGCTGTGGGAACAGGACATGCTGTGACTCCCAGAGTGGAGACCACCGGTAACTGTATACTAAGGGAGCTTCTGCCTACTCCGCTTAAGTCATTTATGATCGCAATTCTTTTCATAGGCTGTCAGTCCGCTAAAATCTTGTTGAAGGCACGGACATTCTCGGCGATCCTGTCTTCAGGCTTGAATACTGCTGAACCTGCAATAAAGAAATTGGCACCGGCATCTCTTATTGAGGCAATATTATCAAGAGTCACTCCTCCGTCTACACCGATGTTGAGCTGAAGATCCTTTTCAAGGGCGATTTGCCTCAGCTCACGGATCTTATCAAGTGTGTAAGGAATAAACTTCTGCCCGCCGAATCCGGGGTTTACAGTCATAATGAGAACCAAATCCACCATAGGAAGGATACATTCCAAAGTGCTTAAAGGTGTTGCGGGATTAAGTGCCACACCTGCCTTTATGCCGGCCTCCTTTATCTGATTGATGGTTCTGTCCAGGTGAAGGCAGGCTTCCTGATGAACTGTGATACCGTCGGCACCTGCATTTACAACGTCAGAAATATATCTGCCCGGCTCCTCTACCATCATGTGAACATCAAAGAAGCTTTTAAGATCTTTACGCACAGCCTTGATAACGGGTGTACCGAAGGAAATATTGGGTACGAATGTACCATCCATCATGTCGAAATGAATGTATTCTGCTCCTGCGTCCTCGGCAGCCTTGATGGAGCTTGTTAAATTGCCGAAATCAGCAGATAAAATGGATGGTGATAAATAGCTCTTCATAAAAATTAGTATCTCCTTTGTGATTTTAGTTCGTCATAGAGCAGTACATAGCTTTCATAACGCTCTTTGGAAATGAGCCCTTCCTGCACGGCTCTTTTTACTGCACAGTCATTTTCCCCGATATGGATACAGGTCTTGAAACGACAGTTGTGTCTGTGATCCTCAAATTCGGGGAAATAGTACATAAGCCTGTCAGGCTCTATATCGTTTATATAGAGGGAAGTGAAACCCGGAGTGTCCAGAACATAGGTGTCATCGTCTATATAGAAGAACTCCGTATGTCTGGTGGTGTTCTTTCCGCGCTCTATTTTCCGGCTGAGCTCCCCTATCTCCATGTTGGCTTCAGGGTGAATAAGGTTCGTAATAGAGGATTTGCCCACTCCGCTGGGACCGGACAGAACCGTGGTCTTTCCCTGAAGAACTTCCATGATCTGTCTGTAACAGTCTCCTGATCTGGTGCTGATTTCCAGAACCTTGTAGCCGGCAGCCCTGTAAATCTCAGGTATGAGCTCGGGATGATCCGAGTGGATCTCGGGAATGAACTGAGAACGGTCCTTCTTTTTCTTTTTATAGGATGGAGTATCATCTTCCTCAGGTTCCGGAAGAGGTTCCCGGGAATCGATGAGATCCACCTTGTTAAAGAAGATCACAACAGGGATATCCTTCTGTTCCATGTTTATCAGGAATCTGTCAAGAAGGCTCAGGTTGGGGTCCGGGTGTTTCAAAGCAAAGACCACCACGGCCTGATCGATATTGGCGACTTCCGGACGGATCAGCTGATTCTTTCTGGGAAGAATACGGATGACGGAACCTTCACGTTCCTTTTCACTGTCCTGTACAGGCTCAATTTCGGCATCGTCTCCCACAAGGGGTTTTTCGTTACGGTTTCTGAATATACCCTTTGCACGGCACTCGTAATCACCTTCCGGTGTATGGACGTAGTAGAATCCGCCTATTCCTTTGTATATTTTTCCTTTTAACGGCATTTTTACCTCATTTTACATTAAGCTTTAATGGATAAAGAACCACCTTTTGGGATGTACAGAAAATGTGAAGGTTCTTTATCCGTTTTTTTAACCCGCAGGAGCGAAGTTACATATAAATGATGCAATGACTGTATCGGTGGCTGCATCCACAACTTCAACAGTACCGACAGGTACACCTGCTTCTCCCTTGATCTTCGGGAATACGACCTGAAGCTCTGTTCCAACTTCGTAAGAACGCGCTCCCTGAAGGGTCTTGTACCTCTCCTCTCCGTTCACATCCTGACGGAGTCTTATGGATACAAGTGTGGTTCCGCTGGAGCCGGGTTCAGAAGCTCCGCCCAGAGGAACAACTGTGTTGACAGAACCGTACCAGGATGAATCCCCTGAGGAGGCACCGTTAGTCGGGTTCTGGACTTCCGCAGTTTTTACACTGGACTCTCCGTTAGGACCGGAGGAAACTGTCAGATTTACTGTGCTTTTCTTTTGAGCCGGAGTTCCGCCCTTTACGGACTGATCAATGACTTTGCCCTCTTCTTTTTCCGCATCGGGAATGTAAGTTATGTCTCCCGGCACAAGATCCAGAAGGGAAAGTGTTGTGACAGCATCAGCCTCCGAATAACCTGTAAGATCCGGAACAGTGACCATGTTGGCATCAGGACCCTTGGAAACATAGATCTCAAGAGGATCAGGACCGGAGGAATCAGGCTTGTTGGTGCTGATTATGTATCCGGCAGGAATAGTATCCGAGAAGGCTTCCACGATATTGTACTGTATGTCACGGTCCGAAAGCTCTTTCTTAAGATCCTGAATGTTCATTGAATGGAGGGCATCGAGAGTTGCAGGGTCATTCTTATCATAGAAAACTATGGTGAATTCGCCCTTTGACACAGTTACACCTATGGTGTCTCCTACAGAATAACTTCCGTCAGGATAACTGATTATGAGACCCTCATTGTATTTGTCGGAGTAAGCTTCCTTCTCAACCACGATGTTTATGTTATATTCACGAAGCGCTTCCCTGGCATCTTCAACCGAAAGACCGATTATACTTTGGAGATGTGTTTCCAGAGCAGAGATGGTGATACTTACCTCGCTGGTCTCGACTGACTCTTCGGTTACGGCAGCAGTGCTTGTTTCGAGAGGCGCATGGGCTTCCCGGAAAAAACTGATCATGTTCCTTGCTATGATCAGAATGATAATGAGTATACATATTCCGCAGGCAATGACGATCATCCGGTATATCATGAGAGTTCTGTCATTGATGAACTTATGCTCATCCTGAACTTCAGAGTCTCCGCCCTCAGAGCTCTTTTGAAGAGCCTTTATGTCTGAAAGCTCTTCCTGTGAAAGGACTCTTGTTTCACCCAGATCCTCAGGAATACGGCCCTTCATAAAAGAACCTGAAGGATCCTTTATGGCTTTCTGAAGGTCTCTTTCCAGCTCATCTATATGCTGATAGCGTTTTTCCGGAGACTTCTGCATGCACTTGGATACTATGATATCAAGGGCAGGATAAACGTCCGGAACCAGCTTCTTAACCTTGGGTACAGGATTCTCCAGATGCGCAAATACAACCGCAACGGAGGTGCTTCCGTCGTAAGGGACCTTTCCTGTCAGCATCTCGTAAAGAGTACAGCCAAAGCTGTATATGTCAGAACGTTCGTCTGACTGACCGGATCTGGCCTGCTCAGGTGAAATATAGTGTACGGAACCCATAACTGTGGTATTGACAGTCTGCTGGGTTGCTGCACGGGCTATTCCAAAATCTGCCACCTTAACAGTACCGTCACCGGATATGATCATGTTCTGAGGCTTGATATCCCTGTGTACTATTCCGTTCTTATGGGCCTGTTCAATTCCTCCCACTACCTGAAGGGCGATGGCGATGGCTTCCTTGGAATCCATTCGTCCCTTTCTCTGTATATAGGATTTGAGAGTGATTCCTTCCACAAGCTCCATCACTATATAGTGGATCTTGTCCTTATGATTGTCGATGATGTCATAGACACCGACTATATTGGCATGATTGAGCTTTGCGGCTGCCTGAGCCTCATTCTGAAATTTGCGGATGAACTCCTTGTCTTCACAGTACTCTTCCTTCAGTACCTTGATGGCAACTTCACGCCCCATCTTTGTATCGGTGGCACGATATACATAGCTCATGCCTCCCTGACCTATAAGGGAGTTGATCTTATAACGGTCATCCAGAATCTGTCCTTCACGAACCATCATGACTCATCCTCCTCTCTGCAGGGATCCACAAGTATTATTCCTATGTTATCCTTGCCGCCATTGATATTGGCCATATCTATAAGTGCCTGGACCTTTTCGGATACGGAGCTTCGTTCACGGATTATATTTCTTATGCTCTCGTTGTCCACCATATTTGTAAGACCATCGGAGCACATAAGAAGAAAATCTCCTTCTATGAGCTCTACCTCAAAAAAATCGGCATTCACCGCCGGCTCGATTCCGACAGCTCTTGTGATAATGTTTCTGGAATTAAGATAATCCATCGAGCCACGGCGCATGAAGCCGCGTCTTATCATCTCTTCTACATAGGAGTGATCTCTGGTGATCTGTCTTATGCTGTTTCCGTGAATGAGATAAGCCCTGGAGTCACCGATATTGCCTACAGTCAGATTATTGCCTTCTATAAATGCGGTCACGAGAGTTGTTCCCATTCCGTTAAGATTTTCATCCTCAAGGGACAGCTTGTAAAGACGCTGGTTAACATCCGAGATGGCATCCTGAATGAGCTGAATAGAGGGCAGGTCCTTTGGGGCATCACTTATATACTGTTTTACCTCTTCCACTGCGAAACGTGAGGCGTAGTCACCTGCCTTATGTCCGCCCATGCCGTCGGCAAGAAGGAAAAGGTTCGGCAATGTACCTATTGCCTGATCGGTCGCAAAGACATAATCCTGATTCATACGTCTTTTACGGCCTTTGTCGGTTTTTGCAAAAAAGACCATCAGCTACTCCTTAATACACAAGTCTATAACTAGTAAAAAATCAGAAACATTAAAACAGTTTATTCGTTTTCGTTCTCCAGGTAATTGCGACGTAACTGTCCGCAGGATCCGGAAATATCGGAACCCATTTCTCGGCGGATGGTGGCCGCAATACCGTTCTTTTCAAGAATGTGCTGGAAAGCCTCAATCTTTGTACGGTCAGGTCTTTTCCAGTCACGCTCCTTTATAGGATTTACGGGAATGAGGTTCACATGGCACTGAAGTTTTCCCTGGTTCTTCATGCCTTTTATGAGACGAACCAGCTGCTGGGCCTCATCCTTGTTGTCGTTCACGCCTTCAACTACGGAATACTCGAAGGTGACACGTCTTCCGGTCTTCTCGAAATAATATTCTATGGCAGGCATGATCTCTGAGAGAGAATACTTATTTGCTATGGGCATGAGGGTCTTTCTCGTCTCATCGTTGGGAGCATGAAGACTGAGGGCAAGAGTTATGCCGTAATTAAGGTCCGCAAGCTCTCTTATACGGGGAACGAGACCACAGGTGGAAACGGTAATGTTTCTTCTTGAGATATTGAGACCGTTCTCATCTGAGATCATGCGGATAAATCTGGTGAATTCCTCGAAATTATCCAGAGGCTCACCTGAACCCATGATGACGATGTTATCGACTCTTTCTCCTGTGTCGCGCTGCATACGGTAGACCTGTCCCAGCATCTCTCCGGAAGTGAGGTTACGTGCAAGTCCGTCGATGGTCGAGGCGCAGAATCTGCAGCCCATACGGCAGCCTACCTGACTGGATATGCAGACAGAATTTCCGTGCTGGTACTGCATCCACACGGACTCTATAACATTACCGTCCTGCATACGGTTAATGAATTTCTTTGTACCGTCGATTTTTGAGGTCAGGACCTCTACTGTTTTAGGAAGAGCTGCGGAGTAATTCTCCGAAAGCTTATCTCTCAGCTGTTTTGAGACATTGGTCATCTCATCATATCCGTCCACCAGCTTCACGTGAAGCCACTGGTATATCTGTTTTGCGCGGAAAGGCTTTTCGCCCATTTCCGCCACAAGTGTTTCTAAATCTTTATATTCAAGATCTCGTAAATTCTTCATTCTTTTTTAGTTTTCTATAGTTTAAAAGCAGGGAGGATACAGGGAGCTATGCCCGTACCTGAACTCGTTTTTGAATCAGTTTTTAGTGAAAACGCAGAGATAGAATCCGTCTGAAGGCTCACCGGGAAGGAACTTTCTCTCCTTTAAAAGGGTTATGCCCGGAATCTCAAGGATAAAATCCCTGTTATCCTCATTCTCCTCTTTACTGAGGGTACAGGTGGAGTAAACAAGCTTTCCGCCCGGTTTTACATAGCGTACTACAGTTGTGAGGATCTCTCTTTGAAGAGCCTGAAGCTCCTTTATGCCATCAAGGGATGCACCAAAGCGGATATCCGGCTTTTTGCCGATTATTCCGAGACCTGAACATGGAAGGTCTGCCAGCACTATATCGGCTTTTCCCTGTCCCTTTTCATCAAGAAGTGACTCATCGGGAGTCCTTGCGTCAAAGGCTTTTGCCGATATATTTTTAAGCTCAAGTCTGTCAATGTTTTCCTGTATGAGTCTGACCTTTTCTTCCGTAAGGTCTCTGGCATCCACATATCCTGTGCCCTTAAGAAGTTCTGCCACATGACAGCTCTTTCCGCCGGGAGCTGCACAGACATCAACTATATAATCTCCTTCCTTAGGTTCAGCCTCCAGACCAACCTGCTGGGAAGCATAATCCTGGATGGTTATCTCCCCTGTCTTGAAGAGCTTTGTCTTTGAGATATTACCATCCATGACCTCTGAATGACCGTCCTTGAAGCGGACATAATTCTCCTTTGATCCCGTAAGGAACCATTGAAGCATCTTTTCGGCCGCTTCCTTTCCGTAAAGCTTTCGGAGATAGTCATAGAGCCAGAGTGGGGAGCTGAGTCTTATATAGGCAGGAGTCTTTCCGGTATGCCTGAGATCTGCAAAAATAGTCTCCTTTTCTCTGGATACTGAACGGAGGACACCGTTCACATAGCCGGAAAGGAAAAAGATCCTGTTTTCATTCTGTTCCTTTATGAAATTGACAGCCTCATTGATGGCAGCACTGTCCGGAACCTTATCCATATAAAGAATCTGATATGCGGACATACGAAGAACAGTCCTTATGAGGGGATCCATGTTCTTTGTATGGGTCTTACTGAATTTGTTGAGGATAAAATCCAGCTGAATGGTGTATTCTATAGTGCCATCAACTAGACGGGTGATAAAGGCTCTGTCCCGCTCGGTGAGGTTTGTATATTGGTGAAGCTGTTCTCTCAGAATGAGGTGGGAGAACTGTTTTTCTTCAAGAATTTTTACAAGGCTATGAACAGCAATAGACCGCGGTGTTACTGCGGTCTTTTTCATTTTAATATTATTATTCATTTATTATCTTCTTCTGTTATTTCCCTTTGCGATGAGAATCAAACGTAAAAGCTGCAAAATTGATGATGCTGCAGCGGCAACATAGGTAAGGGCTGCTGCCCTGAGAACTGCCTTCACACCTGAAAGCTCTTCCCGGGTCATCATGCCGTTTTCCTGAAGAGTCTGAACTGCTCGTCTTGAAGCATCGAACTCTACGGGCAGTGTAAGGATCTGGAAAGATATAGCAACAACAAATGCCATGATTCCGAAGTTGATAAGTGGAGTCATACCTATGAAGAGTCCAAAGATGATCAAAGGAATCGAAAACTTTGAAGCCAGGGCACAGGCAGGAGAAATGGTTCTCGTAAGTACAAGCGGTGAATAACTTCTCGCATCCTGAATGGCGTGTCCGCACTCATGGGCGGCAACACCGATGGCAGCTATAGAGCTGCTTCCGATAGTTGACTGGCTTAAATTAAGGACTTTCTTACTTGGTACATAGTTATCTGTAAGATGCCCCTGGATGCCCTGGACTCTCACATTGCTGATACCGTTTCTCTCAAGGATCATCTGAGCGGCCTGAGCACCGGTGAGACCGGAACCCGACAGCACTCTCGAATACTTTTCAAAGGTTGAGTTTACATTGGCACTGGCAATCATACTAAATGCAGCACCGATGAGAACAAGAATATATGTCCAATCAAAATACATTGGATATCCGTAACCGTACATAGTAAAACCTCCCCTATTCACTAAATGATGAGAAAATGTCCTTAAAATCTGTAACCTCTCAGGAAATCTTCTGCTGTCATGCGTTTCTTTCCTTCAAGCTGAAGCTCGTTAAGTTTTAGGTAATCCGCACCGCAGAAAGCGATGAGAAGCTTCTTTCTGTCGCTGAAAAGCTTTGCTGACTTTTCCCTGTCTGACCTTTCGGAATCCCTGTCTGTTTCAAGATCCGAGACCTCCTGAAGATCATATCCCTTTATATCTTCGGCTGTGAGCACCGTTGCATCCCAGAGCTTGAGCTGCTTTCCAGAAAGGAAGGTGTATGCCGAAGGCCATGGGTTGAGACCGCGGATCTGACGCTCTATCTCTACTGCGGGACGTGACCAGTCTATGAGACCGGATGATTTTGTAAAAAGGCCTACCTTGGTGGCAAGGGATGCATCCTGTGGTGTGCGGGTAAGTGTGCCCTTTTCCAATGCCTCAAGAGTCTCAACAATAAGCTCCCCGCCGAGAGCTGCAAGCTTGTCAAAAAGACTGCCGCCGGTCTCTTTTTTATCAAGACGGAGTTTCTTTGTCATGAGGATATCTCCTGTATCGAGACCTGCGTCCATAAGCATGGTGGTAACGCCGGATTCCTCATCTCCGTTAAGAACCGCCCACTGTATAGGTGCTGCTCCGCGGTACTTCGGAAGCAGTGATGCGTGAACATTAATGCAGCCGTACTTCGGGATATCCAGAATTTCCTGAGGAAGTATCTGACCGAAGGCGGTAACAACAATGACGTCAGGAGCCAGTTCCCTGAGAAACTGTTTTGCCTCTTCGTCTGTACGGATCTTAAGAGGAGTGATAACAGGGATGTTAAGCTTTTCGGCAGCGATCCTTACATCACTTTTCTGAGCTTCTCCGTGACGACCTTTCGGACGGTCAGGCTGTGTCACAACAAGTGATATTTCATGACCTGCCTTATAAAGATACTCTAAAGTTGACACCGCAAAATCAGGTGTTCCCATGAATATTACTTTCAAATCTTTCCTCCTGATAGGCTAAAGCAATTCTGTTCTATGATATATGACTTTGTTTTACGGGGGTACTCTTAAGCTGCAAGCAAGAAAAAGAGATGTGAAGCGTTAAGCCTCCTCTTCTTCGTCCTCGTCAAAATCATAATCCTCAAGGTTCTCGTATGTTACGTCCTCAAGTTCGCCCTCCACCTTTGTGGTGTAAAGAACTCCGTGTAAGTGGTCGTTCTCGTGGGCCATGGCTCTTGCAAGAAGACCCTCTGCATCGAACTCATAGGGCTCCATGTTTATGTCACAGGCCTTGACATGAACCTTCATAGGACGGGTAACTACACCCTCCTTGCCCGGAACTGAAAGGCATCCCTCTTCACCGGTCTGCTCTTCCTCTCCGATAGCTGTCACTGTAGGATTGATACATACATAACGCTTTCCGTCACCGATATCCACAACGAAAAGCTGACGAAGGATACCTACCTGAGGGGCTGCAAGACCTACACCGTTTGCATCATACATGGTCTCAAACATATCCATGATAAGCTCCTTTGTACGGTCAGAAACAGCCTTTATAGGCTTACACTCCTTCTCAAGAATAGGATCTCCGATTACTCTTATAGTTCTTAATGCCATTTTTATACTCCCTGATAAATGTGGTTTGTATTGTTTCATGTAAGAAGGACTTGCAGTTTTTTGAAAAGCTCCAAGACCAATCATTGTACGTCATAATTAAGCATGACCAGCCCACGCTTGTCAACATTTCTGACAGCAGCAGTGAACCTGTCCCTTAACTGAATAATTATATCATGCTCAGGATGTTTAATATACACGATTTTTCGGTATATGTCATTCACCTTGTATACACTCGCATTGAGAGGACCGATAAATTCAGCCCCGGCGGCTTCGCATTCCGGTTTAAATGCCTCTGCAGCAGAACTGCTCATTACGGAAAGCATGTCCTCGTCCTTTGACAAAAGCTGTATGGTCATAAGGTGTTCGATGGGAGGATATCCCATCAGTTTTCGGAAGCCTATCTCTTTTTCATAGAACAGCTTGTAGTTCTGGGCAGCTGACAGTGCGATGGAATAATGATCCGGCTGATAGGTCTGTATGATGACCTGACCCGAATCCTTGTCACGTCCTGCTCTGCCTGCAGCCTGGGTTATGAGCTGAAATGTTTTTTCCGATGCATGAAAATCCGGTGCTGACAGGCTGAGATCCGCTGCGATGAGACCAACGAGAGTCACATCCGGGAAATCATGGCCCTTTACTATCATCTGTGTGCCTATAAGTATATCTGCCTTATGACTACGGAACTGCTCCAGGATCTTTTCGTGGCCGCCCTTGTTCTTTGTGGTGTCGGCATCCATTCTGAGCACTACGGCTTCAGGGAAGGTCTGCTTTACCAGGCTTTCCAGTTTTTCGGTTCCGAATCCGAAGGGGGCAAGATATGGACTTCCGCAGACAGGGCACTTCTTCATGAGAGGGATCTCATGTCCGCAGTAATGGCATCTCATGATGCCGTCCCTGTGAAGTGTCAGAGATACGTCACAATGAGGACATTTTACTGACTGACCGCAGCTTCTGCAGGAAACGAAATTACTGTAGCCTCTTCTGTTCATGAAGAGCATGATCTGCTCATGCCTGTTGAGCTTTTCTGTTATGAGCTCATGAAGCCTGTCTGAGAAAATGCTGCGGTTTCCTCTGGCCAGTTCATCTCTCAGGTCAATGATCTCGGTGGAAGCAAGGCTTGATCCTGATTTGGCCCTTCGGTGAAGCTCTATAAGAGAGACTTCCTTCTTAAGAGCCTGAGTGTAAATGTTAACAGAGGGTGTGGCAGACCCATAAAGGACAGGACAGTTGCAAAGCTTTGCCCTCTGATATGCCACATCCCTGGTTTCGTATCTCGGAGCGGTTTCCGATTTGTAGGCACCTTCGTGCTCCTCATCCATGATGATGATCCCCAGCTTTTCAAAGGGGGCAAATACAGCGGAACGTGGTCCCACAAGTATATCAACCTCTCCTTTTTCGCATTTCATATACTGTTCGAAACGCTCTCCTATGCTCATCCGGGAATTAAGGATGGCCACCCGGCCTCTGAATCTGGTGGATACCCTGATTACTGTCTGGTATGTGAGAGAGATCTCGGGAATAAGCATTATCACCTTGTAGCCAGCCTTTATGACCTTATCCATTACATGCAGATAGACCTCAGTCTTTCCTGAGCCTGTGATTCCGTGGAGGAGGAAGCGTGGAACATCTGAAGCCGGTTTATCAACTGATTCTTTGAATCCGTCTATGATACGGTCTGCAGCAGCCTGCTGCTCCGGGTTAAGTTCATGATACTCATCCTTTTCACAGGCATACCGGAGAAGAGGATCGATACGGCGGGCGTTCTTCCTTACTGCACGTTTGACCGGAAGGACAGTTTTCAGACACTGGTTCATGGTGGTGCCGTATTCCGCGGACATCCATGATGCCAGATGGATGAGCTGTTCCTTCACTGAGATGGCGTCATCCATGACGCTTTTTATTTCCTTGACCTTGGAAGGATCATAGTCCACATGCTCCGTAAGCCCTATTACATATCCTGTTTTTATGGCATTTGAAACACCAAAAGGGATAGAAACTCTATCCCCTGCTGCAACCTCCATCCCCGAAGGGATGCGATAAGTGTATGCCCTGTCCAGGGCATCACTTGTAATATCAATTATTATCTGTGCGTACATCAAACTTTTTCCTGTCTGAATTCCTTTACGATCTCAGACAATTTCATACTGTTGGAACCTTTGAATAAAACCACGTCCCCGTCCTTGGCGACTGCATGAATGGTATTATCGAGCTCTGAGAAATCATTGAAATACTCGATGGTAGGCTTTTTGCCGGAATCCCTGTCGGAAGAATCAAAGACAGTGTTTATGCCTGTTCCGATGTAGGATGCCTTTTCTCCAAGCAGGAACACCACATCTATCGGGAGAGTTGCAAGATATTCCCCCACCTCCCTGTGGTAATCCAGTGTTTTGTCACCGAGCTCAAGCATGTCAGCAAGTACAGCTATCTTTCTTGTACCTTCGATCTGTGACAATGCTTCGAGTCCGGCTTTCATGGAAACAGGGGAAGCATTGTAAGCGTCATCGATGATGGTGACGCCGGAGGCTGTCCTGAAGGTCTCTCCGCGGCCCTGGACACCTGTGAAGGACTCAAGCTTTGCCTTTGCACCCTCCGGATCAACCCCTGCATCCTCTGAAATATGCATGGCGGCAGAGGCATTCTGAAGCATATGATTACCCTTCATAAGAAGTGATAAGGAGTAATCCTTCATGGAATAATGTCTGATGTCGATGTTCTTATCCACAGCGATACCAAACTCATGAAGCTTTTCCACGGTGAGTGTTTTAAGCAGAGGGTCATCATCGTTTGTGTAAAGAATGATATCCTTTTCCGCTCCGTCAAGAATGTGGAGCTTCTCCTTCATGATATTTTCCTGGGTCTTCAGATATTCGATATGGGCGATACCGATGTTTGTCACTGCGGCAATGTCTACTGACGCAACATTGGCTATTTTTGTCATCTCGCCGGGCTCTGAAATACCGAGCTCGATAACGGCGATATCAGCACCTGAATGAGCCATCCGGAACATGGTGATGGGAACTCCCACCTGAGAGTTGGCATTTCCGGCAGTCTGGAACACCTTCAATCCGGCACTGAGAGCCTCGGCTATCATGGTTCTGGTGGTGGTCTTTCCTACGGAGCCTGTGACGCCGATGACCTTTCCGTGAAACTTAAGACGTTCCATGTAGCCTATTTCCTGAAGGGCTGTCTTTGTGTCCGGAACCTGATAGAACTTTACCTCAGGATACTTTTCTTTAAGAGGTCTGATATCTCTGGAAGAAAGTACAGAAACGGCACCGTTCTTTATTGCCATATCAATGTAGTCATGTCCGTCACTGCGCTCTCCGATGATGGGAACGAACAGTGCGTTATGCATCTCTTTTCTGGAATCAAGTACTATCTCCTCAATCCCTTCATCTGTAAACCCAAAGCTTATATCTGCAGATATCATAAAAAAGTCCTCTTTATAGTCATAAATTGTATTTTTTTGCAGTCTCTTCTATCACTTCACTGTCAAGGAAATGAGTTCTTACGCCCTTTACTTCCTGATAGTCCTCGTGACCCTTTCCGATAACGGCTATCATATCGCCCTTTTCCGCATGGGTCATGGCATATTCGATGGCCTCACGGCGATCAGGTATCTCAACGAACTTTCCGCCTGCAGGAACAAGTGTTGACTTGATGTCGTTAATGATATCGAGAGGATCTTCAAAACGTGAGTTGTCGGAAGTAAGGATACTGAGATCCGCGAATTCTGCAGCAGCCTTGCCCATGCCGTATCTTCTGTCCCTGGATCTGTTTCCGCCGCAGCCGAAAACCACAACAAGACGCTTTGGCTTATATTCCCTCAGGGTGCTGAGTAGGTTCTCCATAGCCATCTCGTTATGGGCGTAGTCTACGAGTACAGACATGGTGTCATTCTTAAATGCCACCTCTGTTCTTCCCGCTACATGAACATTTCTGAGGGCACTGAGAACAGCCTTTGGACGGATGCCTGCAAGGGTGAGACAGCTGATGGCTGCCATGGCATTGTAGACATTGTACCTGCCCGGAAGATCAAGCTTTATGTCAAGCTCTGTGCGGCCGAGTACATGGAACTCGATACCTACGAAATCGCTGCTGCTCACAGGATGAAGCTTATCTGCCATGAAATCCGCGGTTTTCTTCAGTGAGAAGGTGTACATCTTGCAAGGTGAACCCTGAAGGAGCTCTTCCGCATAGTCGGCGTCCATGTTGATGATTCCGACCTTTGACTGCTTGAAGATGCAGCTCTTGTAGTACTTGTACTCTTCGAAATCAGCATGCTCGTTTGGTCCGATGTGATCGGGTTCGATGTTAGTGAAGATACCGTAGTCAAAGGTGATGGCTGAAACTCTGTTAAGCTTGAATGCCTGTGAAGATGCCTCGAGAACCACGTAGCTGCATCCGGCAGTTACCATGTCTCTGAAATACTTCTGCAGGTCATAGGATTCGGGAGTTGTGTTCTTTGTCTCTATATGATTTCCTGAGTACTCCACTCCTGTTGTGCCGATATAACCTGCTGATTTTCCATCGGCTTCCAAGATCTGCTTTATCATGTGGGCAGTTGTGGTCTTGCCCTTCGTTCCTGTGATGCCGATAACTGTCAGCTCCTTTTCCGGATATCCGAAACGTGCCGCACTGATATGTGCAAGAGCCTCACGGGCATTCTCCACCCTGACGATGGTGATATCCTCGTTGATCTCCGAAATGTCTACAGGAAGAGCCTGAGCTTCGTCCTCCACAACTATGGCAGTACATCCCTTTGAGATTACATCTGGAATGAACTGATGAGAATCTGTATTTGCACCCTTCATGCATACAAATACTGTATCAGGGGCAGCTTTTCTTGAGTCAAATATGACTTCAGATACCTCCTTTGAAGAGGTATCTCCGTGTAAAGTCTCATATGATAAATCTTTAAGCCAATCTGAAAATATAGCCATGATATATAACGCTTTCTATTTTTGAATGAATATATGAGTGATAGTGGTAATCCGGATTGCTTCGTGCTTCGCACTCCCGCAATCCGGATGTATATTCGACGGTCGCAGCGCAACACTATCTTGTTTAGAACAGACCTACGATCTTTCCGTCAACTACATCGATATCGAAAGCAGCAGGCTTCTTGGGAAGCCCCGGCATGGTCATGATATC
>DFGZ01000066.1 GCA_002371295.1 Oribacterium sp. UBA3737 | reverse complement strand
TATGGTGATCATGGACGGGCCTCTGATATTATCAAAATATAGATTGTTACTATAATAAATGTGAATTGTACTCAATATTATTAATAAAACTAATAGTATATAAAAAACCTGTATTTTTCAAATGAAATCTAAAGAACTATAGTATGTCACCGAATATATGATTGAGTTTTTATCAGTAACACCTTGCACACGAATGTGTGCGGTGGCGTCATAAGTGAGTGGCAGATTTTTTTGCCACTTACATCATAGTAATAAGGAGAAAATATATGTCTATAGGATGTCAGATAATAACAGATTTCAAGAGACCTGACAGGTCGTTGGTTTCGCTTTTTGAGGGACTTCAGGTTGCTGATCTTGATGATAACATGTCCAGAACCCAGGCGGTTTTCCATAAGATTTCATCCTTCACAGGAAAGACTGTTGTAGGTACGGCTTTTACCATAAAGCTTCCTCACGGAGACAACCTTATGTTCAGAGCTGCACTTAAGTATGTTAAGCCCGGAGATGTAATAGTAATTGATGCGGGTGGATTTGAAGACAGAGCTGTTATCGGTGAAGTCACAACAAAGTATGCCATGAAGGCAGGCGCTGCCGGAATCATCTGCGACGGTGCCCTTCGTGACAGTATGGTGCTTTCAGAGCTGGATTTCCCTGTTTTCGCAAAGGGAGTGAGCCCTAACGGTCCTTTCTTCAACGGTCCTGGCGAGGTCAATGTTCCCATCGTCTGCGGAGGACAGCTGGTTAATCCGGGAGATATCGTAGTAGGTGATCAGGACGGAATCGTCTTCATCAAGCCTGAGTACGCAAAGGAAGTTTACGAAAATACCATCAAGACAAAGCAGAAGGAAGAGCTCCTTCTCAAGGAGCTTGAAGAGACCGGCTCCATGACCCAGAACTTTGTCTGGGAGAGACTTGAGCAGATCGGCTGCACCATAGTCTGATATCTGATGCATAGATTAAAACGTGAGTATAAAGAGCACTGAAGTATCTTATTGTGTTCTGTATACTCACGTTTAATTTTTTTTTCAAAAAATGCCGAATTTATAAATAAGGCTGACGGACTTACCTATATCATTTATGGACAGGAGCTGTCTCCGACGGTCGGCTGATGGTTATCAATTAAAAAACAGCATATCTCTGTTCACACTATGATATGTGACTGGAAAGCGAAAGTATGTTAGTATAGGCAGATAGATGATGGCCTGATCCGGTACTTTTGGCTCAATTGTCAGGCACTGATGTTAGTAAGAAAGGGGAAATCGATTTTCATCGATTTATAGACGGGCGCATATATGGGGGACAGGATTTTTGACTTTAACAGTAGTACGATAGTGAATCCGGAAGCAGAGGGGGGCAATGAGGCCGGAACTGCGGCGTCTCATGCATTCAAGGTGGTGATAAGTGACAGCAAGGAGCTTTCTCCTGAGACTCCCATCATGATCCTTACGGAGGGGGAAGAAAAGCTTCCCCGGCACGCTGTCGGAGTTTTTATAAACCCCTTGAGAGGGAATTCCTTCGCTTATACGGGAGGCACGGTGGAGGCCAATGTCAGCGGCCTGGACAAGGACGGCAGAGACCTGAACCATCCTGTCCTCACTATAGACAAGCGATTTGTGGAGCTTGAAAGATGGCTGGGAGAGAACCATGTATCCGTGAGACTGACCGGAGAGAGCCGGGAGGAAGGATACTGTGTCTATAAGATACGTGCAGTGAATCCAAGCGGATCCGGTATCCAGACTGAACGTGACAGATTTCTTCAGATGGTGATAGAGAGACTTTCCGAGAGTGAGGCACCGGAGGATACCGATATGGATGAAGAGCCTGAAGAGTCCGGGCGGCAGGATATGAGAGACCTTAACTCAATGCAGAATTACCTTGCCTGCGCGAGACATACCCTTCCGAAGAACATGCAGATCTGGGCAGACAGAAGCCTGAATCTCATCAAATCTTCAACTATCACTCCGGAAGAGCGACGCCACGCTGAAAGAGCCCTCCAGATGGTGCTGAATATACACTGGAAGGGGGAGTATTTTGCTTCCATTGATCCTGTCAGGGCAAGGCAGATCCTGGATGAAGAGCTTTTCGGTCTTGAGCGTGTCAAGCAGCGTATCATGGAGACCATTATCCAGATAAACAGAACCCACACCCTTCCTGCCTACGGACTTCTGCTTGCGGGACCTGCGGGTATCGGAAAGTCCCAGCTTGCCTACGCTGTAGCCAGGATACTGAGGCTTCCCTGGACCAGTCTCGACATGAGTGCCATTCATGATTCGGAGGCGCTGACAGGAAGTCCCCGGGTTTATGCCAATGCCAAGGCCGGGCGCATAATGGAGGCATTTACACAAAGCGGCTCCAGTAATATTGTTTTCATAATAAATGAGCTGGATAAAGCCGATAAGAACAGTGTGAACGGAAATCCGGCGGATGCCCTTCTGACACTGCTTGATAATATCGGTTACACGGACAATTATATCGAGTGCCGTATCCCCACTAACGGGGTATATCCTGTGGCAACTGCCAATGACAAGTCCAGAATCTCGGAGCCTCTCATGAGCAGATTTGCGGTCATAGATATCCCGGATTACACACCTGAGGAGAAAAGGATAATATTCAGGAAATTCTCACTGCCTAAGGTACTAAGACGTATGGGCATGGATCCTTCGGAGTGTGTGGTGGAGGACAGGGCCATCGATGTGATACTTGAGAAGTATCGCGATCAGACGGGATGCAGAGATCTGGAGCAGGCAGCAGAGCACCTTGCGGCTAATGCGCTCTACCAGATCGAGACCACCGGAGTGAAGGACGTGACATTTGACGCTCATACAGTGAGAAGACTTCTGTTTTGAGAAGATA
>DFGZ01000310.1 GCA_002371295.1 Oribacterium sp. UBA3737 | reverse complement strand
ATGCTTACGCTTATAAGATACCACGAAAAGGCATGGTTATCAAGCCATTTGAGGAACGTTTGTTGTTAACAAGTGATAATGTCACCCTGTAAGTAACTTGAGAAAATGTCACTTTCATGATGTAGAATATAATCATGGAAAGGACGATAACATTGACACAATCTCAGTTACGGAAGTATCAGGTGATTGAACGGTACCGAAGTAAGGCTATTACCAGAGCTAAAGCGGCAGAGCTGCTGGGACTGTCCGAGCGCCAGGTCACACGACTGAAGAAAGGAATAGAGGCAGAAGGCGCAGAATTTGTCATCAACAAAAATACAGGGAAGACACCAGCACATGCCATAACCGCAGAAACGAAGGAGAGAATTATCTCGATCTACGGAGAGGCGGCTTTTCAGCGCGCCAATTTCTTACATTTTCGGGAGATTCTCGAGAGCGACTACAAAATTGTCATCTCATACACAGCACTCAGGAACATCCTCAAAAGTGCCGGGATCGAAAGTCCAAAGAGCAAGCGGCAAAGAAAACGTGGAAAGAAACGTCGAGATCGTCGGGATCACCCAGGTGAACTGGTGCAGATCGATGCCACCCCCTTTGAATGGTTTGGGGGACTGATTAAGTACGCGTTACACGGGGCGATCGATGACGCAACCGGCAAAATAGTTGGTCTGTACATAACCCAGAATGAATGTCTCTTTGGATACGAAGAGATGATGCGGCGATGCTGCCTGAAATTTGGAGTTCCGCAGTCTATCTACTCTGACAAGCACACAATTTTTCGTTCTCCCAAAACTGGAAAGCTCACGATCGAAGAAGAAATTCAGGGAAAGACTGTCAACTTAACCCAGTTTGGGCGTGCAATGCATGAGCTTGGAGTAGACATTATTCATGCCAATTCACCGGAAGCGAAGGGCCGTGTGGAAAGAATGTGGCAAACCCTGCAAAGCCGGTTGCCGGTTGAGTTCGCCAAGCGAAATATAACAACCGTTTCTGAGGCGAACAAGTTCCTGGAGGAAGAGTACATCGACCTGTTTAACGAACATTTCAAAGTAGAATGCACAGGAGAGTCAATCTTTGTCCCCGTCGCTAATCCTTCCACTCTGGACGATATCCTCTGCATAAAAGCACAGAGGAAAACCGACAAGACCGGCGTGTTCTCCTTCAAAGGAAAGACATTCCAGCTCTTTAAAGACGGGAAGCCATTTGCTTTGCCCAAAAAGGATATTACCGTGATGGTCAATCCAAACACAGGTATGCGAGCTCAATACCAGAATTTCGTCTATTCCGTGAAGCGCTGCGAGCCCTCTAAGGCTCCCGTCAAGTCTGTGCAAGCAAGGACATCTCCCGTGAAAGAGAAACGTGTTGAAGCCGTTTCTACACATCTAAAACATAGCTCTGAGAAGTGGAAGTCCATCTGGTGGTTCGAAGATTACAACGAAACGCTGCTGTTCCTGTATGACCTCTTCTTTGCGAAACAGCAGGCTTCTCAAAAGTAATGTGGAGGGATACCGTGAATATAGACATAAAATACAAAATGAATGCTTATTTGAAAACGATCGGGCATACAACTCCCGAGGAGCGTGGCAAACTTCGCTCGTGGATAAAGAAAACCGGTACCGCTTATGGTAATCCATGGGATATCTACGAAGAGAACGGCTGCTATATGGACTATATTTCCGCTATGCGTATCATACGTGAAATGCAGGAAGACTCAGTTGCTTTTTACTCGTCTGATTTTACGCAGAGCTTTGATGACGATGATGAAGAAGTCCCTTTCTAATCGCTCTTTCAGGCAGGAATCTCTTGGCCTCGCCGGCCTTGAGGCGCATTAGTAGTAGCCCCGCCTGTTCGAAGTGTTTGAAACCCGTCCCCCGCAAGGGTTTTGAACGCTTTGAACAGCAACCTACCTTCGTTTCTTACTCAGCCTACCTAAAAGTGACATTTCCTCGCGTTAATACATACTCAGAAAAGTGACATTTTAATTTGTTATTGACAGGAAGAAAAGTATAATGCTCATAGACATTTTGAAGCTACAGATGCATTGAGAAGATGTTCGGAGAAGGTTAAATGCAATTGAGTCTTAACTCATGGGTAACCCTAGGACTGTCGTATTCACTTGACTCAGAGCGTGTTGCAGTTAAGACAGAAGCTTATCCGTGCAGATGGACGACACACTTCTTAATCAGCAGGTCTGAAGAACTGAATTCGGAACTTCTTGAATGGATACAGCAAGCATACGATTACTCGGAGCGGAAATAGTGCACTATTAATGAAAATGGAGAGGGAAACCTCTCCGTTTTTTTCTCTTCTTATTCGTATAACTCCGTTCGACGGAGCTGGGTATAAGGCTTGCCAGTACGGATAGAAGCAGCCTGACTCAAATCCAGCTCGCAGAGCAGTAAATCAGCTTCACTACCAGCTAGTACGATGGTTTCACCAGTAGGGCCAGCGACGATAGACTCTCCACAAAACAGCATTTTTCCCTCAAGTCCAACGCGATTCACCATGGCTACGAAGACACTGCTGTGGAAGGCCTGAATCTTTATCTCCCAC
>DFGZ01000278.1 GCA_002371295.1 Oribacterium sp. UBA3737 | reverse complement strand
TAAAAGTTTTTTCGGACATTTTTCAGGATGGCGAAAAACTTGCTCTTATTCACCATCTCTTCTCTTCCTTCTTCTCACTCTGTTAATGTGCCTTTCAAAATCACCATTCCGGATCAATTCAGCAATCAGGATCTGTTCAAATGTCGGCACTGTACATGAGTAGAAACCAAGATCCATATCAAATTTTTGAACCAGGCGTTTCGGAAGCACCATATATCCTACTCTTAGTGACCCCGATATGGTTTTTGAAAACGTATTCATATATATAACATTATCATGCTCAGATAACTCAAACATGGTATCTTCTGGTTTCCTGGAAACTGAGAATTCAGATTCAAAATCATCCTCAATTATATATCGGCCATATCGTCCTGCCCACCTGATATATTCATGTTTTTTTGATGCTGATGCTGTAATACCTGAAGGAAAACTTCTATATGGTGATACATGTAAAACATCTGCATTTGATGAAGATAGCGCATTGCTTTCTATCCCGTTCTCTCCCAAAGGCAGTTTTTCGACTTGAACGCCGGCTGCCCGATAAACCTTTGCTATTTTTTCATATGACGGATACTCCAACGCAAAAACTGTATCCGTCCCAAAAAGGCCAACAATCAGATTATATAAATATTCTGCACCTGATCCTATGATAATCTGTTCAATATCTGCGTATACACTCCTGTTGCGTCCCAGATATTTTCGTATTTCATCCCGAAGCAGGGTGCATCCCTTGTTAGTCGATTTTTCAAATACCTGTTCACCATACTCAGTCAATATCCGTCTCATTGTCCTGGCTAATACAGAAAACGGAAAGGATAATTCAGGAATCTGGTGCCTATGATGAGTATGCGAAATCATTTCTTTCTCCGAACAAGCAAAACCATCCTCTTCACGGAAAGCAACATAATATCCGCTTCGCTCTCTTGACTCTACATACCCTTCATCGCACAGCAGCTCGTAAGCGTGCTTAACGGTGATGATACTTACTTTTGCTTCCTCGGCCATAATTCTTTTCGAAGGCAGCCTGTGGCCATAGGGATATGCTCCTGCCACGATATTCTCTTTTATATGCTCATATAACTTAATATATAGAGGTTGCGAATGATCAATTGTACCTGCTTTGCTCATCTGGGTATATATTTTTCTCCTGATTTGGATATTTTCATATGCCCAATTTTACAATAAAATGCACAAAAACGCAAGGAGGATTACTATAATGTCAGATAACCGATATGAATTAAACAAGAATCTTGCCCAGATGCTAAAGGGCGGCGTGATCATGGATGTTACGACTCCGGAACAGGCTAAAATTGCGGAAGCTGCGGGTGCTTGTGCTGTTATGGCTTTGGAACGGATACCCGCTGATATACGTGCCGCCGGGGGAGTGTCGCGAATGAGCGATCCTGCTATGATCAGTGGAATTCAGGAATCTGTGTCCATACCAGTCATGGCAAAGTGCAGGATCGGCCACTTTGCAGAAGCACAGATTCTTCAGGCAATCGAGATAGATTACATTGATGAATCCGAAGTTCTTTCCCCTGCTGATGATGTATATCATATCAATAAGCGTGACTTTAAAGTTCCATTTGTGTGCGGAGCCCGTGACCTCGGAGAAGCATTGAGAAGAATCAACGAAGGAGCTTCCATGATAAGGACAAAAGGCGAACCGGGCACCGGTGATATTGTCCAGGCTGTCCGCCATATGAGACGTATGCAGGCAGAAATCTCCCGTGTATCATCAATGAGAGAAGATGAATTGTTCGAAGCCGCAAAAGAATACCAGGTACCATTTGAATTAATACAGTATGTCCATAAGAACAAAAAACTTCCTGTTGTTAATTTTGCAGCCGGAGGAGTAGCCACCCCTGCAGATGCCGCCCTTATGATGCAGCTTGGTGCAGAAGGTGTTTTCGTTGGCTCCGGAATATTCAAATCCGGTGAACCCGAAAAGCGTGCTGCTGCAATTGTAAAAGCCGTTACGAATTATGATGATCCTGCCCTTCTTGCGGAACTGTCAAAAAATCTCGGTGAAGCCATGGTCGGCATCAACGAAAATGAAATACAACTAATCATGGAAGAACGAGGTAAATGATATGAGGATCGGTATACTTGCCGTTCAGGGAGCCTTTGAAGAACACCGTTCTGTTTTGCAGTCACTTGGTGCAGACACCATTCTTCTCAGGCAGAAATCGGATATAGGAACTTTGGACGGTTTGATTCTTCCGGGAGGAGAAAGCACCGTACAAGGCAAACTGTTGAAGGATCTGCATATGCTGGATCCATTAAAAGAGATGATAAATAACGGCTTACCGGTTCTTGCGACGTGTGCGGGTTTAATTCTTCTTGCTGATAAAATCAGCAATGATGAAAACACCTGGTTCGGGACTCTTCCGGTCCTTGTAAAACGCAATGCCTATGGCAGACAGCTGGGTAGTTTTTATTACAAGGGCGATGTCGGAGATATATCTGACTTCAACATGACATTTATACGCGCACCGTATATTGAGTCAGTATCAAACAATGTGGATGTCATTGCTACTGCCTATGATCATATTGTGGGGGTGAGGTACAAAAACCAGATTGGGCTTGCATTCCATCCTGAACTCGCAGAAGATAATCGCATCCACCAGTATTTTCTTGATGCAATTAACTCATACCTCTTCACCTGATACACCTCATTCATATAATTCCGTTCTTCTGAGCAAAGTGTACGGCTTTTTATTTCTTGCCGCTGATGCCCCGGGGAGGTCAATTTCTGTAACCAATAATTCCTCTCCGCGGCCGGCAACAGCAACCAATTCTCCATCATAACCGCTCACTAACGACTCACCGTAAAATACCATCACGTCTTCTCTTCCTGCCCGGTTGCACATTGCTATATTCACACTGTTCTGGAACGCCTGAACCCTTATTTCCCACTGAAACATTTCCAACGGCTCAGCCGTAGTATTTGCTGTCGGCACAAGGATTAGCTCTGCTCCACGCAAAGCCTCTGTTCTGATACTCTCCGGGTAATGTCGATCAAAACAGACTACGATGCCTATCTTCCCAATCTTTGTATCAAACACGGAAAATCCTTCTTCTGACGGTGTATAATAACTCTGTTCGTAAAACTGCTCACATTGGGCGACATGAACCATTTTCTGCGTACCAATGATATTTCCCTCGTCATCAATAAGAAAACTCATATCATATCTCTTCCCATTTTCTTCAATGTAAAAGTTCGGAGAAGAAAAAATACGGTTTTTACGGCAGACGTCACATATACCCTTAACATACGGATGATTAAACGTAATAACATAGTCAGACGCATCTTCATTTTCATATTGCGGAAAGAACGGTGTCAACTGTATCTCCGGGAACATCACGAGCTGCGCTCCCTTTTCTGCCGCCTCACGTATAAAGCAAAGCGATTTCTGATAATTCGACTCTATATCCTGCGACATCTGCATCTGCGCAAGAGCTATCTTCATAGTGACACCTTCTTCCCATTAAACTGTTAATGTTGCATTCATGCTTCCTGTACGGTATCCCTTCAGATCCAAGGTAACGAATAGGAAGCCCAGTTTCTTAAACTCATCATGCACTGCTTCTCTAACTTCATCCGATGCAAGGCGCGGTATATCAGCCGATGGAACCTCAATCCTTGCAATGTTTCCATGCATCCGGACACGTTCTTCAAAGAACCCGCGTTCTATCAAGAACTGCTCTGCACGATCAATCATATGCAGTTTCTCTTCAGTTATCTCCTCACCGTAAACAAAACGGGAGGCAAGGCATGCATAAGCCGGTTTGCTCCAGGTTGAAAGTCCCATTGCCTTAGAGATCAGTCTGATGTCCTTTTTATATAGTCCGGCTTCTCTCAATGGACTTTTTACAGACAATTCCGCCGCTGCCTTCAGTCCGGGACGGTAATCACCAATATCATCCATATTGGAGCCTTCAGCCATATATTCTATTCCATACTCATCAGCTATCTTCTTCACTTCGGTAAAGATTCCGTGTTTACAGAAATAGCACCTGTCAGGGCTGTTATTCCTGTACCCTTCTTCTCTCAGTGGATCAACCGTGCATAAGATATGCCTGATACCGCGATCTATACAAAATGCCTTTGCTTCATTCACTTCTCTCTCCGGAACAGAGGCGTCAACCCCAGTAACTGCGATTACGCGGTCTCTCAGTATTTCATGTGCGACTGCCAGCAGAAAGGAAGAATCAACCCCGCCGGAAAATCCAACCGCCAGACTGCCCAGTTCCGATATTATCTCTCTCAGCTTATTCAGTTTTTCCCTTTGCTCATCTATAAGCAGTTCATATTGTTTGCTCATATTATAATCCGATTCTCCTTAACGCCTGATCCAGATCAGCAATAATGTCCTCCGGTTCTTCAAGGCCTACAGAGAAACGGATAAAACCTCTTCTGAATTTTTCAGGATACATATTTATACGCTCATCATAGCTCGGTTGCGGAAAGATAAGGCTCTCGTCATGTCCAAGAGATACAGCGAAGGTGACTACCTTCAGAGCAGCGCAGAATCTCTCCACCGCTTTGTCATCCGCTTTTATGCCAAATGAGATAACACCTCCATACCCATTCCTCATTTGACGCTTTGCCAGCTCGTGTCCCGGATTGCTCGGAAGTCCCGGGTAGGAAACAAAAGTGACATTCTCTCTCTGCTCCAGCCATTCAGCGATCTTCTGTGATGATTCATTGATCTGCTTCATTCGAAGCGGAAAAGTAACAGAACCACGGAATATCTGCCATGCATTGAACGGACTTATGACAGAGCCCACATTTACCTGTGCTTCGTAACGGATGCGGTCCATTGTCTCCAGATCATTGGATATGATCGCACCTCCCTGGGCATCCCCATGGCCGTTGATAAACTTTGTAAGCGCCTCCACAACAAAATCCGCTCCATGCCCCAGCGGTTTCTGGTTAAAAGGAGATGCAAACGTATTATCGACCGATACAACGGCTCCGTTCTCATGTGCAATCTTTGCGATAGCCTCTATGTCAGTAACACCATTCGTAGGATTATCCGGCGTTTCTATGTGAACAAGTCTTGTACCGGGAGTGATGGCCTTTTGCACAGCATCCAGATCTGTCATATCAACCATTACGGTATCCACACCAAATTTATTATTGAAAAGTTCATGGAACATGCGATAGACAGCCATATAGCTGACATTTGGATAAACCACCCTGTCGCCGGTTTTTAACAGCGTCCAAAACAGGGCATGAAGTGCCGCCACACCGCTTGCCAAAACGATAGCGTCATCCGCTTCATGCATAGCAGCAATCTTCTCTTCCAGCCAATGTTGGTTCGGATTGCCGTTCCGCGAATACATCAGAAGATCAGTAGATGAATAATTCACCTGTGATAGGTCATCCGGCAGCTTGTAGCTGTTTGCCATATGAAGCGGTCTTCTTACTGCTCCTGTTCCTTCATCGTAATCCGTTCCGGTATGTATTGCCTGCGTTGCAATTCCGTATCCCTTGTATTTATTCTCTTTCTTTGCCATGATATGACACTCCTTTTTAAGAATATTCTTTAGTGATGCCAACCGGAATTGAACCGGTATAGAAGGTGTATGAGACCCTGCTCTTCCCTTGAGCTATGGCATCATTTAATAAAAAATGCGGAAGACTCTTTTGAATCCTCCGCAACAAAAATTTCAGAATGATAAACAATCCTACAATCTTTCAGTCATCTCTCTGTAATCCATACGGAAAATTCGCACAACAACAGTAGCACATGCAACAACACATGTGCATCATGCTCATATTCACGATAGACTTAAAGTATTTCTGCATGATTTTCTCTCTTGATTATATTTACCTACTATTTTGGTAGGATTTTATTATAACATCTTCGTACGTAGAATTCAAGACTCATTCACGCTATTCAACCTATTCAACCTATTCAACCTAAAACACCCAAACGAAAGCCGGTCAGATCT
>DFGZ01000309.1:7322-7462 GCA_002371295.1 Oribacterium sp. UBA3737 | reverse complement strand
GCGGTTACTGGTGGTTCCTGCATCCAAAGCCATTACGTATTTAGCCATATCCTGGATGTCCTCCTGTTCTCGGATAATAAAATTTAGTGTTCAATGAATGAAGTAGATATCGGACCGCTTCGCGCTTTGCGCTCACGCGT
>DFGZ01000309.1:0-7205 GCA_002371295.1 Oribacterium sp. UBA3737 | reverse complement strand
CATGTGGGGCGTGTCATGAAGTCTTCCTCCCACCTTTGTGCAAGCACAAGTGGGAGAAGACTTATGACACTTGTATCTACATTTCCCAAATTGCCTGATTCGTCGTTGATACTGAGATGACTCCGTTGTTCAGTGCATTGAGTACCTCTGTCTTGTTCGTAATAAGGCCGCTGGCCATCAGTCTTACTTTGGAGATCTTTTTAATCTTCTCAAAAAACTCCGGAAGCAGTATGCCGGGAAGTACCTCAATGATGTCGGGCTGCACATCTGCATGACTCTGTTTTTCGACATTCTGAAGCGCGATGCTGTCCAGCATAAAAAATCTCAAAATGGTGTTAAGCCCCAGCTCTTTGGCATGTTTTATAAGGTTTGGCTTCGTGGTGATGATACCGTCTGCTTCGGTGTAGTTTCTGATGAAATCAAGAGAAACTTCTTTGGAAGACAGTCCGTTTATCAGGTCCACATGGATAACAACCGTCTTTCCCGCATCCTTGATACGCTTTACGATCTTTGGGATGCTGCAGACATCACCGTAGAGAACGAATATGACGCCAATGTCTGTTTCCAGACATTTTTCAAGTCCGGCGTCATCTTTGATTGCCGCGATGATCGGATTGTTTTCAATTTGTTCAATGAATTCTTTTCTTTGCATAGATTGATTTCCTCAACATGTGATTTTTCGCTGCTTAAATTGAATGTATCCGAATTTACGCGCAAAAAAAGAGAGTACACGCAAGCAAGCAGCTTTTCTAAACTGCTCACTGCCATACTCTCTACTCTCTACGGCAAAATATTTATGGATTTATTTTAGCACCTAAAGACAGGCAATACAACATAAAACAGTTTATGGATTGAAAAAAACTTATAAATGGTCATAAATGCCTAAAAAATAATAACATAAAAATCCCTCAAGTTTAAGATATAGGGAGGACAAACTTGAGGGATTCTTACTTGTAATCGATGCCATTGGATTGGTCACATCAATTATTTCTTTCTTTTGTGACTTAAGTATATCAAGAGAAATGTCACAATAGTGTCACAAATTAATGATAAATTTGCGATTTAATTAAGAAAGTTACAAATTTTTTACTTTGCATTAATTATATCGACAGAGTAGGCTGTAGTATTAGTCCAAATTTGAATTATTTCCGAATAGAGGGATCTTTACCATATTCTTATTGCAGCAGGGATGAAACGCCCTGCTATATTGCCATGTTCTATTGCCCTGCTCGATTCCGCATTGGCTTAAACATATATGTATATGCAGCCGCGACATATGCTTTTAAGCCTTATCACGAAAAAAAGCCCAGAGCCCGAATGAGCCCTGAGCTTCGTTCCGTTAAAGAGTGAACTTGTTTACCTCTGAATTCAGGATGCCGGCCTGTCTTGTCAGCTCCTGACTTGCTGCGGCACTCTCTTCCGCTGTCGCGGCATTGGTCTGAACTACACTTGAAATCTGATCGATACCACGTTTGATTCCGTCAAGTGACTGCTGCTGCTGATCTGTTGCCGCAGTGATCTGGGCAATGAGTTCTACTACCTTCTTTGTAGACTCCTGAGTGCTCTTCAGATATTCTGCGGTCTGTGATGTGAGCTTGTCTCCATGCTCAACTGCGGTTATGGTCTCCGTTATAAGGTTGGAGGTATCCAGAGCTGCTGTTGATGACTTTCCTGCAAGATTACGAACCTCATCTGCAACGACAGCAAAACCCTTACCTGCGGCTCCGGCACGGGCGGCCTCTACTGCCGCATTCAGTGCAAGGATGTTGGTCTGGAATGCGATGTCATCGATGGTCTTGATGATGGATGAAATACGCTGGGACTTATCAGTGATGTCTTCCATTGCCTTACGAAGATCGATCATTTGTTCATTACTTGTGTTGATCTGATCTTCTGCATGATTGATATGTTCTTCAACAGTATGGGCATTTTGAGCCATGTTGACTGTTTCAGTATTGATCTGATTGATCTCTGCGGAAAGCTCTTCTATGGAGCTGGCCTGCTCTGTTGCACCCTGGGCGAGACCCTGAGCACCGTCGGAAATCTGGTTCGCTCCACCGCCTACCAGTTTAGCCGAGTTCATGATGGAAGAAATTATTCCATGCAGCTGGGATACGAGGTTGTCCATGTTGTCCTTGAGCTTCCTGAACTGTCCTACGTATTCACGCTTCAGGCTGACATTGAGATTACCCTGTGAGACATCTGAAAGAGCATCTGATATCTCATCGATATAGCCCTGATAGTTCTGGAGCTGGTCTGTGGTCTTACTGAAAGCCACAGCAAGCTGACCGATCTCGTTCTTTGATCCTGTCGGAAGATCTACATCGAAATCACCCTCGGAAATCTTTTCTGCTGCTGATGTGACCTTTCTGAGAGGCAGGGTGATGACTGAGCTTATTACTAGAAGAAGGGTGAGCACTATTACAACGATAACAACTATCATTATGATAAAGCATATCCTCTGGAAATTTCTGCTTGCTTTCAGAACGCTGGCTTCGGGAACGGTTGAGTACAGGATCCAGTCTGTTCCGGGAACTTCAGAAGCTGCCACATAGTAAATATCCTTGCCGTCTTTTAAAAGGGCATGCTGTCCGGCCTTAACGGACTTGGCAGCCTGAATCAGTAAGGAGTCGCCACTGTCTGCCACGGCTGTTCCGTTCTTTGAAACATCAGGACAGGCAACAATGAGAGAACCTGACACGATTGCGGTCTTACCGGTTCCCATAGGCGTAAGTGCAAGTGTCTCATTTGCGATGGTATCGAGGAAAATGTCTATTCCGCTGACGCCGGTCTCACCGTTCTTAAAGTTTATTCTACGGATAAAGGATACGCAGAGTTTATTGGAAAGGGCATCAACGTACGGCTCGATCGGGGTGTATACACTCCAGGACAGACCGTCCTTATACCAGCCTCTTGCAGTAGGATCATAGCCTTCAGGAGGAACGGTATAATCGGCATAGCGCATATCTTTGTCTGAGAAACCGATATAGATACCCTGATTCTCCAGTTCTCCTATATTTACGGATTTATTCATATATGCCTGTACAGCGTCACGATCTGTAAAGTCCACGGTTTCAGCCGTTTGGGCAAAAATCTCACATCGCGCTACTATATTGTTGATCTTTGCACCAAAACGCTCGGCATTGTAATCCGATTGAGACTGCAGTTCATCCAGAGAAAGAGATGAAATCTGTTTTTCCGACTGATTACTCAGGAAAAGGATGATGAAAACGATACTGACTACGATAATAGGTACCAGAATGACCAGCAGTGTCGTACTGATACTGCGTTTAGGTCCCTTATGATTCTTGGTTGATGGTCTTGGGATGTTCATTTTGCCTCCGTTCATTAAGATTTTTTTCACAACCGGTTTTTTGTATAATGTTATCTTCGGCAAAAACATAACATTTAATAGTTTTAAAATATAAAAAAATTAATAAAAGCGGACAAAGATAGTATTTATCCTTGTCCGCTTATGTTATGACGAAGGCACGAAAGCCCTTTATACGAAGGCGTGAAAGCCATTTATACGAAAGCATGTAATTCCTTTAAAGGAAGGCACGAATACCCTTTAAAATAGTTTTTTGAGACTGCAACGCTGACTCAATTCATTTTGATCATTTATCCCGGTATACCACATTTCCTCCGCAGATTGTGGTCTTGACCCTTCCGTAAAGCTCCATTCCGATGAAAGGTGAATTACCTGCCTTTGAAAAAAAGCTGTCAGGGACTGTCCACCGCTCTTCCGGGTCAAAGATCACGAGATCCGCGGGAGAACCTTCCGAGAGGGAGCCTGCATCAAGCTTATAAAGGCCGGCTGGGTTTACGGTAAGAGCCTTTATGATCTGTGAAAGGGAAAGCTGCCCGGTGCGTACCGTATATGTTATGACAAGTCCGAGAGCTGTCTCAAGTCCGATCATGCCGCTTGGGGCTTCCGCTATGGGCTTTGACTTTTCTTCACTGCTGTGAGGAGCATGATCCGTAGCGATCATGTCGATGGTTCCGTCTGACAGTCCCCGGATGAGAGCCTGCCTGTCCTCTTCTGTCCGGAGAGGCGGGTTTACCCTGGCAAGAGAGCCTCTTTCGAGAACAAGATCCTCTGTTGCCGCAAGGTGCTGTGGAGTGACCTCTCCATACACTCTGATTCCCATCTTTTTTGCTGCACGGATCACATCCACTGTGACTCCGCTTGATATGTGCTGTATATCAAGCTTTGCGCCTATCTTTCTGTTAAGCATGATGTCTCTTGCTGCGAGAACGTACTCAGCTTCGTCAGGTGCGCCTCCGAGTCCCAGCTTTTCGGAAACAGCACCCTTGTTCACACCCGCACTGTACATAAGAGCAGGATCCTCCTCGTGCAGTGAGATGGGTACATCCAGTTCTTTGCATTTTGCCAATGCCTTCACAATGAGCTTTTCGTCGGCAATCGGCACACCGTCATCTGTAAATCCCACGGCCCCTGCCGAGAGCAGCGCATCCATATCCGTAAGTTCCCTGCCCTGCATAGAGACGGTGACATTGGCAGTCTGAAGTACATGTATAGGAAGCAGCTTTTCTCTTGCCGTAAGCTCCGTAAGAATTTCGACAGAATCAACCGGTGGCTTCGTGTTTGCCATGCAGATGACTGTTGTGTAGCCTCCGGCAGCAGCAGCCCGGGCTCCGGTCTCGATGTCTTCCTTATAAGTGAGCCCCGGATCACGGAAATGTACATGTACATCCACAAAGCCCGGTGCCACCACCATGCCTTCAGCGTCTATAACAGCTTCATAAGAAGCTGAAGCATCAGCGTTTCCTACGCTTTTTATCATTCCTGCATCATCGATGACTATATCTGTAATACGGTCAATGCCGTTTGCAGGGTCAATGACTCTTCCGCCTTTAATCAGTTTCATATATGCCTCCCGGGATTTCTTTATATACAACAAAAAAGAGGTAAGCCATTGGATTGGTCACTTACCTCTATATTGCTGTAGGTTTCATTAATCCCTACCTCCTACTTTTCGTAGAATTTTGCTTAAATTCAGTATAGAGTAATGCAAGACTTTTTGCAAGATTTTCGTAAGATTTGCGCTATAAAAATTATATATAGCTGGCATTCAGATGCCGTTTTTTTGTTATATGTTACTCATACTGCTTAATCAGGGATGGGTCAGAAGTTAATGCTTTTTGATTTTGCAGATTGACTGGGTCATGGTTCCCATCGGGCAGAAGGTACACCAGCTCCTGGGTTTGAAAAGAATCATAACTATGATTCCGATAAGGGTAGAGGTGAGCATGAGGCTGTAGAAACCGAAACTGAACTGGGCTATCCAGTCCGGGACCAGTCCCTGAGTGTAGGTCCATCCCCAAGGTACCCTGAAGGTCCAGAAAAGCTTGATCACCTCCCGAAGGCTTTCAGCTCCGGATGCCACCAGCCATGTCTGGATTATGATATTGCCGAACATGCACAGGAAAAAGACGAGAAAACCGGCCCTGAACCATTTGGACACCATCCATTTTGGAGTCTTACGGTTACGGGAGCACTTTAGATCGGTTCCCAGCTTGTTTAATAACTGCCCTCTTCCGCACATGTTGTTGCAGAAATATTTGTTACCTCCGAAGATGGCAAAAATAAGAGGCAGAAGGAAATCTATCATGCCCAGCCATGCGAAAAGGATATTGAAAAATCCAAGTGCGAAATACACTATAGACCATATCCAAAGATAGTCGTACCATTGTTTTTTCATGAGGCTCTCTCCTTTATAAGTATGCAGTCGGCAGGACAGGTTTTTGCACACTTGCCGCATCCGACGCACAGATCTTCATTAACAAAAGAGAAGCAGCCGTTTATTACAGATATCGCCTGTCTGGGACAGACCTTGGTGCAGGCTCCGCAGGCAACGCAGATGTCCCTGGAGACTTCAGCTACATTTTTAGATGCCATGTTATCCTCCCTATCTCGCATAAAAAAAGCTGCCTTCATGTATAAAAGGCAGCTTATAAGCAGATTAATGAATTCTTGTATATCAGATAAGCTTGTTAAGCTTCTCCTCAAGAGCCTCTTTTGAAATAGCTCCTACAATATTTTCAACTACCTTACCATCCTTGATGATGAAAAATGAAGGAATGCTGCGTACCTGGTATGATGTAGCAAGATCCATCTCTTCATCGGAATTAACCTTACCAATTTTGATTTTGCCGTCGTACTGCTCTGCAAGTGCCTCAACTATAGGGAACATCATCTTGCATGGTCCGCACCAGTCAGCATAAAAATCAACCAGTACAGGGATATCGCTCTCTAAAACTTCCTTCTGAAAATTGTCCTTTGTAAACTTGTATTCCATAGTATTTACCTCCGTTTATATGTATAATGATATTAGCTGTGCTATTAAGTTGTGCGCGATTTACTTGCGTGATTTCAGTATACACTATTTGCAAAACTAATCAAGCATTAGTTTATTAAAAATTGGTAAAGAGGTTTCGATAGTCAATTTCAGTAGTTTCATATCCCTGTGTACGATATGCCTCCAGCAAGGCCTCAGATCCATGAACCGGGGCCTTAACACACCATATTGGATAGATGTTTAATCCTTCAGCTTGAATTTTGTAACAAGACCATCCAGTTTTTCTGCCTGAGTTGAGAGCTCCTGGCTGGCCGCTGCACTTTCCTCTGCGGTTGCCGAGTTTGTCTGTACAACAGAAGAAATCTGATCTATACCGTCTGTTACCTGCTGAATTCCGGCATTCTGCTGCTGGGAAGCTTCGGAAATCTTGCTTATGAGTTCATCGATTCTTGTAAAGCTTTCGGATACCTTTCCAAGGGCAACAGCGGTCTCATCTGTGATTCCTGCTCCCTTATGTACAGCCTCAATGGTATCTTCAATAAGCTTCGCAGTATTGCCGGCAGCATCCTGTGACTTCTTCGCAAGATTACCTACCTCGTCAGCAACAACCGCAAATCCCTTTCCGGCAGTTCCTGCTCTTGCCGCCTCAATAGCTGCATTAAGCGCAAGAATGTTGGTCTGGAATGCAATGTCATCAATGGTCTTTATGATCTTTCCGATTTCATTTGCCTTCTCGGTTATGTCTGTCATGGATTCTGACATTTCCCGCATCTTATCATTGGAAGTACGGACTGCCTCATTGGAACCCTGGCTGATAATCGCAGCTTCTTTGGTAAGGTCTGTGGTGCCAAGTACCTTTTTTGATATCTCTCCCATCGTCTT
>DFGZ01000048.1:12802-21477 GCA_002371295.1 Oribacterium sp. UBA3737 | reverse complement strand
TTCGATTCCGGTTCTGGGCACTCAGAGAGATTCGAACTGATGATTCAGATATTGAGTCCTCTAACTAAATACGCGCGAGTAGTAGAGTGGTACTACGTCGCCTTGCCAAGGCGAAGATCGCGGGTTCGATCCCCGTCTCGCGCTTCAAAAAAACTCGGTTTCGCCGAGTTTTTTTATTGCCACAAATTAATCGAACCCTGACGCGGGTTCGTCTCCGCTCCGCTCCGGTCGGCGCTAAGCAGGCGCCACTGGCGCCTAGCGCCCCCTTACTCGCGCTTCTCAAGAGCCTCAGGTGTAACCTGAGGCTCTTTTCGCGACTCAACGAGGATCGAACCTCACAAAGCAGGATTCCTAACGGAATCCCATGAACCGCTCAAAGCCGCGCGGCTCCCTCGATCATAGATCGAGGGCAGAGTTCGTCTCGCCTCCGGCTCGGTCGGCGCAAAGCAGGCGCCACTGGCGCCTTGCGCCCCCGTCTCGCGTTTCTAAATCCTCTCAGGTTTTCCTGAGAGGATTTTTGCATTTCAAAAACAGGGTGATTTAACTGTGATGCTGAGGGTATAATAGGATAAAAGTGATTGGGTAAGACAAGAGCAGCGCCGACGTCGGCTTTTGATACTCAAAAGAGGACTTAAATGATGGTGGATTTTTAGAGAGGGATTGCTATGAGATCAAAAAACTGTTTAGCAATGTGGATTGTAAGAAAGACATTTAAAAAGGCCGCGGTTGCAGCAGCCGTGGCGGCTATTCTGGTGCTGCAGCCGGTCGAAACATTGGCAGCTGTATCCTATATGCCTGATGTAACTGCGGAGATGAATAGTCCGGACTACTGGCTGGCTCTCAGGGGCGGAGATGCAGATGCGGTTCTTGCGGATGCCGGGACGATCCGGAGGATAAATGCGGCGAATCTTGCAAATGAGAAGACGAATATGAATGACCTTCGCAACTACAGCGAGATAACGGATGTTGTAAGCTTTAACAAAAGGTTACTGGAGTCATCGATGACCGATCTGAAAAAATATCAGGAAAAGGGATATTTTGATCAGTTCGGAAATGTACTGAGCGATGACCTGATATATCTTATCGCCCAAAATACACAGAATCAGATGGGGTTACAGACTATGGCACCGCTGTACGGAATTGTTGTAAAGAGGTCACTGCTTTGTGCATTCCCTACGGATTTCACCATAACAGACGAACAGGGGGATCTTAACTTCGATTACAATTCCCTGTCCGCGACAAGAGTGAATGAGCCCCTGATCATCAAGTCCGTATCAGCAGACGGCCAGTGGTATTATGCGCTGTCTTCCAACTGTTACGGATGGATAAAAGCCTCTGATGTGGCCATCTGCTCCTCCAGGACAGAATGGCTGAATGCGTGGGACATACCGTCTGAACGTGCTCTTGTGGTGACGAGGGCAAGACTTATGCTTTCCGAATCCAATACAAATCCGGAGATCTCAAATCTTGTGCTGACTATGGGAACTGTGCTTGAGCAGGCTCCTGCGGGCTCCTACGGGGCGAGGGTGACTAATCGTTCTGCTGTAGGCAATCACGTGGTCTATGTGCCTGTAAGGGGCGTTGACGGGCGTTACAGAAAGGAACTTGCACTGGTAAGCGCAAAAGCCGGGGTACATGAGGGTTATCTGCCTCTTACAACAAGAAATGTCATTACGGTAGCATTTAATATGCTGGGGGAGACATACGGATGGGGTGGAATGCTTTCCTCCAATGACTGCTCCGGATACATGACGGATGTATACAAATGTTTCGGTCTCGAGCTGCCGAGAAACACCACATGGCAGGCTGCATCGGACGCCTTCAGTTTTGATGTCACTGACTACCCGGATGATCAAAAGGCTGCCATACTCAACAATATGCCTATAGGAAGTGTACTGTTCTTCAAGGGACATGAGATGATGTATCTCGGAATGGTCAACGGAAAATACTATGTTGTGAGCTCTGTCAGCTCAATAGGAAGCTTTGACGGAACCGGAACCATGAGGGCAAGGTCGGTCATTATCAATACTCTGGATATCCAAAGGGCAAATAAAACTACCTGGATGAGCAATATATATAAGATTCAGATTCCATATTGGATGTTCTGATGGCTCTGGCTTATAAAAACGATTAAAACAGAAAAAATAAAAATTTCAAAAGTAATAATTTCGAAATTTCCATAACAGGCTATAGTTAAATCCTCTGTAATTTTTTGATTTTTATATCAAAAATGTTAAAAGGGGATCGACTATAGCCTTAAATTATGTTCTTTTAGATAAAAATATACGTATAGTAACTGTTAAAAAAGTAAAAAAATAAGATATTTTTTTCATGAATCACATAATCGTGCAATTTTAATCTCTTTTATAATGTACATCGTGCTTATGGGAAAAATGCAAAAATAATTACGTTTTCCTGCAAAAAAAGGTTCAAATCATCCAAAAAATATGTATAATAATTACTGAAAAGTTACATTGTTGATTTTTAAATGATATGTGGCATTGGTCGTGAGAACAAAGCACAGCTTTGGATGAAATATTTCAAAAGTCAGAATTATGCAAGGAGATCAGTAAAGTGAAACAGTATGTTGTTCATGGCAGTACGGTAAAGACTGTAGAAACAGAAGAATTGAAGACTGCTGACGGTACTGTTGTCATTGAGCAGAAGGGGCATCGTGATCAGCTTCACATTTACAGAACGAGAACCGGACAGCTTAAGATGGAATATACTGAGGACAGAAGTGTTATAAAACCTGTTCTTCGCAGGATCCCTGCGGTTGTCATCGACAGAATATGTTATACAGCTCTGGTGCTTTCGCTGGTTGTGATCTTTTTCTCCTGCTATCAGTGCATAAAGCTTGATACTACGGTTTCTACAAGCCTCAAAAGCATTGAACAGATGCGTTCGGAGCTGGAGGATCTGAGACTTCAGAATAACGAGCTTAAGGCGATTATAGACAGTGCGGTAAATCCTGATGAGATATATCGCGAAGCCACACAGGTTTACGGTATGGTGGCACCGGTCAGTTCGGAAGTCATCACGTTCAAAAAGACAGATACCGGCTATGTTCGTACCTGGGACGACATACCAACCGGTAAGGTCAAGGAAGAAAATATGATGGTTATGCTTGTTAATCGCATAAGAAAACTGTTTGGTAACTGAGTATTATGATTAACTATAAATGGGGGTGTCCGTTTCGGCGGGCACTCCTTTTTGTTAGGGAGGGATCCATGAAAAAAGAAATTTCGCTCAGATGAAATTATAAAAGGGGTTAAAATAAAAATAATTTCCGCAAAATAAAGCTTTACAAATGAATAATCCGCTGTTATTATAAGGACAACAGTACAAGATAAGTCAACAGAAAAGTTCACTTGACGAGAAAGAGTGAAGGGCCGGTTGGCAAAAGTGCAGGGGATGGACCTGCGAAACAAGATCGTAGAAAGTAAGAGGTACAAAGACATGACACCAGATCAGTCAGTCAATAGTATCCTCTGGACCGCTTAAAAAGAAGAAAATCGTGAGAACGGCATCGAACCGTACATTCGATGAAAAACAGTTCAAATTATTAGAGAAGTGCATCTTCGGATTATTTCTTACTAAAGTCCAGATGATATTATTGCAAGAGAGAAATCGACATATAAATAGTTATCGAATGATATGAATAACTGAAACAGTTCAGTAAATAAATTAGTTGAAGACCTTTAAGGAGGGTCGTGAAAAAATCTGAAAAGAAGAATACTTTGAAAGATTATAATATAAATTAATAAAATAAAATGTCGATTTTACAATTTAATATCAAAACTGAATAAAGAAATAATCTATTTATAGATGATATCCATAAGATATAAAAGATTTATCGAAGAGATATTTATAGAATTTAAATAGAAATCTAAGAAAAGAGGTACAGACCGAAGTACAATTAAGTAAGGGAACGTAACACTGAGTTCCAGGGTCAAGTATAAATAATATAGGGGTTGCCGTGAGGCAACCCCTTTCTTTGTTTGTTATAAGGATGAGAGGCACATGTGAAAAGCCACTCATCCGGAGAGAAAAGTTAATCAATGAAATCTTTTAAGTTCCTTTCGTACCCTCTTGATAACGAAGGTGTATGAAACTGCAGTGAAAGTGCCTGCGGCTATCCATGCGGCAGGATCACAGAATACTGCAAGAGGAAAGCTCATTATGTGCATGGCGATGAGAGCAACGATAAGTCTTGCAAAGAACTCTACCACACCGCCCATCATCGGAAGGAAGCCGTGTCCGCAGCCCTGCATTGCGTTACGGAAGATGAAAATAAAGCTTAAAGGTATGTAGAACAGGGTTACGATATGAATGTAGGTACTTGACCATGGCATCATAAGTGATATGGTATCCAGACTTTCAACTGCGCCCTGGGCGGCGGCATCGCCGGAACCTGCAAAGAACAGAGATATTACCGGGCGAAGCAGTGCGTTACAAAGTAGTGCTGCGATTATTGCGTAGGTGACCTCGATGATGATGGCTGCGCGAACCCCCTTGTTTATTCGGTCACTGTCACCTGAGCCGTAATTCTGACCACAGTAGGTAGCTACTGCCTGTCCCATGGCAAGCATTTCCTGGATCATAAGGCTGTTGAGCTTGTTGGCAGCTGTATATGCGGCAACGGCGGTAGAGCCGAAAAGGTTTATGGCTGACTGCATTACCATGGTTCCGGAGGCTGTGATCCCGAACTGCAGGGCCATGGGCACACCAACAGCCATCTGATGCTGAGTGTCGGTTTTGCTTATATGCCAGTCTGAACGGTCCGGCCAGAGCACCTTTGCCTTTGAGTGGATATACAACAGGCAGAGGATCGCAGATATTCCCTGGGAAAGGTTGGTTGCCCATGCGGCACCTGCCACACCCATCTTTCCGACTATTATAAAGAGAAGGTCAAGCCCTACATTGAGGCTTGCGCTGAAAAGCAGAAAGTAAAGGGGCACACGGCTGTTTCCGATGGAACGGATAAATGCTGAAAACAGATTGTAGTAAACACTGGCAACAGTTCCGAGACAGATAATGGTGATATAGGTAAGTGAGTCGTGGAAAATATTAGCCGGTGTGTTCATGAGGTGCAGAAGCGGGTTCATAAGTGAAACAGACAGTATGGTCACTATCACTATAACTATGAGTGCAAGAAGTATGCCATTAGCAACGCTTCGTTTTACTCTTCTGTAGTTCTGCGCTCCGTAGGCCTGTGAGGTAAGGACTGTGAATCCTGTGCAAAGTCCCTGGGAAAATCCGAGAACAAGAAACATGATATTTCCTGTAGCTCCGACTGCAGCCAATGCATCTGCGCTTACATAGCGGCCTACTATGATGGTGTCGGCCATGTTGTACAGCTGCTGGAAAACATTGCCTATAAAGAGCGGTATCATAAATTTTAGTATTATGGGGAAGGGATTTCCCTTGGTCATCGTTACTTCCATATAAACCTCCCAAATTAATATGTGTATAGCTGCGGCGATAAAAAAGGAGCTCATACTCCCCGGAGAGTGTATTCTCCGGTGCAGAATCTGACATTTGTGTCACAGGCTGCAACTGATACTTTATGAAAAAACTAATTCGGAAGGACTTCTGCAAGAGACCTTCCGAATTGGGTGCCTGATTAACGAATGAGCATTATAATATGTTGATGCTGATTTTTCTATAGTAATATTTGTATTTCTGGCAAAAACATAAAAACTCTTAAATATTATCGTCGCTAAGGCAAAATTAATGTTGTATAATTAATGTATCGTAGCTGCCTTTTTGTTTGATGGTTAATTCACAATTAAATATGAAGACAGCTATGAAAAAAGAATGGAGTGGAACGTTGAGAAAGTGGAAATCAGATATTGAAGCTTTAGGCATCATAATATGTTTTTATCTGATTCTGGAGATCGTCCTTGGTATTACCTGTCCTATTAAGTTCTTGACCGGAATATCGGATGCGGGCTGCGGCATGAGCAGGGCATGGATGTGTGTGCTGAGACTGGATTTCAAGGGTGCATTTTACTATCACCCGTTGTGGATGCTGCCGGTTCCTGCTGTGCTGGTCTTTATGATTAAGAAAAAGCTTCCTAAAAGGGTATATCAGGTGCTTGTTGCAGCTATTATTTCGGCTTTCGTCATAGTTTATCTGTACCGTATGTTCTTTATGCCTGATCAGGACATAGTTGTTTTCAGGCCCTGGGAAGGCTTTATATGGAGAACGGTCCAGCTTGTCTCCGGCTTTTTGAAACAAATTGCATACACAATATAGACCGTGCGGCGTTACAGTTTAAAAACTGTTGATTGAGGCGGTATAGAGTCGGTTGTTGTTTGCGAAATTAATTAAAAGGACGTCTTTGTGGGAAGGCGACCGGAAGAGGGGTAATTATGTTTTGCACGAATTGCGGAACCGAAGTAAAAGACGGATCAAAATTCTGTCCTGTCTGCGGCACCGATTTACAGGCGCAGGCTAATGCTCAGGGCACTGTGGGTACAGTGACAGAAGAGGCCGCAGCTGTAGTACAGGAGGCTGCGGGAGCTGTGGATACAGCAGCTCAGACTGTTTCCCAGGATGCAGCGGAGACTGTTGAATCTGCAGCAGCCGCAGCAGAGGAGACTGTTGAAAATGTTGCAGTTGCAGTAGGCGATACAGCTGAAGCTGTTACCGGGACAGCAGAAAAAATCGCAGAAGCAGCGGGAAATGCTTCAAATGAAGCCACTGATGGAGTTGGAGTTTTTGTTGATGAGGCAGTATATGCAGCCGGAGCTGAAGCAGGTGTCGCAGCCGGAGCTGCAGCGGGAGCTACAGCTGTTGCAAATGCTGTTTCAGATGCGGCTGAGACAGCTGTAAATCAGACATCAGATGCGGTTTCGGCCTCCGATTCAGCCGAAAATGTTACTGCCCAGTATGCAAAACGTATTCAGTTGAAGAAAGCGGAATATTCAGGAACATATAGCGGAAATCAGTCGCCTCAGAACGGCCAGTACGGAGCAGAGCAGAGTCAGTTCAACGGCCAGAACGGCCAGAACGGAGCCGGGCAGAGCCAGTTCAACGACCAGAATGGTCAGTACGGAGCCGGCCAGGGACAGTTTAACGGGCAGAACGGCCAGTACGGAGCAGAGCAGAGTCAGTTCAACGGGCAGAATGGTCAGTACGGAGCCGGCCAGGGACAGTTTAACGGGCAGAATGGTCAGTACGGAGCCGGTCAGGGGCAGTTCAACGGCCAGAACGGCCAGTACGGAGCAGAACAGGGACGATTCAGCGGTCAGACAGCACAGTTCACTTCACAGCATGGCCAGTTCAATCAGGGACAGCCGAATAACGGCGTCAATGGGGCTCCTTACGGCAATCAGCAGTTCAATACTTCTATGCCGCAGCAAAAGGATGGTATAGTGACTGCCGGTATGGTGCTCTGCATTATCGCCCTCATACTTTCGTTCTTCCAGGTTTTCCATGTTCTCGGAGGATTTTTCGGAATATTCGGAGGAATCAGCGAAGAGGGATTTTTCGGATTTATATTCGGTGCCATAAGCTTTGTTATCCATGTTATCAAGCTTTGCGGTCTTCTCGGTTCTGCGCTTATCATGTATCTTGTATGGAAGAAGTGGGATGACAGTAAGGCCGGGCCTCTTATGACAGGAGCGCTTGCAGGCGGTCTGGTTGTTATACTGACGGTTATCTTAAGAGCGATATTTGCAGCTATCTTTAACGGAGTGATCTTCGGGTACAACTATTCGAGCATGTTCTCCGGAGCATTCCTGAGTGTAGTGTTCGCTATTGCTATGATGGCTGCTACCTATGTTCTCATAAATGAGAAAAAGATAAATCCTCTTGGCGGCCTTCAGGGCGGAAACCTCGGTGAAGCACTGAAGAGTGATCTCAAGTCGGTTTGCGACATGGCTGTAGAGGCGAAGGATGAATTTCAGTCTGGAAAGACAGGTTCTGCCAATACTGCATATAACGGTGCTTACAATACTATGAACCAGAATGCAGCTTACACAAACGGAAACCCGGTAAATGGACAGCCTCAGCCTAACAACTTCAGCGGAGGAATGCTTTCAACAGACAGAAGCATCGTGGCATACGTGCTCCTTGGTCTGGTTACCTGCGGCATCTATGATCTTTACATGCTTCACTGCATAATTCAGGATGTGAACATCACCTGTGCGGGTGACGGAAAGAAGACAGCCGGAATTCTGGAGTATATTCTTTTCGGTATCCTTACCTGCGGAATTTATGATTACATCTGGCTTTACAACCTTGGAAACCGTCTTCAGAACAACGCTCCACGTTACGGAATGAACTTCCAGGAGGGCGGCACTACCATCCTTTTATGGTGGGTGTTCGGTGCGCTTCTTTGCGGTGTCGGTCCGTTTATTTCTGCCAACATCATCATCAAGAATTCAAATGCATTAAATGCGGCTTACAACAACATGGCTGCACAGCAGAACGGGAATTTCTGATACTGAAATAAAGAAATAGAAATTTGAAATATGAAAAATCCCTGTGAGAGTTTGAGCTGTCATTCTCCGCAGGGATTTTTTATGTAAAGGCGTCCGGGCTGAAAGCTGATGGAGGATAAGCCGGAGACACGAGACATTAAGCGCAGGAGGAGAGATATTATGCTTTTATGATGCTCGCAAAAGGGGCATATATATGGCATAATGTGACGATACGGTAATAT
>DFGZ01000048.1:0-12659 GCA_002371295.1 Oribacterium sp. UBA3737 | reverse complement strand
AAGCCTCTTATAAAGATGTTCGGACTCAAAAAACGAACGGACAGAAACATATTCCAGCAGTTTGTGCCGGAGGAATATATAAAATTGATTGCAGGGAGCGATGGCATGGAAAAGAGATCCTCCTCTGAAAAAAGGGTAAGACCCGAAATGGTGCTTACTATCACGGGGGTGGGACCTGTCAATGCAGCGGCAGCGGTATCTTCCGTGCTTACAGAGTATGAAGCCGGATACGCGGATCAGCTCCTGTCTTTCGGAACCGCAGCGGCCCTGCATGGACAGAATGTTTCTGCGGGTACTATGTTCCTTCTTAACAAGCTGCTGGATCAGAATGCCGACAGATGCTTCTATCCCGATATGCTCATTGAGACTTCCCTTCCTGAGGCATCTGCTGTAACAGGAAGCTCAGTGCTCACCGAAAGGGCGGCGGCATTTATGGATGTGGCCGCAGAAGGCTATGATCTTTATGAGATGGAGGCTTCGGCGGTATATCAGGCGGGGGCTTTTTACATGGGCCCTCACCAGATGAGTTTTCTTCGTGTGGTCACCGACAGGGGCGTTTCGGATAATGTTTCCGACGTGAAGGAACTTGTTTCCTGCGTGGCTGAATCTGTTGAACAGAATGTGGACCGAATTCTTGATTATGTGGAAAAACTCCGTGAGATTTCAGAGAAAGATGGGAAGATAATGGAATTTCCCGGGGATAACGAGGCGGGATTTGTGGAAAAAGTCATCGCGGATGCACATTTTTCAAGGGTAATGCAGGATCAGTTCACACAGTATGTTAAATATGCGTCTCTCAGCGGCATAAACTGGAGACCGACGGTGGAAAAACTCTATGAGGATGGCGTGCTTCCGACTATAGATAAACGAAACGGAAAGAAGGTGCTTGAGCTTGTCAGAAACATCATTTCAGAATAGGCCCTTTTCACATATATATATCGAGGAAAAGGTTCTTAATGACCCTCTGTACAGGAAGAAGGCTGAGGAGATAGTAAGACATTTTCCCAATGCTGTGAAAATAAAAATAGAGCATTATAAGGATGTGTTCAACAGACACAGGCAGAACTATGTCAAGCAGCATGGCTCCCAGGCACTGATACTTGCGGTCAAGCAGGGTAATCTGGTCTATCCGGGAGCGGAGGTGTGCCAGAATATGGGGCATAAGCATTTTTACTACACCTCATGCATGATGAACTGCCTTTTTGACTGCGAGTACTGTTACCTTAAGGGCATGTATCCTTCCGGAAATATGGTGATCTTCCTGAACCTTCAGGATATCTTCAATGAAGTGGAGAAGCTTCTTAATGAACATCCCGTGTACCTTTGCGTTTCTTATGATACGGATCTTCTGGCAGTAGAGGCGCTTACTGGATACGTGAAAGAGTGGATTGAATTTACCGGGGCGCATCCGGATCTGACCATAGAGGTGAGGACAAAGGCGGGAAACATTGACTTTGGAGGCATTTCCGGAAAAGGAGCCGCCGGTTCCGGGACTATTTTCGCTTTTACTGTTTCACCGGATTATATTGTGGAGCACTATGAACACAGGACAGGAAGCTTTACCGGAAGGATCGAAAGCATAAAAAGGGCCATAGAGCTTGGATTTACTGTGAGACTGTGCTTTGACCCCATGATCTATTGTCCTGACTGGAAGACGGAGTACGGAAAAATGATGGACAGGATAACTTCGGAGATCCCTATGGACAGGATACATGATGTCAGTGTGGGAAGCTTCAGACTGTCGGAGGATTATCTCAAGTCGATGAGGCGGAATATGCCCTGCAGTGCTGTTGTCCAATATCCCTATAAGAATGATCATGGAGTGTATCACTATAGCGAGAAGCTGACAGATGAAATGGAAAACTGGATGGTGGCCCGTCTCAGGGAATTTGTACCGGAAGATAGGATATTCCGCTGGGAAGAGCAGGACAGGTAGAGTTATTCTATGGAGTCTGATTCAGGTAATCCGGAACCTGGCATAAAGCTCACGGTATAGTTGATATGTGAAAATTGGTATGAATTATATGAAGGAAATTCGTGTATAGTATGATTGAAAGAGTTAAAAAGAAAACTGCGATCGTGACAGGGGCTTCATCCGGTATAGGAAAAGCTGTGGCCTCAAGACTTACTGAAATGGGATATGAGGTGTACGGCATAGGCAGGAGCTTTGACGATGAAGAAAGAAGCGGATTTCATGCTGTTGTCTGCGACCTGAGACAAACAGGGGAGCTGCTTTCTGTCCTAAAAAAGATAGTCAGGGTTCCGGATACGGAACTGAAGGTCCTGGTGAACAATGCGGGTGCGGCTTACTATGGACTTCATGAGGAACTTAATCCGGAAAAGATACAGGAGATGGTCAGGGTGAATCTTGAGATTCCTATGATCATCACCCAGCAGATGCTCAGAATCCTTAAGGAGAATAAGGGCAACATTATAAACATATCGTCTGTAACTGCTATATCCAGCAATCCTCATGGAGCAGCATACGGAGCGACTAAAGCAGGGCTCATGAGCTTCGGAAGGAGTCTCTTTGATGAGGCCAGAAAATACGGGGTAGGGGTTACTTCTGTTCTTCCTGATATGACGGATACCTTGCTTTACCGAAATGCTGATTTTGAAGCTGATGATGCCATGGATGCCCATCTGACACCTGAGGATGTGGCTGATGCTGTGGAATATGCACTGAGTGCAAGAGAAGGAACCTGTGTGCCTGAGATAGTTGTAAGACCGCAGCTTCATCGGATAAAAAAGAAGCCGCAGATAAAAAAGTAAGGATCCAGCCCATGGACAAAGGGGGATTTGTCTACAAGTTAGATCCTACTGTCTATGATTTTAATCTGAAATCAGTGAAAGTCAAATAAAGAAAGTATAAAATTTCATCAATTAATTGCAGATTTTAAATAACAGTCATTAGAATTGGAGAGGTGAGGTTATGGGAGAGCTTAAGATTGTAATTGCAGGAGTCGGAGCTATCGGAGGATTGCTTGCCGCCATGCTTGGAAGAAAATATGAAGATCATATCACCCTCATTGCGCGGGGCGACCATGCAAAGGCATTGAGAGAAAAGGGGCTCACCATGGAGAGCGATTTTTACGGAAACAGTGTTATGAATCCGGCGGCTGTTGCGGAAAAGGGAGAGGACATACCTGTTCAGGATCTGGTGCTGATATGCTGCAAGAACTATTCCCTGGATGAACTGTGCGAACAGCTGAGGCCCTGCATAGGACCTGAAACCATAGTTATGCCGGTAATGAACGGAGTTGAGCCGGGGGACCGGGTGCGTGAAAAGTTTCCGGAGGCAATATGTATAGATTCTCTTATCTACACCATAACGGCTAAGGATTCCGATCATTCTGTACTGCAGTCAGGGCCCTACACTCATATGTTCATAGGCTCCAAAATAAAAGATGAACGTCATGAAAAGGCTGCTGAAAAGGTATATGAGCTGTTTAAAACAGTGGGATTTGACGCAAGATACAGTGAAGACATCATGTCTGAGATATGGCAGAAGTTCATACTTAACTGTGGTTTCAATGTTATCACTGCGAGATATCTCACCAATACCGGAGGCGTCCGCAGAAATGAGACTTGGACAAGAGATTTTCATGAGCTTATGAAAGAGGCGGAATCGGTCGGACTCAGAGAGGGAGTGAATATTCCGGAAGGAACAGCAGAAAAGAAATTCAGATATTGTATGGATAATCAGAAGGATGAAGCGACATCTTCCTTGAAGAGGGATGTGGAAGCCAAAAGACCTGCGGAACTGGATGCTTTTCTCGGGGCTGTGATCCGAAAGGGTGAAGAGTACGGGATTGATGTGCCGTATTCCGTAAAATACTATAAAGAGCTCTCGGAAATGATTGATGCATATACAAAATAAGCGGTGTTAGTGTAAAAAGTCGATATGGGACCGCTTCGCGCTATGCGCTCTCGCGTTCCTCCCACATTCCGCACTCTCAGGCCGATAAATCGTCCTTTCGTGCTCCATGTGGGGCGTGTCATGAAGTCTATCCTCCACTTTTGTGCAAGCACAAGTGGAGGAAGACTTATGACACTTATATCATATAAAACATATTGTTACAGTAGACTCCAACGGCGGATGAATAATCTGCGGTTGGAGTCTCTTTTTTTGTTTTGCCAGGACCCGGGGTTTAAACCCCCGGGAGGAGGTTGACAGAAAGAAAGACTACATGAAAAAGCGATAGGAATTACCTATGATTATGAGAAGAAATACCTATAATTATAACAGACATGAAATTGCATGTCTGTTATAATTTGTTGTGCCGGATTATTAATAAAAATAAAAAAATAATAAAAAACAGGTTGATTTTACAAGGGTTTGAACTTATCATATAACTATGATTCAAAAATGATTTGAAGAGATATAACCAGGAGAAGGGGGTAAATCGAAGTGAAACAGGATAATCAAGTCTTTAATCAAGTCCTTAATTATGGCGATCAGGCAGTTGTTGCAGGTGATTCTGCCCAGGGTGTCAAGGAAGACGTAAAGGTGAACACTAAAAAGAGCGGAAGCGGAGCTTTGCTTGGAGCGGCATTTCTCATGGCGACCAGTGCTATCGGCCCGGGATTTCTGACACAGACCTCATCTTTTACAGGTCAGCATCAGGCAAGCTTCGGATTCGTTATTCTGGCATCAGTCCTTCTGGCAGCCATCGCTCAGCTCAATATATGGAGAGTTCTCTGTGCCACAGGGCTGAGAGGACAGGATATCGCCAATAAGGTTCTTCCGGGTCTTGGATATTTCCTTTCCGCACTTATAGTTCTCGGAGGTCTGGTATTCAATATCGGTAATGTTGGCGGAGGAGCTCTCGGATTCAATACACTTTTGGGCATTCCTACAACAATCGGCTATGTCCTTACAGGTGCCATCGCCATCGCGGTATTCCTTTCCAAGAATGCAAAGGGAGTTATGGATACACTCGTTAAGATTCTCGGCGGCATCATGATCGCTGTCATCTTCATCGTTATCCTCATCGTAAATCCACCTGTAGGCGATGCTGTGAAGAATACTGTGCTTCCTGATACAGGCTATGCAGCATTGTTCCCGGCTATTCTGACACTCCTTGGCGGAACAGTAGGCGGATACATCACATTCTCAGGTGCTCACAGACTTATTGACGCAGGTATGACAGGTGAGAGCAAGATGAAGGAAGTGACCAAGAGCTCGGTTACAGGTATCCTCATCGCGGCCCTCGTAAGAGTTTTCCTTTTCCTTGCGGTTCTCGGTGTAGTTGCAAAGGGCGCGACTCTTGACAGCGGAAACCCTGCAGCTTCGGCTTTCAGACAGGGCGCAGGAGAGCTCGGATACAGATTTGCAGGAATGGTTCTTCTTTGTGCAGCGGTAACATCGGTTATAGGTGCAGCTTACACATCAGTTTCTTTCCTTAAAACATTCAGCAAGAAGATAGCAGATCATGAGAACCTTTGGGTTATAGGATTCATCGCCGTTTCAACACTGGTTATGATCATTTCCGGTTCACCGGCAGCACTTCTTATCATCGCAGGAGCTGTAAACGGACTTATTCTTCCTATATCTCTCGGTATTTCACTGGTGGCTTCACAGAAGAAGTCCATCATGGGAGCCGACTACAAGCATCCGACAGTGCTGCTTGTTCTTGGTATCCTCGTAGTTATCATCTCAGCTTATGTGGGTATCACTTCACTAGGAAACTTCAGCAAGCTTTTCGGCTGATGACAGGTCAGATAGCAAACCTGAATGATAAGCCATGAAAACGATACCGAATGATTTCGGCATTTGTGACCATGGTGGTAAAATAAAAATATATTCAGATATTCATGGAACGGTTCCGTGAGTGTTTGGCAGGGTTAAGCCGTCGAATGCTGAAGCGTGTTATCATGCGTTTTCATTCGGCGGCTAACGTTCAAGTAGGAGACTTTTACTGCCTGAACGAGTCTTATATATGAGCCGGTGACGGGGTGTCCCGGCGGGAATAGGAGAAATATATATCTATGCAGAAGATAAAAATCATGCCGGAGGGGGATTCTTCAATTCTTGTGGTATTTGAGCAGACCATCTGCCCGGAGGTCAATCAGAGAATTGCGGCTGCGGCAAAGCTCATAAAGGCACAGCATATATCCGGAATCATTGACATGATACCAACCTACTGTTCGCTTCTAATAAATTACAATCCTCTGGTCATAAGCTATGAGTCTCTGAGAGAAAGAGTTGATTCCATCGTCCGTATGGAATCAAGAACTGAAGGTGGCAGGAAAAAGGTCTGGGAGATTCCTGTTGTTTACGGAGGAGTTTACGGACCGGATCTTGAGACCATTGCTGATCTCGCGGGGCTTTCTCAGGAAGAGGTTATAAGGATACATTCAAGTCAGGATTATCTCATCTATATGCTGGGATTTCTGCCGGGCTTCACCTATCTCGGTGGACTTGATGAAAGGATACACACACCCAGACTTGCAACTCCGAGAGTCAGGATACCTGCAGGGTCAGTGGGGATCGGAGGTTCCCAGACAGGCATATATCCCATGGATTCACCCGGAGGCTGGCAGCTTATGGGGATGACTCCTGTAAAGACCTATGATGCAAAAAGAGAGGTTCCCATACTTGTGGAAGCAGGAGACTATATCAGATTTGTTCCTGTTTCGGAGAAGGAGTATCTTTCTATTAAAAAAGAAGTGGAAGCAGGGACCTACAAGGTCAATGTAGAAGAGGGATAAAGTTTTCTTAGGAAACTGTAAAGGAGAAACTAAATGGGCTTCAGAGTTATAAAAGGCGGACTGCTCACTACAGTACAGGATCTTGGACGAAGCGGTTATCAGAGCCAGGGTTTTAATGTGGGCGGCGTTATGGACAGGCGATCCTTCCGTATAGCGAATCTGCTGTTGGACAATCCGGAAAATGAAGCGGTACTGGAGTGTACGCTCATAGGACCGACACTGGAATTCACTTCCGACCAGATCATAGCGATCACCGGTGGGGATTTCAGACCTGAACTTAATGATGATCCTGTGCCGATGTATACCGCCATATATGTAAATAAAGGAGATGTTCTGAAGGTTGGATCCGCAAGGACCGGAAGAACCTGCTATATAGCATTTTCAAACTACCTGCAGATTCCCGTGGTCATGGGATCCAGAAGCACCAATCTGAAATGCGGAATCGGGGGATTCAAAGGAAGGAAGCTGAATGACGGTGATTACATTTCCACCAGAATCAAGAGAAGGAAGTATCTGCCATTCTTCCTTTCAAGGACACTTCCTCTTCATGAGTTTGACGGCAGCACGGAAACGATAAGAGTGGTCATGGGACCACAGGATGATATGTTCTCATCGAAGGGAATAGAGACCTTCCTTGGCAGTGAGTTCACCATATCAGGTAATTTTGACAGAATGGGTGTCCGTATGGACGGACCCTTCGTGGAGAGTAAAACGGGATCCGATATCATTTCCGACGGTATAGCTCTCGGTGCCATACAGGTACCTGCCCACGGAAAACCCATCATACTTCTGGCGGATCACCAGACTGCCGGCGGATATGCCAAGATAGGGACCGTGGCAAGTGTCGATCTTCCCAAGGTGGTGCAGCGCCGGATAGACGACAAGATAAGATTCAAGAGCATAACGGTGGAAGAGGCCCAGTACCTTATCAAGGTGGAGGAGCATGAGTATCAGGAATTCAGAAACCGTATTCATAAACCATGTAAGGAAGTTTTGGAAGTGAGACTTACAGCCCATAGGCTGGAGAAGCTGTTCGTTTGATTTTATGGATGGAAAGGAAGAACCAATGATGGATTTAGAGAAGATAGAGGGACTTGTTAAGATACTGGAAAATTCATCACTGAAGACAATGTCAGTGAGAGACGGAGAGTTCAAGATCACCATGAGTAAGCTGGATAACCCTCCTGTCATTTCGGGAGCAGCCGGAGCTATGCCTGTGACTGTTACCACATCGGTAACTGAGGATGCAAAAGCATCACAGATTGTTACCGGTGAGGTAGATGATGAGACAGAGGTGAACATAACATCTCCTATAGTAGGAACATTCTATTCTGCGGCGGGACCTGACATCCCTGCATATGTAAAGGTGGGAGACAAGGTAAAGACCGGAGAGACGGTTTGTATAGTAGAGGCCATGAAGATGATGAATGAAATCACGGTTGATTATGACTGTGAGATCGAGGCTGTACTGGTCTCCAATGAACAGAAGGTGGAGTACGGTCAGCCGCTCTTCAGAGTTAAGAAGGTGTAAACATTTTGTTCCTACGGAGGTTTAGATGTTTAAAAGAGTTTTGGTCGCAAACCGCGGAGAGATAGCTGTCAGAGTCATCCGTGCTCTCCGGGACATGGGAATAGCTTCTGTGGCGGTTTACTCAAAGGAAGATAAGGATGCTCTCCACGTTCGCCTGGCCGATATGAGAGTCTGCATAGGTGAGGGTCCGGCCAGAGCGTCCTACTTAAATATGGATGCCATAATTTCGGCGGCCCTCAACATGGAGTGCGAGGCTATACATCCCGGTTACGGTTTTCTTTCCGAGAACAGTGAATTTGCAAGAAAATGTGAGGAAAACAATCTGGTATTTATCGGTCCCGCATCCTGGATAATCGATGAGATGGGAAACAAATCCGCTGCAAGAAAGAAGATGATGGAGGCAGGTGTACCGGTGGTCCCGGGAACCAGAGAGCCGGTGTATGACTCAGGAGCAGCACTTGATGAGGCGAGAAGCATTGGCTTCCCTGTTATGATAAAGGCAAGTTCAGGCGGCGGAGGAAGAGGAATGCGCGAGTGCTTTTCGGAGGATGACTTCGAGGATGCTTTTAATACTGCCCAGCGTGAATCGGCCAATGCCTTCGGCGATGACACCATGTACATCGAAAAGCTGGTGGTGCACCCGAGACATGTGGAGGTACAGCTTATAGGTGATAATTATGGTAATGTTGTCACCCTGGGTGAAAGAGACTGTTCTGTACAGCGTAATCACCAGAAGCTGATCGAGGAATCCCCATCTCCGGCCATTGATGACGAGACCCGCAGCAGGATGTACAGGGATGCAGCCATTGCGGCAAAGACAGTTGGATACAACAGCGCGGGAACCATTGAATTCATCGTGGATCAGAGTGGTGAATACTATTTTATGGAGATGAATACCCGTATTCAGGTTGAACACGGGGTCACGGAAATGGAGACGGGAACCGATCTTATGGTAGAGCAGATAAGGGTGGCTGCAGGAGAAAAGCTCAGCTTCGCTCAGGAGGATATAGTGCTTAAGGGTCACACCATAGAGTGCCGTATCAATGCTGAGATCCCTGAAAAGCATTTCATGCCCAGCCCCGGAAAGATAACAAATCTTCTGCTTCCGGGAGGAAACGGTGTGAGGGTGGATACAGCTGTGTACACCGGTTATACCATTCCGTCTGAATATGATTCCATGATCGCAAAGATCATAGTTCATGCCCCCACCAGAGAGGCGGCGATCATGAAGATGAAGGCGGCACTGGACGAGACTGTGATAATGGGTGTTGATACGAATCTTGATTTTCAGTATAAGATCATGAATAATCTGACTTTCATGAGCGGAAAAGCGGATACAGGCTTCATAAAGGCCTTTACAGAAGGAGGTAACGGATGCAGGTAGATTTGAACAGTGATCTGGGAGAGAGCTTCGGAAGGTATACATTGGGACTGGACAACGAGATCATTCCCCTTATAACCAGTGCCAATGTTGCCTGCGGATACCATGCTTCCGATCCTTTGGTTATGAAGAAAACCATTGATGAGGCAAAAAGCTCCGGTATAGCGGTGGGGGCACATCCGGGTTATCCGGATCTTATGGGGTTCGGAAGAAGGAACATGGTGGTCTCCGATGAGGAATCCTATTCCTACGCCTTGTATCAGATAGGGGCGCTGGATGCATTTCTCAGGGCTCAGGGCATGAAGCTTCAGCATGTAAAGCCTCACGGAGCCTTCTACAATATGGCTGCAAAGGACAGAAACCAGTCGGAGGCTATATGCAGAGCCATCAGGGATTACGATCCGGAGCTTATCGTCATGGCACTTCCTTCGGGAGAGCTTTACAAGGCGGCAAAGGATATGGGACTGAGGGCTGCGGCAGAGGTATTTGCAGACAGAGCCTACGAAGAGGACGGAACCCTGGTGAACAGAAAGAAGCCGGGTGCCATGATCACTGACGAGGAGGAGTCTCTGAAAAGGGTCATCCGTATGGTGAAGGAGCATAAGGTAACAGCCATAAGCGGTAAGGATATAGACATTACCGTGGATTCGGTTTGTGTCCACGGAGACGGCGTGAAGGCGCTGGAATTCGTTAAAAAGCTGAGAGATGGGCTCACTGCGGAGGGCATAAGTATTAAACCGCTCAGAGATTTTTTGTAAAGGGGGTAAACTTTTTAAAAAAACTGTCGATAAAAGTATTACAGGGAATGAGTGTATAGTTAATCAAGGATAGATAGGAGATTAAACAAGGATGTTAGACATATATATTCATGTTCACCCAATAACATATGAGGATTGCGGCTTGCTTGGAGGTAGATCCGCCTTTGCGGCAGGCACAGAACTGCATAATATGGGAGAAAAGAGCAGAGTGGATTTCATGGAAGAAGTACTCCATCTGCTTATCAGAAATTCAAAATACGGCAGATTTATTTATCCATTCAAACGTATTGCGGTGTGTTTTATCGACTTAGACGGAGCTGTCAGTGTTGCATACACAGGTGACGGCGACATAGAGAACAATGCTTACTCGTATATAGACAGTAAAGGAAGAACAGGAAGAGTTTTCAGTTATTACGATATCGGTGAGATTTTTTGCAAGAGAAATATACAGGTATACGGTATCTTCCAGCAGCAGGATGAGCATACCTACAGAGCCATAGGCAACATTTCCACTGAAAAAGAGTCCGATGAGATCGCTTTTTCTGAGAACTGGGGCAAGGATTCAGAGCTTGCCAGAGGCTTTGATGCTGTGAGATGTCTGGATCTTCGCGGAAATTGCAAGGCGAAGGTTGTTGAAGCCTCAGATTTTCATAACTACATAAAGTATGATCTGGGTGAGGACTTTTTCATCGAGGGTTATGACAATTACAATACCGGATCCAGGGAATACTGGGTAGGAAGAGATTACACTAAGGAAAAGTACCTTCTTAACTGCTTTGAGCTTGATGAGGAAGGGAAAGAAGAAATAGTCAGCTCTGACTGGAAAATAAATGTAGACAAGAGATTTGCTGAGATACTCTGTAAGCTGACGGACAGATACGAGTATATCTTCATCGACAATGACTACAGGCTCTCCATGGCAGGCATAAACATTGAAAAAATCAAAGAGAAGCTTTAAAGCTTTATGCCGTGAGGCAGGTACACTCTTCAGAGATTTGTCCGAAGGGCCTAAAAAGCATGAATCATATGATGATAAGGCAGCTTTGCAGTGATGCAGGGCTGCTTTTTCTTTATTTATTCAGTAAATATAGTTTGACTTATATATGAAAAGAAATTAATCTATAAAATGCTATAGTTAAAAAAATTTAGCTAAAAAATATGAGCAAACGGAGATAATATGTCACTTTTGAAGATTCACGGTAAAGAGATAAAGATCCCTCTTATTCAGGGGGGAATGGGAGTCGGGGTTTCTCTTGAAAAGCTTGCTGGGGCCGTTGCGAAGTGCGGCGGAATAGGCTGTATAAGCACAGCGGACTGCGGTTACAGAGAAGAGGATTTTATGAAGGCTCCTGAGGAAGCGAACCTGAGAGCCCTCACTAAAGAGATACAGAAGGCAAAGGAAATATCTCAGGGTATGGGGCTTATCGCCATCAATGCCATGGTGGCTACACAGCAGTATGCGGAAGCGGTTAAGACTGCAGTCAGGAACGGAGTGGATGCTGTCATTTCAGGTGCGGGACTTCCGCTGGATCTCCCGGAGCATGTACCTGAGGGAGAGGCTCTTATAGCACCTATAGTTTCAAGTGACAGAGCCTTTAAAGTCATTGCAAAGTCATGGGAGAGAAATTATCGCCGCTATCCTGATTTTGTTGTTCTGGAGGGACCTAAGGCCGGGGGACATCTCGGGTTCAAAGAGAAGGAGCTTCTGGAGGGAAGCTGCGGAAATGTAACAGATATTCTGAAAAAACTGGTTGAGGCGGTTAAGCCCTATGAGGAAGCTATCGGAAGAAAGATCCCGATTTTTGCGGCAGGGGGAATCTGGGATAAGGCGGATATAGATGAGGTAAGAGATCTGGGGGCTTCAGGTGTTCAGATGGCTACAAGGTTCATAGCCACTGAGGAGTGCGACGCATCTCAGGGTTACAAGGATGCTCTTATCAATGCTTCATCCCGGGATGTACGCATCATTCACAGTCCTGTGGGGATGCCGGGAAGAGCACTGTTCACACCTCTTATAAAGAGGCTTGAAGAATCCGGAAGGATTCCGCCGACCCACTGCTCACGCTGCATCAAGACCTGTAATCCAGGACAGGTGCCCTACTGCATCACCAAGGCTCTTATCGAAGCGGTAAAGGGCAACTATGAAGAGGGACTTTTCTTTACAGGCGCCAATGTTGAAAAGCTGACAGGCATGACTACGGTTCCGGAGCTTGTGAAGGAGCTGGGATTCTGAGGAGCCGGGAAAAGGTTTAAATATCTTTCTACAGAGATCCGG
>DFGZ01000003.1 GCA_002371295.1 Oribacterium sp. UBA3737 | reverse complement strand
TCCGATTGCTGAATTGAACTGTACTCTGTATCCAAGATTTACATGGTTAACACCCTTATCATCAGTCCAGGGTACTCTGAATGTGATGATTCTCTCAGGCTCTACGAATCTCTCAAGAAGAGCGTTCTTTCTGTATACATCCTCGTTCTTCTCTACGATAGGATCAAGAGAGCTGAGAATTCTCTCTGCAGCCTCAAGGAACTCAGGCTCATTTGGATGTTTAGCCTTTAAATTTTCAAATACTTCTGCAACATAAGACATAAGATTTTCCTCCTTCAGGAAACATTTCTTAATTAAAAAAATCCGGATGCCAGGACAGACTACGCCCTCTTTCCTGAAAGGCGCCCCCATTGGCTCCGAATCTCTGTGTTTAACACAGCAAATATATCACGTCATAACTTTTGAGTAAATATAAAATATCAGATATGCCAATTTTATATATCTTCTTGAAACAGGGGACCTGCTGACCCTTTTATTTACACGCTCACGGACTGCTGAGTCTGTCTTTACAGTACAAAAAGAAGTGAAAGTCTTTTAAACTCTCACTTCTTCTTTTATATGAACTTGCTGCCACAAGGTTCACGTTTTTTCAACAGATTCTATTCTCTCTATACTAACAATTGATTGTCACAGCCCTTATTACTCTGTGTACTCCTTGACACAATCCATGATCTCAACAGGTGTCTTGTCATTCTTCTCATACTTCTTTCCGTAGAATGCAAGCTTATACATTTCCTTGAGATCTGAAATCAGCGGATAACGTGGGTTGGCACCTGTACACTGATCGTCAAAGGCATTGACACTCATTTCATCAAGAGTCTTAAGGAAATCCTCCTCTGTTACGTTATAGTCCTGGATTCTTTCCTTTACACCAACTGTCTTCTTGAGCTCATTTATCTTTTCGCAGAGCTTGTCTACAGCCTTCTTGTCATCTGACTCGTTAATGCCTACAAAACGTGCACATTCAGCGTATCTCTTAAGTGTATGAGGATACTCATACTGTGGGAATGTACCCATCTTTGGAGGCTGCTCGGAAGAGTTATATCTTATTACTTCGGTGAGAAGCAGAGCGTTTGCAAGTCCGTGAGGAATGTGATGATATGCTCCCAGCTTATGAGCCATTGAGTGACAGATTCCGAGGAATGCATTGGCAAAAGCCATACCTGCCATGCAGGAAGCATTAGCCATCTCGTCACGTGCCTTGATGTTTGTCGGCTCGTTATAGGCTGTTGGAAGATAATCAAATACTCTCTTCATTGCCTGAAGTGCAAGACCGTCTGTATACGGTGTTGCCATCATACTTGCATATGCCTCAAGAGCGTGTACCAGTACGTCGATACCTGATGCTGCTGTGAGTCCTCTCGGCTGTGTCATCATGTTGTCTGTGTCCACGATGGCAATGTTCGGAAGAAGCTCATAGTCTGTGATAGGATACTTGGTTCCTGTCTCCTGATCTGTAATTACCGCGAACGGTGTTACCTCAGAACCTGTTCCTGATGATGTAGGGATAGCTACAAAGAGGGCCTTTGTACCCATCTTAGGGAACTGGTATACCTTCTTTCTGATATCGATGTAACGCATTGCCATGTCAGCAAACTTTACTTCAGGATGCTCATAAAGTACCCACATGATCTTTCCTGCATCCATTGCTGAACCGCCGCCGAAAGCGATGATAGTGTCAGGATTGTAACGTGCCATCTGCTCAGCACCCTCTACAGCATTGGCAAGAGTAGGATCCGGCTGAACATGTGAGAATACTCTGTAATCTATTCCCAGCTCATGGAGCTTGTCTGTAATAGGCTTGATATATCCTGCTGAATCAAGGAAGGAGTCTGTTACGATAAATACCTTCTTCTTGTCATATACATCCTTAAGCTCATTCAGAGCAACAGGCATACATCCCTTCTTGAAATAAACCTTCTCAGGTGTTCTGAACCAAAGCATGTTCTCTCTCCTCTCTGCAACTGTCTTGTAATTCAAAAGATGCTTGATACCAACGTTCTCTGATACAGAGTTTCCGCCGTATGAACCGCATCCAAGTGTAAGAGAAGGAGTTACCTTGAAATTATAAAGGTCACCTATACCGCCATGGGAAGATGGCATGTTGTGAAGTATTCTGCATGCGTGCATTGCAACTGCATGCTTATGTATCTTCTCTGTCTCACGTGGATCGATGAAAAGTGACGCTGTATGTCCAGGACCGCCATCCATGAGAAGGATCTCTGCATTCTTGATAGCTGCATCAAAGTCCTTTGCCTTATACATTCCGAGAACAGGAGAAAGCTTTTCATGTGCAAAAGGCTCTGCCTTTGTGTTGTCTGAAACCTCTCCGATGATAACCTTCTTGTCATGAGGAATCTTAACACCTGCAAGCTCTGCTATCTTCCATGCAGGCTGGCCTACGATCTTTGCATTGAGTGAGCCGTTGATAATGATGGTCTTTCCAACCTTCTCACGCTCCTCCTTGTTGAGGAAATATGCACCTCTGTATTCAAATTCCTTCTTGACCTTATCGTAAATGTCCGCAACAACCGTTACTGACTGCTCTGAAGCACAGATCATACCGTTATCAAAGGTCTTTGAGTGAAGAATTGATGAAACCGCATTCTCAATATCTGCTGAAGAATCGATGATGCATGGATTGTTTCCGGCACCAACACCGAGAGCCGGTGTTCCGGATGAATAAGCTGCATTAACCATGCCCGGACCGCCTGTGGCAAGAATGCAGTCTGCTGAACGCATGATTTCGGATGTCATCTCAAGTGAAGGCTCATCTATCCATCCGATGATGTTCTCCGGAGCTCCTGCAGCTACCGCAGCATCAAGTACGATCTTTGCAGCAAGGCTGGTGCACTTCTTTGCTCTTGGGTGCGGACTGATGATGATACCGTTACGTGTCTTCAAGCAGATAAGTGTTTTAAAAATTGCTGTTGAAGTAGGGTTTGTTGTCGGTATAACTGCTGCAATGAGGCCCAGAGGCTCGGCAACTGTCTTTGTTCCGAATGCCGGATCCTCATCGATAACTCCGCAGGTCTGAACATTCTTATACTTGTTATAAATATACTCAGCTGCGTAGTTGTTCTTGATAACCTTGTCCTCAACTACGCCCATGCCTGTTTCCTCAACAGCCATCTGTGCAAGCTGGATACGCATCTGATTTGCAGCTGTAGCAGCTGCATTGAAGATCTTATCAACCTGCTCCTGGCTGTATGTAGCAAACTTCTCCTGTGCTTCACGAACCACCTGAATCTTTGCTTCAAGTGTTTCCATATCCTTTACAATTGTCGGATTCTTTACTTTACTCATGTGATTTCCTCTTTTCTGTGGCAACAAAAAATGAAATAGTTCCATTCGTGAACATCGTTATTTTTTTATCAATATCGATATTGACAGTATATAACTCTGATATTTTTTTGTCAATATATTATTGATATTTTTTTATCAATCTGCCATGTAAAAAAAAGAGACTGATGAAAGCAATCATCAATCTCTTTATAAAAATCTGTTCAGCCTACTCTGAGCCTGAATTTCTGAGCTGCACGTTCAGAATCCACCATGGCGATATCAGCCCCCAGTGTCTGCAGCTTTTTGTCGAAATGCTCATATCCTCTCTGGATATAACCTATCTCGTTTACTGTTGTTATTCCCTCGGCACAAAGTCCCGCAATAACCAGAGCCGCACCTGCTCTCAAGTCCAGTGCATTGACACTGGCACCTGTGAAACCCTTTACTCCGTCAATAACGGAAACATTGCCCTCGACCTTTATATTTGATCCCATTCTCGCAAGCTCATCGACATACTTGAATCTGTTCTCAAATATAGACTCTATGACCACCGATGTCCCTTCGGCAAGAGCCAGGGTCACAGCCATCTGCGGCTGCATATCGGTAGGGAAACCAGGATAAGGAAGAGTCTTTACATCTGTAGGATGCTGAATCTCCGCACCTATCACACGCACAGCTTCATCATACTCATAGATGGTATTGCCCATCTCGAGAAGCTTTGCGGATATGGACTCAAGATGCTTGGGAATGACATTCTTTATAAGCACATCTCCCCTTGTTGCAGCTGCAGCACACATAAAGGTTCCCGCCTCTATCTGATCAGGAATTACCGCATATGTGGTTCCATGCAGTTTTTTCACACCCTTGATACGGATGGTATCTGTACCGGCACCCTTGATATTGGCTCCCATTGAATTCAGGAAGTTCGCAACATCTACGATATGAGGCTCCTTTGCCACATTCTCCACTATGGTCCTGCCCTCCGCAAGAGCGGCTGCAAGCATGATGTTAATAGTGGCTCCTACCGAGACCACATCAAGATAGATATGAGCTGCCTTCAGTCCGTCAGGTGCTTCTGCATGAACACATCCGTTCTTGATCTCTACATTGGTTCCGAGTGCTCTGAATCCCTTGATATGCTGATCTATCGGTCTTGAACCGATAGCGCATCCACCCGGTAGCGGAACTATGGCCTTATTGTATTTTCCAAGCAATGCTCCGATAAAATAGTACGATGCCCTGATCTTTCGGATGTACTCATCATCGATTGAAACATCCTGAATATTAGACGCATTTATAAGGGCAGTATGTCTGTCAATGCGTTTAACAGTTGCTCCCACTTCCTTGAGAGCCTCCAGCATAACGTTTATATCACGTACGTCCGGCAGATTTTCTATTGTAACATCGTCATCTGTTAAAAGCGCTCCGGCAATAATACCTAATGCGGCATTCTTTGCCCCGCCGATCACGACTTCTCCGTGCAGCGGTTTTCCGCCTTTCATGATAAACTGTTCCATATATCTCCTTGAGTCAGCACGCAAATCTGCAAAAGAGCGCACTAAACCTTTTTACATAATCTAAGAGATTATAATTGAAGGTTGCAATTTTTGCAACCGCCTGATGGCAATTGCTCATTGCTGATGTATTATGACACAACAATTTGATAATGTCTCTTAAATTTTGGTTAACAAATCTTTCACGAAAATACACTGAGTATTTCATTTGAAACCTTTTCGGTTATGGCCTGAACGTTATTCACGAAAATCAGATCCTGCACTCTGTTATCAATGATGAACTGTGTGAGATTGTCCCTGTAATAGCGATAATCCACAACATATACATTTTGATAATGATCCACCAGAAAAGGAACGAAAGCATTGCCATAGGATTCTTTTACGACCACACAGCTCGAACCGTCGGTGATCTTAGGATTGTTGATAACAGTAAAAGCATTATCCCCCTTGATAAAGCAATTATACTTTCTTCCGGCATTGGCCTCGGATACGTCATTGATTATATTTGCCTTATAGGTCTGACCGTTTTCATCCGTAGCCACCATATCATTTGTTCCCATAGGTATCCAGGCTTCAACATGGTCAGGATTTGCCTTAAGGGCTTCGTTTCGGTTGGTGGCAAAATAGAAGGTGCCGTAGAACCCACTGTAATCAACATACTGAAACTCACTCAGCTCATGTGGTGTTATGCCCTTTTCCTCACAGAATGCCCTGTAGGAATAATAAGCACCGAGGGCCGTCCAGTGATGATCCGTGTTAAAGAAAATGTACTCATCTCTGTGGGCATAAAGCGTATCAAATACGGATAACCTGTGTATACCCGGATCCATCATACTGAAAATATAGTTAAAGGCATCCTGCATATTTCCCGATCCAAGCTCCTCCTGCAAAGAAGGATCAAGTTCTACACCGAAGCTGTTGGGAACCAGAATATCATATACATTGACCTCGGGAAGCATGGCCTTAACCGTATTCAGAACTGACGCATATTTCACAGAACCGCCCTGATTGTAGTAGAAGATCTCATAGGCCTTGTTATTGCTGACATAGATATTTCCCGCCTGCTCACCGGTCACTTCCACCTCTTCCTTCGGCTCTGTATCCACCTTAAGGGTTCCGTCCGCATTGGTCTCCACCAGAGACTGATACATGTCCACCGTTTCTTCAGGTGTCTCTTCCTGGGCATCGGTTTCCAGTGTCACAAGCGGTGCAAGGGATTCCACAGTTTCCGGAATGGTATCCTCTACCACATCAGATTTATTACCATAGTAGGACTCCCCTCCCTCTCCGTAAAATGATTCCATCTTTGATTCCAGGCCGAGAAGATCTTCCTTAAAGGGAAATGTGTCCGAATACCATTTTTCCAGATCTGTAAAGTAGCTCCCGTTTATGACCCCATTCCGGCTGAGCCCGGGAAGTTCGGCGAGTGCACGCTTCTCAGACTCTGAATAGGTCGGTCTGGCTGCCAATGCCCCCACCGCAAAAATTCCGGCAAAAGCCACCATGGAAGCCCCGGCCATAAATCTGGCTCCATTACTTTTCAGTTCTTTTTCCACTGCATGGAAATCTATCTCTTCACCATTCCCGACTTTTGCCGTTTCTCCGGCAGGAGCGTCTCTTCCCTCATCCTTTGAAGCCTCCGGTTCTGAAGGAGCTTTTACTTCCGGGTTTTCAACAGCTGCCGCATCCGGAGATTCCGGTACCGGAATCGGTTCTTCCACAGCAGCCACTGCTTCTTCAGAGATATTCTGTAAGGCTGGATCAGCTTCTTCAGAAGGTTCAGAAGGTTTCGGACTTTCCGCCGGTGTTTCCGTCTTCATCTCTGTAATGTCATCTGCCAGTGAATCTGCCAGCTTTCTTATCACATTAAAATCCGCGGATTCGTTTATTTTATTTTCGTCGTTTCTATTATCGTCAATCATCTTTTATATTTTCATCCTACAGACTCAGAACTGATTGTATAAAAATGGAGTATAACTTGCTCCGACCATGGATAAAACGGAAATAAAGAGAAAGATCAGCATCAGTACAAAACGAACACTGTAATACACAAATTCAATCCTGGTTCTTTCATTTTTTCTTTTTCTGAGTCTGTTTTCAAATCTGGCGATCATACGCTCATGGTTTTCGGTATCCTGCTTGCGCACTTCCTTAAGAATATCACTGCTGTTCTCTGCGAATTTTTCCATAAGAACCTGATCTCTGGTCACCTCCTGTTCATACAAGGAGCTTTCTTTAACAAGATTTTTCATCTCATGTACTTCTTTTCTGAAGCTGTGATTGAGTCTTTCGCTTATTTTTACAGCAAGTTCCTTCCATACCGGCGTACAGACAGTCAGAGCCAGGATAATGAAATATATATTTCCACGCAGGGTAAGTATCTCCGAAGTACTGTAAAGTGCCTTTCCGCTTCTTCCGAGCATGACTCTGAGTACTTCCAAAAGCTTAGGGAAGTCAGTGATTCGGAACAGTATCCACCCAAAATACACGATTATCAATGTGTATAAATGTAAAAAGACTGCAGTGATTACGTTCTTCTCTGCCTTTATCCCTGTCTTTTGTCCATACTTACGAAAAGCATTTTCCACCACTATAAAGAAGAAATGATACATTCCCCAAAGTATGAAATTGAGACTTGCTCCATGCCATATCCCTGTAAGGAACCACACCACCGAAAGATTCAGGATCAGTCGGAAAAAACCAACCCTGCTTCCCCCCAATGGGATATAAACATAATCTCTGAAAAAACTGCTGAGAGATATATGCCAGCGCCTCCAGAAATCTCTTACCGAATCCGCTGCATAGGGATAATCAAAGTTCTCCGGATACTTAAGGCCTATCATCTGGCCCAGCCCCAGTGCCATGTCAGAATAAGCGGAAAAATCAAGGTAAATCTGCAACATATAACACAGAGATCCCATGTATGCTCCGAAAACCGAGTATTCCCCGCTTCCGGAAAGCGGCAGGAACAACTCCGCAAGCTTTCCGCAATGATCTGCGAGAAAGGCTTTCTTGGCAAGACCTATGCTGAATCTCCATACACCATCGGAAATAGTCGCATAGGAAAGACTTCTGTCTTTAAACTGTGAAGCCATCACATCATATCGAACTATCGGTCCCTGGGTGACCTGATGAAATATGACGGTATAAAGCATGACATCAAAAAATCCGCCTGCTTTTACACGTCTCATGTAGACATCCGAGATATAGCTGATGAGCTTAAATGTATAAAAGGAAATACCCAGAGGCATGCCTAATCTCAGGATGCCTTCCCTGATTCCTCCGTAAGAAGCTATATCAAATTTGGTCAGCAGAAAATTGCTGTACTTAAAAACCATAAGGACAGCCGCAAGTGCCAAACACCCAACAGTAAGCCAGATTTTGGCAGATCTATGATTTTTTTCGTAGGCATCCTGAGCTGCAGGGCTCATAAATTCCTCATCTCCGACCTGATGATCCGGAGATTCACTGTCAGCCTTGTCAAGAGCTGCATGAATCATCCTTCCGGTCATCCATGCAAATGCTGCCATAATAACGATGAGGACCAGACAGTTTATCCCGCTGAAAGCATAGAAAACCAGTGAAGCCGCCAGCAGCCAGATATTTCTTATCCTGTTCCCCTGCAATACATAATAAATCAGGATAAATACAGGGAAGAATGCCGCTACAAAAAACAGACTTGTAAAATTCATCACATACCTCAAAATAGTGGCTTAATTATACCACAGCATTTATACTATTGCCATTTTACCTTTTTTCATGTATACTTCACTTGCTTCGGGGTTGTTTGGGCCCCACGCAATGGGTCCCTCGAACCGTGTCAGGACGGGAACGTAGCAGCACTAAGAGGATCCTCCCATGTGACGTGGATACACCTTTTCAACCCCGGAGTATTTTTTTGTAAAAATATAAAGCGGCTGTTACACCTCTTTTTGATGTAACAGTCGCTATTTTTTCGTTTCGGTCATTCAAAGCCTTATTACTTCTATGAAATCCCATAAACTCTTTTGGCATTTTCTGTGGTAACACGTATAACATCCTCAGTGCTCATGCCTTTAAGCTCTGCGATTTTTTCTGCTACATATCTGAGGTTTCCCGGATTATTCCTTGTTCCCCTGAGAGGAACAGGAGCCATATACGGACAATCCGTTTCAAGAACGATGTTCTCTATCGGCAAGATTTCAGCCACTTCTTTTATCTTCTTTGAATTCTTGAAGGTAACAACTCCGCCGATTCCTACACACATCCCCAGCTTCGCGTACAGCTTTGCCATCTCCAGGGAATAGCCGAAACAGTGTATGATTCCGCCGTTTTCGTATCCCCCCTCTGAAACTATCATATCGTATGTATCCTTCGCTGCATCACGGGAATGAACATTGATAGGAAGCTTAAGCTCTGAAGCAAGTCTGAGCATACGTCTGAAGGTCTCCTTCTGTATCTCCGGTTCAGGATCAGCTCCCATAAGAGCCTCAGGATCCGGTTCCTTTCCTGCTTTGTGGGCGGTTTCTGTGATCCCTTCTCTGGTATAATGGTAGTCCAGTCCGATCTCACCTATGGCAACGATCTTATGAAACTTATCACCGGAGCCTTCCCTGTCCGTTTTTACCATTTCCCTGATTTCATCCAGGTCTTCATCCTTTAATACATCACTATGATCCGGGTGGAACCCGACCGCAGCATAAACATTGTCATATTTTTCGGCCAGTTCCAGCGCTTTACGGCTGGAAGGCATATCAAAACCGATTTCTGTAAAAGCCGTAATTCCCGCATCCCGCAAGGATCCGATAATAATGTCTCTGTCCGATGAAAAGCTCTCATCATTCAGATGTGCGTGAGTATCAAATATTTTTGTCATTTCTATCATACAGTAATCATCGCTCCGATATAAATCATCATATAAAACACTGTGAGATGAAGGGGATAATATATATAGTACAGCCACTTCGTATTAAATCTTCCCCTGTACCCGTCATAGAACCATATCGGGATAAAGCACAGCACCGGAAAAAAACAAGATGACACCGAACCGATGGCTGTAACCAGAGCACCGCATATTATCTGAAGTATCTTTTCCTTGTGGAAATTGTACATAAGCGCTATGGATACAACGCCTACAAGTCCAAACTGAAGTCTTCCGTAATATGCAATTCCGGCTCCGATAATAACCGAAAGCCATTTTAAACCTATATTCTTGCGCCACTTATACATGAAATGCATCACCAGAAGCGAAAGTGCCAATGTGAACATCGGATTCTGAAGCTCCCAGTTGTAGGTCCGATTGAACATGCAAAGGTCAAAGGGAACCTCGGAAATAATCGCAAAAATAAAGACTCTAAGGAAATATCTCCAGAAATTGGAGGTGTTTATAAAACCTTCTACCAAAAGAAAGGCAAAGAAGGGGAAACTGAAATGACGAAATGTTATGAGAAAATCATATAGTTTGAGCCAGCTTGCACCTTCCTCAGTAGCTATCGCCATCTGATAATACTCGTTCACATAACCGTACAGTTTACCGTTTCGGATAATGACGACCGCAAAATAATATGCGGTCATCATTAAAGCAGCTATGAACTTCAGTGTCCCACCGGAAATACCTATATTCTTTTTCTTATTGTTGAGTACACTATGATAAGTTGTCATAATCCAACTATCTGTTCATTAACAGATCACAGAACCTGATGGCATCTTGCTCATTGGTGTCATTAGAGCGATATTTCCATCATTATCCTCAGCAGCTATGATCATACCCTGTGATTCCTCTCCGGCTATGGCACGTGGAGCGAGGTTTGCAACGATCATTACACGCTTTCCTACAAGATCTTCCGGATTGTAAGCCTTCTTGATACCACTGAGGATAGTACGTGTCTCTGAACCTACCTGAACCTTGAACTTCAGAAGCTTCTTTGACTTCTTCACCTCTTCTGCATGAAGGATCTTTCCTACACGGAATTCAATCTTTGCAAAATCATCGTAAGTTATCTCAGGCTTCTTTTCAAAATCACCGATCTTTGTATCAGGGAGACAGTCGCCGTTCTCATCTGTATCTTCAGGCATTCCGTCACCTTCAGCTGTAAGGGAAGACTCCTCAGAAGCAGCCTCTGGGCCATTCTCCTTTGCCTGTGCGGCTTCAAAAGCGGCAATCTGTGCAGCCTCGATCTTCTCGACCTCCTGCATAACATCCTCTTCCTTCTTACGCTCGAAGAGTGTAGCAGGCTCTGATGTTACCTTTGTTCCGGACTTGTAAAGGCCCCACTTATCCATATCGGAAAGCTCACGCTTCTCGGCATTGATCTCCTTGAGAATAGACTCAGCTGTCTCAGGCATGAAGCTCTCAAGCACTGATGCACCTATATTGATGGCCTCAGTGAGATTATACATAACTGTCTTGAGACGATCGGACTTCTCAGGATCCTTTGAAAGTACCCATGGCTCTGTCTCATCGATATACTTGTTGGATCTGCGGAAAATATCAAATACTGCTGTAAGAGCATCGGCTACTCTGAGCTGATCCATCTTCTCTGTAGCAATCTTAACAGCATTGAGTATAACATTCTTGAGATCCTCATCTACCGGCTCTCTGACACCCTTGTCCTCTACAACTCCTTCGAAATACTTATTTGTCATGGAGATAGTGCGCTTTACAAGGTTTCCGAGAATGTTGGCGAGCATAGAATTGTAACGCTCTACCATAAGCTCCCATGAAATAACACCGTCATTCTCGAATGGCATCTCATGGATAACGAAGAAACGTACCGCATCCACACCGAAAAGTCTGGCCAGATCATCAGCATAGATCACATTTCCTCTGGACTTTGACATCTTGATGCCTTCCTGTGACTTACCTGCTGCAGTAAGGAGCCATGGATGACCAAATACCTGTTTTGGAAGAGGAAGATCGAGGCTCATAAGGAAGATTGGCCAGTAAAGTGTATGGAATCGGATTATATCCTTTCCTATAAGATGAAGATCACATGGCCAGTACTTGGCGAACATGGCATCATCGTTGCCGTCAACGTCATATCCAAGACCTGTGATATAGTTTGTAAGAGCATCAAGCCATACATAAACTACATGCTTAGGATCGAAATCAACAGGGATTCCCCACTTGAAGGAAGTTCTTGATACACAAAGATCCTG
>DFGZ01000052.1:832-3464 GCA_002371295.1 Oribacterium sp. UBA3737 | reverse complement strand
AGATTGTCGATACCGTAGATGGAATCCCAGTTAACTCCTGACTGAGTATCGGAAACATCGAACTCGAGGTAACCGGCACCAAGTACGATGGAATCCTCATCGATGACGGGATTTGCCTCATCCAGGAGATTTACCTGTATATAGGTTGATTTTGTCATCTGGTTAATGGCTACGGCCTTTACTGTGAGATTGCCGTTGTTTGTGAGTGTACACTTGTAAGTTGAGCCATCCTTCTCAAGAGGAACTTCCTGTCCCTCAATGGAAGCCGTAACTGATTTAAGCGGAATCAGTGATGAAACCTTGAAAGAAACATCAGCACTTTTATAGTCCTTGGTATCGGGTTCATTTGTGGTTATGGTCGGTGTCTGTATAACGAAAAACAGGATGAGACCGTTTATAACCAGATACGGCAGAAGGAATCCGAGGAAAAATCTCAGGATTCCGGACTTGGCAGAATCGTCTTTTATACGACGTCCCTGAGCCTCATAGCGGGAAGAGCGTCTGTCTGTATTTGTTCTTGTCATAGTAACCTTTCTTACATTGATAACTGTGAATAAGTCGCGTCTAGTATAGCAAAATCAATCTTGCGTTACAAGACAGTTATTGTTATACTAAATCAACACCTGATTACTATTTTCAGAAAATTTAATCTTTATATCGATAATTTTTCCCATAATAACTTATAAAATTACAACAAATGATAGATATTCAATATATCGACAGGAATTATTCGTTGAAAGATACTTTTATCAAAAGTGTGAATGTCTAAGTACAGTCATTTTATTTTCAGAATTTATTTTTTAATCTATATATGCTCAAGACTCATCAATCAGTGATATAAATCTTGCGCCAAGCGATCAAGGAGGATACATGGCAGACGAAAAAGACGAGAAGAAGACATCGGAGTCCAAGCCGGTTACAAGAAGAACCAGAACTAAGGCTGTTAAGGAAGAAAACGGGGATGCTGCTGAGAAAAAGCCGCGAACAGTCCGTAAGACAAGAGCAAAGGCAGAAGCTCAGGAAGCTGTTGATAAGGAAGTTACGGCAGCAGGGGAAGCTGCAGCCGATTCCGGTGAAGAAAAGCCGAAAAAGCGCGTGACCAGACGTACTGTGAAAAAAGCGGAAGAGGCAGAGGGCGCTCAGGATACTGCAGCAGAGGAGAAGAAGACAGTCCGTAAGAGAACCACAACCAGGAAGACCGCGTCTAAAAAGAGTGATGAGGAAGAGGCTCAGGCTGAGAGTTCTGAGTCTGTTTCTGCAGGCAGTGACAGCGTGACGGAGAATCAGTCCGATATTTTCGCAGTTCAGGCAGAGGGCAGTAATGATGAAGCTCCGGCGAAATCATTGGCAGCAGAGGCTTCCGATGATGCTGACGCAAAGGTTCAGGAGAATAGGACAAATGCCCATCACAAGACCATAGTTGTCAACAGAAAGGGCATCCACGGGGTTAAGCCTGTCAGAAGTCAGGGCAGGGATGCAAGGAATGAGCATTATACCCAGAGAACGGATAATGTTAACAGACCGGAGCCTGTGAGAGAAGCGGGAAGTGTTCCAAAGCAGGAAAATCCTTACAAGGAATCTGAGTTTATCGAGAAGGATGCTGCCGATCGTACAGAAGAAGATATGGCAACACGAGATGCCGCTATCGCTAAGGCTGCCGAGAATGAAAAGACCGATGAGCTTGATAACGAGACTCAGAAGACTCCTACAGGAAATCCCTGCGGCGGAATCCTTGAGGTAATGCCGGATGGTTTTGGTTTCACAAGATCCGAGAATTTCCTTCCGGGCGAGAGTGACGTATATGTAAATCCGGCCATCATTAAGAGATACAGACTTAAGACCGGTGATGTCATCAAGGGACTTTACAGAAGCAAGAATCCGAATGAGCGTTTCGGTGCTCTTTCCTATATAGAGACAGTTAACGGTAAGCCGCTCAGTGCTATTTCCCAGAGAAAGAGCTTTGACCAGCTCACACCGGTATTTCCGAATCAGCGTATAAAGCTTGAGGTTGATGGGGAGAAGGCTCCCACATCATTACGTATTCTTGACCTCCTTGCTCCTATCGGTAAGGGACAGAGAGGAATGATCGTATCACCGCCTAAGGCAGGTAAGACCACACTGCTTAAGCAGGTGGCGAAGGCTATCGTTAAGAATGAGCCTAAGATGCATCTGCTTATCCTTCTTATTGATGAGCGTCCCGAGGAAGTTACCGATATGAAGGAAGAGGTAGAGGGCGGACTTGTTACAGTTATTTACTCAACTTTCGATGAGCTTCCGGAGCATCATAAGAGAGTTGCGGAAATGACTATAGAGAGAGCAAAGCGTCTCGTTGAGCAGGGCGAGGATGTTACAATACTTCTTGACTCCATCACAAGACTTGCGAGAGCTTACAATCTAGTGGTTCCCGCTTCGGGAAGAACTCTTTCCGGTGGTCTGGATCCTGCGGCTCTTCATATGCCTAAGAGATTTTTCGGTGCTGCGAGAAATATGCGTGAGGGAGGATCCCTTACTATCCTTGCCACAGCACTTGTGGATACAGGCTCACGTATGGATGACGTTATCTACGAGGAGTTCAAGGGTACCGGCAACATGGAGCTGGTGCTTAACCGAGAGCTTCAGGAGAGGAGAATAT
>DFGZ01000052.1:0-775 GCA_002371295.1 Oribacterium sp. UBA3737 | reverse complement strand
CCCGGCTATCGATATCGTTAAGTCCGGTACACGCCGTGATGACCTGCTTCTTTCAGAGCTTGAACGTAAGACGGTGGATATCATTCACAAGAGAACATATGACGAGAAGGCCGGTGCCGCTGAAGAGGTTATCAGTCTTTTCGACAAGACTTTCAACAATGATGAGGTATGTCAGTTTATCGTGAACGGCAAGCCTGTGATGCGCAATTCCAATTCGGCAGCATCGCCCAATGCGAATGCAAATCCGAATTCACGCCTCGCTATAAAGATAAACAGACCGCAGTGAAATGGTACAGAAAATAATTCCTTGATGAAAAGGTATATTGAAATATACTGAATATTGATTTATTATAAAGATGTAAAAAGTGCTTACCGATAGACGGTTAGCCCTTTGTTGATTGGTTAAAATAACCGCTCAAGTTTGTTAGGCTTGTGGGCGGTTATTTTTTTGCAATCTTATATACAAGACCAATGATAGCAACTATCAGAATCCCAAATTGGAATAAATCAGAATAACTGACCATGGCGCCCTCCTTTCTGAAGGGACTTACAAAATGCCCTTCTAAATTGAAAGGGCTAACCGCCTACCGCATTGGCAAGCACTGGATGGGATTGTAACATAAAAGGCAGTATTATCATATGGTCTGAATTTCGACCATATTAAAAATGTAGATTTTAGATTTTTGAAAAGCGCTTGCAAAGGAAAATGATTTGTGTTATCTTGGTAAGGCTTTACAATTAACTAAGCATATGATTCTACATCATGTGCGAATTT
>DFGZ01000205.1:11053-11592 GCA_002371295.1 Oribacterium sp. UBA3737 | reverse complement strand
GAGTGGATGGGACGTATCCATGAGTTCCTCGGCCTCAAGGTCGGTGTTGTTCTTAACTCTATGACAACAGAGGAACGTCAGAAGGCATATAACTGTGATATCACATACGTAACAAACAACGAACTCGGTTTCGATTACCTTCGTGACAATATGGCCGTATACAAGAACCAGCAGGTTCTTCGTGGCCTTCACTATTGTATCATCGATGAGGTAGACTCAGTTCTTATCGATGAGGCACGTACACCTCTTATCATTTCAGGCCAGTCCGGAAAGTCAACAAAGCTCTATGAGGTATGTGACGTACTGGCAAAGCAGCTTCAGAGAGGTGAAGAGTCAGCTGAATTCAACAAGCTCGATGCACTTCTCGGCGAAGAGATCGAGGAAACAGGTGACTTCATAGTTAACGAAAAGGAAAAGACAGTCAACCTTACACAGGAAGGTGTTCATAAGGTTGAGCAGTTCTTCCATATAAAGAACCTTGCAGATCCTGAGAATCTTGAGATCCAGCACTGTGTGATCCTTGCTCTTCGTGCAAACAA
>DFGZ01000205.1:0-10897 GCA_002371295.1 Oribacterium sp. UBA3737 | reverse complement strand
GACGGTCTCCACCAGGCAATCGAAGCCAAGGAGCATGTAAAGGTAAAGCGTGAATCCAAGACACTTGCTACCATCACTTTCCAGAACTTCTTCAACAAGTTCGACAAGAAGGCCGGAATGACAGGTACTGCTCAGACAGAGGAGAAGGAGTTCCGTAACATCTACTCCATGGATGTCATCTGTATTCCTACAAACCGTCCTGTTCAGCGTATCGACCTTGATGATGCCGTATACAAGTCAAAGAAGGAAAAGTTCCAGGCTGTTGTAGATGAGGCTGTTCGTGTACATGAGACAGGTGCCCCTGTACTCATCGGTACCATCAACATTGATACATCAGAGCTTCTCAGCGGCATGCTTAAGCGCCGCGGCATCAAGCACAATGTTCTGAACGCGAAGTTCCATGAGATGGAAGCGGCTATCGTAGCCGATGCGGGACAGCATGGTGCGGTTACCATCGCCACAAACATGGCCGGCCGTGGTACCGATATCAAGCTCGATCCTGAAGCTCTTGCAGCAGGCGGACTTCACATCATCGGTACAGAGCGTCATGAGTCAAGACGTATCGACAACCAGCTCCGCGGACGTGCCGGAAGACAGGGTGATCCGGGACAGTCTCAGTTCTTCATTTCACTTGAAGATGACCTTATGAGACTCTTTGGTTCAGACCGTCTCATGAGTATGTTCGAAGCATTGGGCGTACCTGAGGGTGAGCAGATCCATCACAAGATGCTTTCCAGTGCCATCGAGAAGGCTCAGTCAAAGATCGAGCTTAACAACTACGGAATCCGTGAGAACCTCCTTAAGTATGACGAGGTAAACAACGAGCAGAGAGATGTGATTTATGAAGAGCGTGCCAAGGTCTTGAACGGAGACAACCTTCGTCCTCTTATCATCAATTTCATCCAGGACATCATCGAGAACTATGTTGATGCCAATGTTGCAGAGGATTCTACCGCAAAGGATTGGGATCTCAGCGGTCTCAATGATACACTCATGACCATCATTCCTCTTCCAAAGCTCAAGCTTACAGAAGAGCAGTACAACTCTATGACCAAGAATGAGTTCAAGCAGCTCCTGAAGGAAGAGGCCATCAAGCTTTACGAGCAGAAGGAATCCGATTTTGCAAATCCTGAGCAGATGCGTGAGATCGAGCGGGTTATCCTTCTCCGTGTCATCGACCAGAAGTGGATGAACCACATCGACGATATGGATCTCATGCGTGACGGTATCGGACTTCAGGCCTACGGTCAGAAGGACCCTCTCGTTGAGTACAAGATTCAGGGCTTCGCTATGTTCGAAGAGATGACAACAGCGATTAAGGAAGATACCATTCGTATCCTCTACCACATCAAGGTAGAGCAGAAGGTAGAGCGTGAGCAGGTTGCACAGGTTACCGGCACAAATCGTGATACCAGCGCTGTGGCTGCACCAAAGAAGCGTGAGATCCGCAAGGTATATCCTAACGATCCATGCCCATGCGGCTCAGGAAAGAAGTACAAGCAGTGTCACGGACGAAATGAGTATCTGAAGACCGTAAGCGGTCAGGATGATGCTTCTTCCGAAGGTTCAAAAGATAAAGATTAACTATTTTGTCAGGCGGCGGATTTAAACATTCGCCCTCTGGCTGTGCCGCGAAACTTCATTTCGCGGCATTTTTCGTAAGATTTTCCATGTTCACCGCTTTGATTTTTTGATACTCATTGTCTGATACTCAAAAAAATGCAAGTACAGATATTGATTTTCTGATATAATTCAATATCCTATACATGAAAAAAAGATGCATCACGCATTTAAACACAGATACAAACAGTACAATCGATACTCATTAACCATTTAGTAAAGGAATAACTATGATTTTAGAGTTAGAGCAATACAAATTCGAACTTAACGGCAAGGAGCAGCCGCTGAAGGATCTCGGAGCTTCCCTTGATCTCGAAAATAAGAAGAAAAGAATCGTTGAGCTTGACCGTATGATGGAAGAGCCGGATTTCTGGACCGATCCTGAATCTGCCAACAGATACTCAACAGAAGCACGCCGTCTGAAGGATGATGTAAAGGCCTATGAAGAGCTCACACAGGCTTATGAGGACATCGGTGCCCTTATCGAGATGGCAGAGGAAGAAGATGACATGGAGAGTGTCGCTGAAGCAAAGGAAATGCTTGACGAATTTAGCGAGAAGCTTGATGCCATGTCTACAAGACTTCTGCTTTCAGGTGAATATGACAGCATGAACGCCATTCTCCGTCTTAATGCAGGTGCCGGCGGAACAGAGTCCAACGACTGGGCCGGCATGCTTTACCGTATGTTCACAAGATGGGCAGAGCGTCATGGATTTACATATAAGATTCTCGATTACCTTGAGGGTGATGAGGCCGGAATCAAGTCAGCAACCATCGAAATCGACGGACAGTATGCCTACGGATATCTTCGTTCAGAAGCAGGAATACACAGACTTGTGCGTATTTCTCCTTTCAATGCCCAGGGCAAGAGACAGACATCCTTCGTTTCCTGTGATGTCATGCCTGATATCGAGACCGATATCGACATCGAGGTTCGTCCTGAAGACATCAAGATGGAAGTATTCCGTGCATCAGGTGCCGGCGGACAGCACATCAACAAGACATCATCAGCTGTTCGTCTCATCCATATCCCCACAGGTATAGTAGTTGCCTGCCAGGAAGAGCGTTCACAGGTTCAGAACCGTGCAAAGGCTATGCAGATGCTCAAGGCCAGACTCTATCTCAAGGAAAAGGCAGAGCAGGATGAAAAGATCGCCGGTATCCGTGGTGAGGTCAAGGACAACGGCTGGGGTTCACAGATCCGTTCCTACGTTCTTCAGCCATACCGCATGGTAAAAGATCTTCGTTCAGGTGAGCAGTCTTCCAATACAGACGCTGTGCTTGACGGTGATATCGATCGTTTTATCACAGCATATCTTAAGTGGATGCAGCTCGGCTGTCCTGACAGAAGAGTACAGGGTGATGACTGATACCCATGCTGTTGATTAATGCTGTTTCTGACATACCGCCTGCACATGATATCCTGTCTTTTCCTGATACCATGTTTTCAGGTTTATATGTGTAACAGACTGATTGGATCTTTGCGCGGCACATTTATCAGCACAGTAAAAGCTGCCGCTATATTACTTACATGGAGGCTTCAAGATGAACAGCGAATCCGATTATTTTGTTGTAAGAACAAAAGCATTACCTACAGTTTTGAAAAAAGTTGTAGAAGTAAAAAGCCTTCTCGAATCGGAAAAAGGTATATCAATAGCAGAAGCAACCGAGAGAGCGGGGATTTCCCGCAGTTCCTTTTACAAATATAAAGAGGATATTTTTCCGTTTTATGACAGCACAAAGGGAAAGACCGTAACACTGGTTATACAGATGCGGGACGAACTGGGATATCTTTCCAAGATTTGTTCCAAGATATCCGAGTACAGAGCCAACATCCTCACCATTCATCAGTCTATTCCCATCAACTCCATAGTAACATTAACAGTATCTATCGAAGTTCGTGAAGATACTTCCGACATCAATACCATGATTCGGGAAATCGAAGAGTGGCCAAACATACAATATGTAAAGATTTTGTCCCAGGAGAACACTCCCGGATAAAAAACAGGAAAGGAAGTAAGTTATGAAAGTCGCAATTATGGGATATGGCACTATAGGTTCAGGTGTTGCCGAGGTTCTCAGGGTGAATCAGGATCAGCTCAGTAAAAAGGTTGGTGAGCCAGTAACTCTCAAGTATGTTCTGGACATCAGAGACACCATACCTGAGGACGGAGACAAGCTCATCAATGATTTCTCCATCATCGAAAACGATGATGAGATAAAGCTGGTCGTTGAGACCATGGGCGGTATTCATCCTGCGTATGAGTTTGTCAAGGCCTGCCTTGAAAAGGGCAAGCACGTTGTTACTTCCAACAAGGCGCTGGTAGATGCCTTCGGCTCAAAACTCATCGGTATCGCCAAAGAACATCATTGCAATTTTTATTTCGAAGCTTCCGTTGGCGGCGGCATTCCTGTAATCCGCACCATATATCACAATTATGCCGGAGAAAATCTGACAGAGATAACCGGTATCATGAACGGAACAACCAACTTCATTCTTACAAATATGAGAGAGAAGGGCGCAGATTTCGACGAAGTTCTTGCGGAAGCACAGCGTCTCGGCTATGCAGAACGTGACCCGTCCTCAGACATTGACGGCTTTGACACTTCAAGAAAAACAGCGATACTTCTCAGCATGGCGTCAGGAAACCGCTGCCGTCACGAAGATATATACACCGAAGGGATCCGAAACATTTCCAAACTTGATTTCGATTATGCCCGTGAGCTCGGTATGACTATCAAGCTGCTTGGTTCTGTTCAGCAGGTAGAGGACAAGTATTTTGCCTATGTTGTACCTATGGTGATTCCCAAGAGCGACCCTCTTTTCAGTGTTGACGGTGTTTTCAACGGAATCAAGATCGTAGGAAACTGCCTCGGAACCACCATGCTTTACGGAATGGGCGCAGGAAAGCTGCCTACAGCCAGTGCTGTTGTATCCGACATCATCGCCGCAGTCCGTCACCAGAATGAGTTCCAGGGTATCGGCTGGTCGGAAAAGATGCTGGAAATCGAACCTATGGGTTCCAATGCCTTCAGTTACCTGCTTCGTGTTGAGGGAACCTTTGAAGAAATTAAGGATGACCTTAAGGAGTTCTTCCTTGAGGATTCAGAACCGGAATCTATAGTTCTTAGTGGCAGAACCGATGAGTTTGCTTTCCTCACAGATGTGATGTTCGAAAGCGATTTTCTTGAGAACTTAAAGGGTTTCGAGGAGAAAACAGGACGCCGCATCATCCACTACATTCGAACTGAGAAAGAAGAAAACTGATGTTTTTTGAGAGTAATTCCGCGGAAGAAACATTCGCATTCGGGAAAAAACTTGGTGAAGCAGCAAAGCCGGGAGATATCATCTGTCTTGACGGAGATCTCGGAGTAGGCAAAACTGTCTTCACCCAGGGTTTTGCCGCCGGATTAAATATAGATGATTATGTCAATTCCCCGACCTTTACCATAGTAAAGGAATATGCGGGCCGCCTTCCCCTGTATCATTTTGATGTTTACAGGATCGGCGATCCTTCCGAGATGGAAGAGATCGGTTATGAAGATTATTTCTATGGTAATGGAGTCACTATCATAGAATGGCCCGAGCTCATTCTCGATATCATTCCTGAAGAGGCTCACTGGATCCGTATAAAAAAGGATCTTGATAAGGGATTTGACTACAGAAGAATCGAGTATTGATCATACCGGGTTTCCGATGCCTTAACTCACACCGGATAGTTGTACGGCATCACTTTAACGGTATGTCACGATAATTAAATGATGAAATGGATTTACAATTATGCTTATTTTAGGTATTGATTCCTCAGGACATACCGCCTCCTGTGCACTTCTCAGAGACGGTATCGTTCTTTCTGAATATTCTGCAAATATAGGGCTTACACATTCTCAGACACTGCTTCCGATGGTGGCTGAGATTTTTTCGCGTACCGGAGTTGAAGCAAAAGACCTTGACGGAATTGCAGTAAGTGCAGGTCCCGGCTCCTTTACGGGTCTTCGTATCGGCGCCTCCACTGCCAAGGGTCTTGCTCTGGGATACGGAATCCCGCTTATCGAAGTGAGCACTCTTCTGGGACTTTATCGCAATGTCTCCGACCTTTCCGGTATGTGCGATATTTCTGTCGGCATATCCACCGGTTCGAATAACACTTCAAGCCGATTTGCTGAATCACCGGACAGCCGCCTTGAATCCTCAGATACAGATACTTCCATAGCTGCATCAGGAAACAGTAATGCTCATATTTACTCCCCTGAAAACTGTCTTTATATTCACCCTATTATGGATGCCCGCAGAAATCAGGTCTACACGGCTGCATTTCTTAACGGCGAACTCGTGGGTGAAGAAGAGGCCATAGGCGTCAGTGAGCTTATTGAACATATCAACAGTACCGGAGGAAGACATCTGTTTTTAGGAGATGCTGTGCCTGTATATAAGGAGCTTCTCTCTGAACAGCTTACTGTTCCTTACTGCTTTGCGGGACCCCAGAATCTTTTACAGAGAGCTTCTTCAATTGCCCTTATCGGTGCCGAAAAGCTCGAAAAGGGAGAGTCCGTCAGCGGACAGGATTTCCGCCTGAGCTACATCAGAAAACCACAGGCAGAGAGGGAGCGTGAAGAGGCCGGGCTCAGAGAGTTCGATATCACTCATGACGATCCTGACAAGCTGAAAAAAGCAAAGACCATAGATGTCCTTGCTGCAAGGAACTATAAGATCGGAACCGACGCAGGATACGAGGACGAGTCTCTTCCAGAAAATCTTTGAAATTCCGGCCTAATCCGAAAATAAACTTCGGGACACGGATTTTCAAAGGAAATTGCTGCTATGCAGCGAAAATCCGGCCAGGGAAACGCTTAAATCAGTGTTTCCCTTAAACTCTGATTTATACCGCTACCACAAAATCTCTGAAAAAGGATTCGATTATGACCAATGATTATGAAATAGAAAGCATGTCCGATTATGACATTCCCGACGTACTTATGCTTGAGCGAGAAGCCTTCGGAAAGATGGCCTGGAGCGCAAAGGACTTCGAATCTGCCATTACTTCGTCATACGACTATCCATTTGTTGTATATAAAAAATCATCTGAAACGAATGATACCTCTTTTGTATCATCGAAAGCTGCCGATGCATCGGATCCCGGATCCTGCCCGGATTCCCATATAGCTCCGGCTCAATCAGCCGGCATATCATCTGTTGACAGATGTCAGAATGGCATTTTTCCGGTAGCGGGTTACAGCGTTCTCCGTGTCCTTGCACCTGAAGCCGAGGTTGAAGACATTTGCGTGTCGGAGGATATGCGAAAGCTGGGTATAGGCCGGTGTCTCCTTGAGCACATGATTTCTGTCGCCGGAGAAAAAGGGGCTGAAAACATATATCTTGAAGTCCGTTCAAAAAATGAAGCAGCCATAGGACTCTACAAAAAAATGGGATTTCAGGATTCTTACGTGAGAAAGGGCTACTACAGGGATCCTGTGGATGATGCTGTTATCATGGTTCTGAATATAATGTGAATTTATATGCCGGGAATATGGGATAATCCCATTCTGAAAATCCTCCGGCATTAATAACAGACGATTTTACGACACTAAAGTCTTTAATTATAAAAGGATAAATATATGCTTGATATTTGTTTACTCGGAACCGGCGGAATGATGCCGCTTCCCAACCGATGGCTCACCAGCCTTATGCTTCGCTCCAGCGGCAGCAATATGCTCATAGACTGCGGAGAAGGTACTCAGATAGCCATGAAGGAAAAGGGCTGGTCGCCAAAACCTATAGACGTTATCTGCTTTACTCATTTTCACGCAGACCATATCTCCGGACTTCCCGGAATGCTTCTGTCAATGGGTAATGCAGAACGCACCGAACCTGTACATATTGTCGGACCCAAAGGACTCAGAAGAGTCGCAGATGGTCTTAGAATCGTTGCCCCGGAGCTTCCTTTTGAAGTGATATATCACGAACTGGAAGAACCTGTTCAAAAGCTGGAATTTGGCCCCTTTGTCATCGATGCCTTTAAGGTGAACCACAAGGTTACCTGTTACGGCTATCGTGTAAGCATTAAAAGACTGGGTAAATTCGATGCCGCAAGAGCTCAGGAACAGAACATTCCTATCCGATACTGGAACCGTCTTCAGCATGGAGAGACCGTCTCTCTCGATGACGGAGTTGTATACACACCTGATATGGTCATGGGTGAGGCCAGAAGAGGTCTCAGTGTGACCTACTGTACAGACACACGTCCGACACCGGTCATCACAGAGATGGCAAGGGATGTGGATCTTTTCATCTGCGAAGGCATGTACGGTGAAAGAGATAAGCTTGATAATGCCAAAAAGAACAGACATATGATGATGTACGAGGCTGCGGAGATCGGTGCCGCTGCAAAGCCGAGAGAGATGTGGTTCACACATTATTCTCCCAGCGAGATGCGTCCGGATATATACAAGGATGATATATGGAAAATATATCCTGTTAAATTTGCCCGGGACGGATGGACAAAGGATCTCAGCTTTGACGACGAGGAAAAGGCATAGGTTTGAAAGTAATCTTTCAGGCTTAAATTGTGAGTCATCGGTCTTCCTGCACCGGTGACTCATGGAGGTAAGTAAAGTTTGAAAGAAAACTTTCAAACTTAATTGGTGGGTCATATACAAATTCGAGCAAGCTCGATTTGTTCATGACCCATGGAGGTAAAAATGAATGATATCAATATATTGGGAATAGAATCCAGCTGTGATGAAACCGCCGCCGCTGTCATCCGAAACGGCCGCGAGGTGCGTTCAAATATCATTTCATCACAGATAGCCATTCACACAGAATACGGCGGAGTAGTTCCCGAGATAGCTTCACGTAAGCATTTGGAAAAAATAGACGATGTAATATCTCTGGCCCTCAAGGAAGCCGACTGCACCTTTGACGATATTGACGCCATTGCAGTTACCTACGGTCCCGGTCTCGTGGGTGCCCTCCTTGTGGGAGTGGCAGAGGCCAAGGCTCTGAGCTTTGCTCTCAACAAGCCCCTCATCGGAGTACATCATATCGAAGGGCATATCAGTGCCAATTATATCGAGAATAAAGACCTGGAGCCGCCTTTTGCATGCCTTATCGTATCCGGCGGACATACTCACCTTGTGGTGGTAGAAGACTACGGAAAATATGAGATAGTGGGCCGTTCCCGTGATGATGCTGCGGGAGAGGCATTTGACAAGGTGGCAAGAGCAGTGGGCCTCGGATATCCGGGTGGTCCCAAGGTGGACAATGCTGCCAGAACCGGCAACCCTCATGCCATCGAATTCCCGAGAGGTGTGGTGGCCGGAAATCCATACGACTTCTCTTTCTCCGGAATCAAATCTGCGGTACTTAATTATATCAATAAAGCGAAGATGACAGGGGCGGAAATCAATATCCCGGATCTCTGTGCATCATTCCAGGAGGCGGTGACCGATTCACTCGTTTCGAGAGCTATCGGACTCTGTAAGGAGCGTGGGATCAGCAAGCTTGCGATTGCAGGAGGAGTAGCATCCAACTCCCATATCAGATCAAGACTTGAGAAGGAATGTGCGGAAAACGGAATCAAGTTCTATCGTCCCAGTCCTGTTCTATGTACCGACAATGCTGCCATGATCGGCTGCGCCGGATACTACGAGTACCTCAAAGGTCACAGAGATCATCTCGACCTGAACGCATGTCCGAATTTAAAGCTGGGGGAGAGATAATTCACCATCATTTTGTTATAAGTTCTATAAAAGCCATCCTCACAGAACGGTATCTGAAATTTCAGATGCCGTTTTTTTCATTAAACCGATACTTTTATCATGGTCTTAATTTTTTATCTGTTTGTAGTATAATTAAAAAAATGTCATTATCCGGAGGTATTTTATGTACGAAGGAAGAAAAGTATATGCAATCGTTCTGGCTGCCGGCAGCGGAAGACGCATGCACAGCAAGCAGAAGAAACAATTTATGGAAATTCAGGGAAAACCTCTTTACACATGGAGTGCAGAGCAGTTTGACACCCATCCTGCAGTTGACGGTATCATCATCACTACCGCAGAAGAGGATATCCCCTATATGGAAACATTGACAGAATTCAGAAAAAAGGAGTCTTCCGACATCTACAGCACCTGCGATTCTGCCGGAACATATCCTTTACAGAAATTATCTGCTATTATTCCGGGCGGAAAAGAACGTTACAATTCTGTCTTTAACGGATTAAATGAGATCAGAAAAACAGAACAGCTTCCCGATACCCCTTTATCAGGCGAGTCGGATCCCATCGTAATGATACATGACTGCGCGAGGCCCATGCTGACTCATGCGATAATCGACGACGCATTACATTATGCGGCAAAATATCACGCAGCAGTAATCGGTATGCCGGTAAAGGATACCATCAAGATACTCGATGAAGAACATTTTGTTAAATCCACACCTGAAAGAAGCTCCGTGTGGCTAATGGAAACACCACAGAGCTTTGACTTTTCACTTATATACAGTGCATATTCAAAACTCATACAGACAGAGAAAGACGGTCATCTTATGATTCCGGTCACAGATGATGCCATGGTAGTAGAGACCTTTACAGGTGCCAGGGTAAAGGTTGTCGCCGGTACTTATGAAAACATCAAGATAACCACAGCTGAAGATATAAAAATTGCAGAAACATATCTTTCAAAGTAAACCTTTTATATCATGAAAATTTATTTTCAAAAATAAGCAGGAGTGCATGTTCCGATTTGGAGCATGTACTTTTTTGTTTAGATTCCTTCAGAAAATAAACGCTAAAATCAAAAATCGTCAAATAGTCCAAAATTTGTTCTTTCATTCTTTCTGTTTACTGAGCATCTTTAAATTGCTGTATCTCGCACATATATTAACTTCTTTAAGATTGACGGGTAAGGAGTCTCTGTGTCAGGAGAAAATTGAATATTTTTAAAGCCGGAAGAGGGTGCGTCCTTCTGTTCTGACAGTCCCGGACGCTTCCTATAGCTTGACTTTTATGAAAAAAATGTCATAACTGTACAAGCACATTACAAATGAAAGGAAATACGGACATGCATGCATTAGCAGCTTTTTTTAATGCTTTCTGCGCAGCAATAGCAGAGTGCAAGAAGAATAACGTAGAGCTTTACTAAAATATCTTTTTTATAAAAACCTCTTGACGATAATAAAAGGATAGTATATAGTAAGCAAGTCGCCAAAAACGACACAGGACTTAAAGAAATAAGTTCTGCATAGGAATTTAATAGCCTGCAGAGGTATCGAAGTGGTCAT
>DFGZ01000138.1 GCA_002371295.1 Oribacterium sp. UBA3737 | reverse complement strand
AGACTGGCTTAAGGGATTTGTGAAGAGCTCCGGCTACAGTGATTATTACGATTATAATGTCTTTGAGAACAGCTGGGGCGGCTGGGGGAACTATGAGAGTGAGTACGGCTGCAACATCAGTAACGGCGGTTCCTGCCAGTATGGCTACGATTACAGCTCCTGCTACGATGGAGATTACAGTTCAGGGTATAATTCAGGCTATAGCTCTTATTATGACAACGGACTATACTGCGACTATGACTCAGGCTGCGATCCGAACTATTATGCGGATACCGACGACTGCTTTGATGACTGGATATATGACTATGAGGAAGAGATATGGTACTGCTACGATGACGGCTATCTCTATCTTTATGATGATGAAACAGACAGCATGTACTATTATGATGAGGACACGGATTCCATGTACTGTTACGATGAATACAGTGACAGCTGGGAATACTGCGGGTAATCGGGCGTGTCATAAAGTCTCAAATCAACGTGCAAGCACGTGATTTGGTACTTTTGACCCTTACATCATATTATGGGAAAGGAAAGAGTTTATGAAGAGAACGGTTGCTTTTTTTATGGCTGTGAATTTGCTGATGTGGACTGTGAGCGGCTGCGGTTATGATGCGGTTCCGGCTATAGAGACCACTGCGCAGGAGAAGGAAACAAGGGCTACAAGGGCTGAAAATAAGGCAGAGGTAAAGGCTGACGCTGAATCAGGCAGAGATGATAAAGAGAGGGTTACAGATAACACTGGAGAAACAGTGTCCGGGGCAGAAAACACTATCGATAGTGATGCTTTTACAGAGGCGAAGGTCAGCTTCCTGGGACCTGCAGGGACTTATACAGAGGAGGCGACCCGGTTCTTCTTTGGAGAAAAAGGAACATTTTTACCGAAGGATACGGTTTCGGAGGCTATTTCGGATGTGATGACAGGCGGGTCGGAGTATGCGGTCATTCCGCAGGAAAATACTCTGGGTGGAGCCGTTACAGGATATGTTGATGCATTGATAGCGGAAGAAAATGTATATGTGGTGGGCGAAGTGGTCCTGCCCATAAACCAGACTCTCATGGGTGTTGAAGGAGCTACGGTCGAAGACATTAAAACTGTATGCTCACATGCCCAGGGCATAAAGCAGACTGAGAAGTGGCGAGCAGAGCATATGCCGGATGCGGAGGTTTCTGAGATGGCAAGCACCGCAGCGGCAGCAAGTTATGTTGCAGAGCAGGGAGACAAGACCATCGCGGCAATCGCTTCTCCCGGAGCTGCAGAGCTTTATGGTTTGACCGTGCTGGCTGAAAATGTTCAGATCACTGATGCAAATAAGACCCGTTTCTATGTTCTTTCGAAGGCTCCGCTGGAAAGTGAAGGGAATGATCGTGCACTGTTTGTGGCGGATTGCGAGGCAAACAGGATCGATGACATCATACTGACCATACATGATGCAGGGCTTGAAATGGTGACCATCCATGACAGACCTGAGGGCAGTAAGCTTGGACGATACAACTACATCATAGAGACCGAAAAGCCGGGTGGTGTTACGAAAGAAGAAATCGAAGAAGTCTCCGGGCAGGAAGGTGTCCGTTTCCTAGGCAGCTTCGGGGCTGTTGAGGTGCCGGTTGTGTGAGTATGGTCCGAGTGAAAGTAGCTTACTTGGTTCTGTGTGACCCGGCAAGGCTATATCTCACTCAAAACAAGAAATAATACATTTTATGTGTTTAATGCGGCAGGGCGTTTAGTGCTCTGCCACTTTTTATTTATAAGGCAGGCAGGTGGGATAGAGCCTCTGTATACATGTATGGAAATTATTTCTTCTGCAGTAATAAAAAATAATTTCAGAGCCAAAATTTCCCTGCAAGATAAATATATTCCCTGTTTTAAATTTCCTCCGTTTTTTATAATTTTTAACAGAAAACAGGGAAGCTTAAGGGCTTTCCAAATAGTAACTACAGTATTTCAGGAGGAAGAAATTATGAAGAGAAATCTGGTTGCCATGACATTTGCTGCAGCTATGATCGCTGCACTTACAGCATGTGGAAGCAAGAGTGCCGACGCACCAAAGGCAGAGTCTGCAAAAACTGCAGAAACAGAAGCAGCGGCAAAGGAACAGGCGCCGGCAGATGACGGAAAGGTATATGAGCTTAAGCTTTCCACCACCCAGACAGACACGTCTATGATATATGGAGGAATGCAGGCAGCAGCAGATAAGATAAAGGAAGATACAGACGGACATGTTCTCGTAACTATCTATCCTTCAAGTCAGCTTGGCGCGGAAGAAGATATGATCGACCAGGCCCTTCAGGGAATGGGAATCGCAGTTCTTACAGATGCAGGACGTCTTTCAAGCTATGTAAATGATATCGGAATCCTCAATATGGCTTACTTTGTAGACAATTATGAAGATGGAATGAAGGTCATGGAAACAGATACCTTTAAGGGATGGGACAGTGAGCTTCATACTCAGGGACTTCACCCGCTCTGCTATAACTACTATGATGGTGCCCGTTCATTTATGGGACATAAGGAATTCAAGACACCGGCTGACCTCAGCGGTGTAGTTATCCGTACACCGGGAGCCGCTCCATACTCAAAGTCAATCGAGGCACTGGGCGCAACACCGTATAATATCGCCTGGTCAGAGGTTTACAACGGAATCCAGACCAAGTCTATCGACGGATGTGAAGTTCAGTATACTTCAGCCGTTTCTTCAAAGCTTTATGAAGTTTGCGAAAACATCTCCAAGACAGAACATATCAATCTTTTCAATTTCGTAGTATGCGGACAGAAGTGGTTCGATGAGCTTCCTCAGGAATATCAGGAAATCGTAGAGAAGGATTTCCAGTCCTGCGCATATCAGAACGCACAGGAGGTAATCGCAGCTCAGGCTGATCTTGAAAAGACCCTTACAGAGAATGGTATGACTGTAACAGAAGTAGATAAGGATGCATTTAAGGAAGCTGCAAAGAAGGCTTATGAGGAGCTTGGCTGGACAGAACTCAGAGAGTCAATCTATAAGGAAGCCGGAATCCAGTAATAACAGATAATCTGATGATGCAAGTGTCTAAATTCCCAAATCATTGTGCAGGAACAGGATTTGGGAATTAATGACACGCCGGAACACTGTCCGGTTCAGCCGGATCTACGAAGGCGACCAAAGAAAATGCCTTCGGAAACCTATAAATTTACTGTGTGAGGAGTATCTGTTATGAAGAAACTGTATAAAGGATTCTGCCTTTTTGAAGAGAATCTTGCCTTAGTATTACTGGCCGGGCTTACCATACTTGTCTTTGCGTCAGCTCTGTTCAGAACCTTCGGGCGTCCGCTGAACTGGGCACAGGATGTGGCCCTTGTAGCCTTTGCATGGCTCATTTTTATCGGTGGTGATATAGCTGTGCGGGGAACCGGCCTCATCGGAGTCGATCTTCTGATCAAAAAACTGCCCAAGGCTGTTCAGAATGTCCTTGGAATTCTGTATAAGCTGATGATCATAGCATTTCTTATGGTACTGGCTTTAAATGGCTACAAAATGTGCATTGAAGGCTGGAGCAGGCAGATCACCGCACTCGGCATCAGCTACAGCTGGGTAACCATGGCGGTTCCTGTAGGATCGGTTTTGATGATCATCTCTACAGCTATAAATCTTTTGGCCAATATAAAGGAGATGACCGGAGATAAAGGAAAATCTGAGAAAGTGAGGATGGCGGGATAATGTTTATTGCGATAGGTGTATTTTTGGTATTGCTTCTGGCAGGTATGCCGGTTGCGTTTTCCATCGGAATTTCGGGATTCACCTTCTTCATGATCAGAGATCTTCCCATGACGGTTCTTGTGCAGAAGTCCATCTCCACATCACAGAGCTTCACCATGCTTGCGATTCCGCTTTTTATTCTTGCAGGAAATCTTATGAACAGCTGCGGTATCACAAAGCGGCTTTTAAAGTTCTGTAATGCTTGCACGGGACATATGTATGGAAATATAGGTCAGGTTTCATGTCTCATGTCCACACTCATGGGAGGTGTTTCCGGGTCAGCCGTTGCGGATGCATCCATGGAATGCCGTATTCTCGGACCTGAAATGACAAGACTTGGATATCGCAGGGGCTGGGCGGCAGCCATAAACGGTATATCAGGACTTATAGTTGCGACGATTCCGCCTTCAATGGGACTCATCATATACGGGACTGTAGGAGAGGTCTCCATAGGACGACTGTTCATGGCAGGATGGGTTCCGGGACTTCTCATGTGTGTGCTCCTGATGCTTGCAGTCACATGGAGCGCAAAAAAATACGGTTACAAGCCGGAGCATGAAAAACCGGCGCCACTTGGAGTCATCTTCAAAACTTTTCTTGAGAGTATCTGGGCAATGCTTTTCCCGGTACTTCTCATAGTTCTGATTCGTTTCGGCATCATGAGTCCGACGGAATCCGGTGCATTTGCCTGTGCCTATGCGCTTTTTGTGGGAACTGTGATCTATCATGAGCTTACATGGAAGAGCATGCTGCAGACACTCAGGTCATCCGTCAAGGATATCACGGTCATAACCATCATACTTGCCTTCTCCGGAGTTTTTGGCTACGGAGTAGTGTACGATAACATCACGGTTACCATTGCCAATGCCTTGATAAGTGTTACTTCAAATCCAGTTCTGCTGCTCCTTCTTGTCATACTTTTCCTGTGTTTATGCGGAATGTTCATGGAGACAACGGTCATTGCACTGATCCTGACCCCCATTCTGCTGCCTGTCATGAGAAGCGTAGGTGTAGACGAGGTTGTTTTCGGAATGATCATGATGACAACTGTAACATTTGGCGTTATGACACCACCGGTTGGAGTTGCCCTGTATGCGACATCGGATATCATGGAATGCTCCATCGGGGATACCTTCAGGGATGGATGGCCGTTTTATGCGGCGGTTGTTCTGGTCATACTTTTCATGATATTATTTCCACAGGCTGTGCTGTTCCTGCCTAACCTTGTATATGGTGTAGCAGGTTGATGCGGAAATTATGTTAATGCTTAAATACAGCATTGATGAATTGAGTCAGATGATGCTGGGGCCAAAACCGATATCCCGAGCGTTTTGCACTTCGTGCTCCCACGCTCCTCCCACATCATGATATTTAAATGGTAGTATGGTCTGCCTCTGCGGTTTAGCAGGGCGGACCATTTGTGGTGTATAAAGATGAATAAAAAAGATCATAAACTTTATATCGCGGCAGCAATGGTTATCCTTACCAGCCTATTGACGATAGTGGTGCTGATACTGGAGTCTGACAGTTCCAAGGCTGTGGATGAAGGAAAGCTGGTGCTGCGATACGGAGATGTGAATCCTGAGGGAAATATAACTGTAGAAAGCGCACATTACTTTGCTGACAAAGTGAAGGAGCTCAGCAACGGAAGCATTGAGATAGACATTTACACTTCCGGAATTCTGGGAGATGAGCTTCAGAGCTATCAGCAGCTCCAGATGGGTGCTTTGGATTTCTACCGTGCAAATGGCAGTTCCCTCAGCAAGATAGGGGATATGAAGGTGGAGATTTTATCCTTACCATATCTTTTCAGGGACAGAGAGCATTTTTGGAAGGTCTGCGGCGGTCCCATAGGAGAGAGAATACTTGATGATATAGAGGAAAGCGGATCTCAGATGGTGGGACTCTTTTTTCTGGATGAGGGTGTGAGAAATCTTATGATGGCGGAAACCCCTATACGCCGCATGTCCGATATGAAGGGCAAGACTATCCGTACCATGGTATCAGATATCCTTACAGATACCATAAGCGCCTTCGGTGCCACTCCGGTGGTGACCACCTATGCGGAACTTTACAATACTCTTCAGAAGGAGGAGATTGACGGAGCCGAGAATCCCGTATCCAGCTACTATTCAAATAAGTTTTATAAGGTGGCACCATACTACATAAAGACGGGGCATATGTATTCCCCCAGCGTGGTGGTCATGAGCGAGATCACCTGGGAGCATCTGTCACCGGAGAACAGGGAGATCATCAGTAAGGCTGCCGCCATGACGGAGGATTACAATCGGACCGAGATCCAGAAGGCGGAGGATGATGCCTACGGCAGTTTATCGGAGGTTCAGGTCATGGAGCCTGAGGATATGGATCAGTGGATAAAAGCCGTAGAACCTGTCTATAAGAAGTATGGTGAGGGAAATGAAAAGCTCATTCAGGACATACGTGATGCAAAGTAGTTATGAAAAGCTCATTCAGGATATGCGGGATACAAAGCAGATATGAAAAGTCTTCAAAAGGAAATCAAAGAAAATCATTTTATATTCTGTCTGGGATTGGTTCTCATCATCTGTATCAATCTGTTTCTTTCGATGCAGTTTATGCAGAGATATTCGAATTACATGGACAGATACAGAAGAATCAATGAGATAGAGACCGCTTTTAATGATTCAAGAAAAGTATTTCATCTTTATAACAAGGAAAGAGAAGAAGAGACACTAAAGGAATACCGGGAAAGTATCGGAAAAGCAGAAGATGCCCTTACAAATATAGGCTATGAGATTCCGGGAGACAGGCAGATACGCATGATGTTCAGAATAGTTTCCCAGATGATGGATCACAGGGAAGAAGTTATAGATGATTACATCGCTCCTGTTGGAGAAAAAAGTGATCATGGAATCGACTACATTGAGGAACTGGATCTTCTTATAGAGAGCAACCTGAATCTTCTTACAACCTCTTATCTTGATTATGTGACTGCCTCTTATGAACGTACTGTCAAGACCCATCGAATCTGTATGATCATCATAAATCTAATCTTGCTTCTTGGAGATATAAGCATTCTGTTTCTGTACAATTATCTCTTTGACAGAATACTTGGCTCAGTGAAAAATCTCAGGGATGGGGCTTATGAAATCGGTAAACGCAATTTTGAGGGTGAGGATATTCCGGATGATAAATATGAAGAGCTTCATGTGGTGGTGAAAACCTTCAATGATATGAAGCATAAGATCCGGGACATGATAGTGGAAATCAATCATAATTTTGAAATCCGGGACAAACTTTCCGCCCAGATGCTGGAAAATGAAAAACAGAAAAGGCGTCTTGCAGAGTCCAAGATGAAGGAGCTGCAGCTTCAGATAAACCCTCATTTTCTGTTTAACACACTGAGCCTTGTCATCAGGAGCATACAGCTGGAAGAAAACAGGACGGCGGTAATGCTTATAAAAGCCATTTCAAAGATTCTGAGGAGCAGCATTGAAACCTGTACCCTGACTATTCCACTTGATGAAGAAATAGAGCTTTTGGAATCCTACCTGTATATTCAGAGGGTACACTGCAAAGACAGGATAAAGATCGATCTGGATGTAAAAAAATCCTATATGGATAATGATTATCTGGTTCCGCCTCTCATCATCCAGCCTTTGGTTGAGAATGCCATCAGGCATGGGCTTGAAAATGTCACTGAAGACGGCAGAGTGTCCATTTCTATCACCGAGAAGTCGGAGCTTATCGAGGTGGAGGTGTCGGATAACGGGTGCGGACTCAGTAAGGAAACATTGGAACAACTTAAGGAGCATAAGGTCGGAAAGAGAATAGGGCTCCTTAATGTTTATGAGCGTTTGCAGCTGTTATACAGAAGAGACGATGTGATGAATATCTCTACCGGTGAAACGGGAACGAAGATAACTATATATTTCTACAGAGTTCAGGAGTGAGGTGGCATGAATGATCAGAGTCATGATCGCTGACGATGAAAAATTTGAAAGAGAGTATCTGACAAAGTTTATTTCGGAAAAGTACGGCCGTGTTTTAAAGCTTGTTTTTGCTGCCAAGGACGGGGCTGAGCTGGTTTCCAAGGCTCTGGAGCTGAACCCGGAGATAATACTTATGGATATTCGTATGCCAAGACTTGACGGGCTGGAGGCGGCGGGACAGTTAAAGAGGAAACTGCCGAATACGGCGCTGGTGATATTGTCTGCCTATGGGCAGTTCTCCTATGCGAAGCAGGCCATAAAGCTAGGAGTAAAGGATTTTCTGGTGAAGCCGTATCTGGATGAGGAGCTGGAGGAAACATTGAACCGCCTTATCGCCCTGATGGATATGGATGAAGATATTTCCGAAAAAGAAAAGTCAGGGGATATGGAGATACTTTATGGAGATGCGGACAGGGATATCGTCTGGCCCATGGCATTTCAGATAAGGGGCAGCAGTATACTGAAAAAAGATCTGCAGCTTTTCGGTATACGCTCAGGGAGCTTCAAGTGCATATCCTTCTATCATGACAGTATTATGAAAATGGGAAGCGGAGGATGTGAGGTCATAAGAAGTTTTTTCAGGCAGGCTTCGGATCATGTGCTTGTCAGCAGCATATTTAAACAAATGGTCCTTTACATTTTCTCTGATGAAGAGCTTGCATACAGTGAGTTAAACACTGCTATCCGAAAGACAAGGGAGTACCTTACCGATTTTGATCAGAATCCGGTGCTTTGCGGCGTGAGCGGGACCTATGAGACCGTGGAACAGGCGGGAATGGCTTTTTCCGAGGCGGAAAAATATGTGGAGGATTATGCATTGCCGGAGTCTCAGGGAAGCTTTAAAGAAATGCTGTCGGATATAGAGGAGCTCTGCAAAGCGGAGGACAGAATGAGGTTTGGCATCCTGTCAAAGAACAGGGAAGAATCCATGAAAAACCGTGACAGTATCATAAAGATATTCAGAAAGTATGAGCCTGACGGTAGCATGATGCTCAGGGATTCATGGCACCTTATCATGTCGGAAATAAGAAAGATGAATTATCATTCCGAGAAAAGAATCCCCACAGAGACGGCTCTTATGATACAAAGCCTTTTTTCCGAGGGGTCTCCAAAGGATGCAGAGGCTATATTTGAAAAGGCACTTTCGATCATTGACAGAATATCCGAAGACAAGGTATTTTCCGGAAATGCCATGATAGTAAGAAAGGCAAAGGAATTCCTGAACGAGCACTACAAAGAACAGATAGGTTTACAGACAGTTGCAGATGAGCTGGAGGTGAGTTCCGGCTATCTCAGCAAAAGTTTTAAGGCTCAGGAGGGAAAATCGTTTACCGAGTATCTCACAGAAATAAGGATAGAGCATAGCATGCAGCTCATGAGAGAAACCGGGATGAGTATTACAGAGATTTCATACGAAGTGGGATTTCAGGATCCCGGGTATTTCGGAAAGTGTTTTAAAAAGACTGAAAAAATATCACCCAGCGAATATGTTGCTTTACTGAAGACGTAAATGAAGTAAGGCGGTTAATCTGGAAAACTCCTGCTACATAGAGATTCAGTGATTTACACATATTAACAATAGTACAGGAGGGGTGACGCCCCTCCTGTTTGTTTTTACAGCAGTCCCTTTTCACAAAGCTCATCCGCATATCTTACGGTGGTCATGGCGTCTCTGCCGTAGCAGTCGGCGCCTATCTTGTCGGCATAGTCCTGTGTCATGACGGCACCGCCCACTGCGATTTTGCAGTCCGGCTTTTTCTCCCGGAGCTGTCGGATGGTTTCCTCCATGCTGACTACGGTGGTGGTCATGAGAGCGGAGAGCCCTACAAGCTTTACATCCTGAGAGATGGCGGCTTCCACCACAGCTTCAGGAGGAACATCCTTTCCGAGGTCTATGACATCGTAGCCGTAGTTCTCAAGAAGGACCTTTACGATGTTCTTTCCGATATCATGGATATCCCCCTTTACAGTGGCGAGGATCACCTTGCCCTTAACTTCCTGCTGTACGCCTGCCATGGATTCTTTTACAACCGAAAAGGCAGTCTTTGCGGCATCCGCAGCCATGAGGAGCTGAGGAAGGAAGACAGTTCCCTTTTCAAAGCCCTGACCGACGATGTCCAGGGCCGGCACCAGATCCTGATTTATGATGTCGAGAGCATCCCTTGAGCGTAATGCCTCCTTCGTGGCTTCTGCGGCGGGACTGGCCATGCCTCGTTCGATCGCCTCCATCAGTCTGGTTTTTCCGGCTTTAGCTTTGGAACTGCCGCCTGATGTAGAAGCTCCGCCTGAAGACTGTGCCGAGGCGGAAGCATTGGCCTGAGACTTAGAACCGCTTCCTAGGGGACTGCCGGAAAACTCAAGGTTTCCGGCTGAAATTCCGAGGGCATCAAGGACGCGGGCGCGACAATTGTCTACCGCCTCGGATACACGTTTATCGGGAGTCTTATAGTTCTGATAAGCTCCGATGAAATCCATGAAGTTCTCGTCTTGAGCGGTGAGAGCGCAGAAGCTTCTGTATGCCTGCATCATAGCCTGATTGTTCGGATTAATGATGGCACAGGACAGTCCGTTCTGAAGGGCCATGGCGAAAAAGAATGAGTTAACCAACTCTCTTGCGGGGAGACCGAAGCTGATATTTGAAACGCCGAGGATTGAAGTTCCGTGAAGCTCGTCCCGGATGCGGCGGATAGTCTCGAGAGTCACGAGGGCACTTCTGGGGTCACTTGAAATGGTCATGCAGAGTCCGTCAATGACTACATCCTCCTTCCTGATGCCGTAGGATGCTGCTGTATCATAAATCTTTTTCGCGATACGGATGCGGCCGTCGGCGGTATCAGGGATTCCGTCTTCATCAAGTGCGAGACCTACGATTACGCCGCCATACTTTTTAACGAGAGGGAAGATCTGATGCATCACTTCCTCTTTGCCGTTCACGGAGTTTATGAGAGCTTTTCCGTTATAATGTCTCAGCGCCCGCTCCATGGCTGCAGGGTCAGAGGTATCGATCTGAAGCGGAAGAGCCAGCACGCTTTGAAGTCTCGTGATTACCTCGTCGATAAGCTCTGTTTCATCGATCTCGGGAGAGCCCACATTGACATCCAGAACATGGGCTCCGGCAGATTCCTGCTGTAAGCCCTGATCCACGATGTAATCGATGTCATGCTCGATGAGTGCCTGCTTGAAGCGCTTTTTACCGGTTGGATTGATGCGCTCGCCGATGATCACCGGCTTCGCACCGCCGCCTATTTCCACCACCTGAGAGAAGGAGGAAATGACTGTATAATTCTCCGGTACAGGAGCACGGAAGGGAAGAGCGGTAACGGCCTCAATTTCCTTTTTGATGTATTCCGGTGTGGTTCCGCAGCAGCCGCCGAGACCGGTGGCACCGATTTCCGCGATGGTTCGCATGAAGCCTGCAAATGCTTCCGCATCCACGTCGTAAACAGTATTCCCGTCCACTGATTTCGGGAGTCCTGCATTGGGATTTACAAGAACCGGAACATGTGCGGCTTTTACGAGACGTTCCACGATAGGGATCATCTGCTCGGGACCGAGAGAGCAGTTGGTGCCCAGAGCATCCACACCGAGTCCTTCCAGCATGGCAACGGCAGACTCCGGAGTGCCGCCAGTGAGCATTTTTCCCGAGGCGTCAAAAACACAGGTGATGAGAACCGGGAGGTCACAGTTTTCCTTTGCGGCAAGTACCGCAGCCTTCGCCTCGTAGGAGTCATTCATGGTCTCAATGAGCACGAGGTCCGCACCCTCTCTGGCACCGATTCGGACAACCTCGGCAAAGATATCCACGGCATCGTCGAAGGAGAGGTCTCCCATAGGTTTAAGTAGCTTTCCTGTAGGGCCGATGTCGAGAGCGATGTAGGAATCATCCTCACGACCGGATCGGCGGCGGGCTTCCTTTGCGAGACGTACTGCGGCTGTAACTATCTCATCCAGATTTTCGGGATATTTCAGGCGGTTGGCACCGAAGGTGTTGGTGTTGAAGATGTGGGAGCCGGCATTGAGATACCCAAGATGAAGGTCGATGATGTCTTCCGGGTGACTAAGGTTCCAGGTTTCGGGAAGCTCTCCGGGCTTAAGTCCCTTTGACTGCAGAATGGAGCCTGTGCCGCCGTCAAAAAATATCCATTCTTTTCCTAAACGTTCCAGTATATTTTTACGCATTTGTTATCTCCTTCAGAGTGATTGAAATTGGGGTGCCTGTACATACATTCGGAAGCCATGCTGCACTGAGTGCAGGAGGTTTCCGGAAGAGTATTACGACATATCTTTTTCGAACCTGTGGACTCTTTTGCCGAAAGGCCGGTAGCTTCCAGGGGATTCACGATATCGGCAAGATAAGTGTCATCATTGTCCATTGCGCCAACCGGTATAGTCAGAGATGAATCCGGTGATGATTTCTCATTAGACTCAGCTTTCACGCACCCGATAAAGGCGGTGATGGATTTGCTGGGAACCATGAGGAGAGTGTCCGTAAGGCTTATGCCGCACCATTTCTGCATATCGAGAATTCTGGCGAAGTCGGTCTGCAAGGCAAGAGGCAGGTCGCCGTAGCCGGGAGAGTATCTGGGACGAAGCCTGAAGCCCTTTTCTGCCTCCTGAGCCCGAAGCTTGTTCATTTCCGAATCCGCAAAGGCCTCCACCATCTCGGCGCCTGCCGCCTGATATATGGCGGCATCCATGATGCTCGTTACTTCACTTCGCTTAATGAGCTGGTCAATGCCTAAGCCCACGGTTGCGGCGAACATATAAGCTTCTTCACAGCCCTGAAGGTTCCTGTACAGGTTCTTTGACTTTATGGTGAGACCTGCGATATGAGTGATATCAGGTGAGGTCTGCGATATTGAAAATTTTCGATAAAAGCATCTGGGGGAGGCGGCAGCCTGCATTTTTTCTACACAGAGCCTTATCCTTTCGTCTATCTCAGGGGTGGGAGTGATGTTCCGGTACCCGAGAAACCGGTATATTTCTTTGGTTCGTAATTCAATCATAGGTGTATATGTGCTTTGAAAGTGTTTCTCGCGAAATCCATACTGAATGATATTTCAGTAAATGCTGTAAAAAGTGCATATTGAAGCCCACTTTCATTGATATATCAAAAGTGCCGCGACCATTTGGCAACGGCACTGAAAAATCTAATCTGTAATTCAAATCTTCAGAATCTCCGAAAGGTTCTTCTGTATCGCTTCAGCGATATCCGGCTTGTTCATGGAATAAACGTGGATGTGTTTTACGTCATTGGCTATGAGGTCGATGATCTGTTCGGTTGCATATATTATTCCTGCCTGTTTCATAGCATCAGGATAATCTCCGAACTTGTCTACGATCTCTCTGAAGCGTGTGGGAACAGATGTGCCGGAAAGAGCAACTGAACGGCCAAGCTGCTTTGCATTGGTGATAGGCATTATTCCCGCAAGTACAGGTACACGGATGTCATTCTCGCGAAGCCTGTACAGGAAGTTGAAGAACTCGGCATTGTCAAAGAACATCTGAGTGGTGAGGAAATCCACACCGGCGTCGACTTTTTTCTTTAGATTTCTGATATCTTCATCCTTGTGTGTGCACTCAACATGACCTTCCGGATAGCAGGCCCCTCCGATACAGAAATCACCATGCTGTTTTATATCTTCAATGAGTTCGGAGGCGTAATGATAATCATGGTGCGGAGTGCCGTCCTTCGGGATGTCACCGCGGAGAGCCATGATGTTCTCGAAACCGTTCTCCTTGAACTTTTGGAGCATATTATGAACATGCTCTTTAGTTGAAGATACGCAGGTGAGATGTGGGAGAACCTCGACTCCGTGCTTGTCGCGGATATTCTTTGCGATGTTAAGTGTAAACTCCGAGGTTCCGCCGCCGGCCCCATAGGTCACGGACATGAAACTGGGATGAAGAGCGGCAACCTCTTCGGTTGCATGCTGTACTGATTCAAAGTTTTCGATCTTTTTCGGTGGGAAAACCTCAAAGGATAATGTTATCTTGCCGCTGTTTAGTATATCGATGATTCTCATAGTTTCCTCGCTGATTTGAAATATATTGAATTAAGCGAAAAATGTCCGGTGTCGACCCTGGCACTCACACTTATTTCATCAATGACAGTGAATTTCACATGTGCAAAAAATGCATCTTTCGACCAATTAATACTATTTAATCACATCGTCAAAACAATTCAAAATATATTAAATTTAGTAGCGGCTATAGATACAGTTTATTGCACTTCGGGTTTAGGTTGAAAATATATGAGAATCGCGGGAACACTTTACGCGGAAGGATTCGATGTTGCCTTTTAACACTCACGTTATTTATATTTTTGATGAAAAAAATTTTCAAAAATCAGTGACGATATAGAAATTGGATTATAATAGACATATTAGACGATACAGTATAGGAGGTAACTATGAAAAAACGAATCTGGCTTCTGACTCTGGGGTTGGTGATTATGATGAGTACCTGTGCATTTGCCGGGGAATGGGTGGAGGATATCTGTGGGATGATGTATCTTGAGGATGATGGTACTTTCACTGCAGCCACATGGAAGGAGATCGACGGCAAATGGTATTTCTTCGGAGGTGACTGGGGAGCAATGACGAACCAGTGGGTAGGACAGTATTATCTTGGCGAGGATGGAGCGATGCTTACCAATGCGTATACTCCGGATGGCTATTATGTAGGCGCTGATGGTGCACGTGTGGGAAATCCGGTCGATCCGGCTGATACCTTCGCTTATGTGGGAGTATGGAAGAAAAACGACAGTCCGATACGGGTTTATGTTACCGATTGGCCGGGAGAAGCTGGCAGTCTGTCTATGGAAAACGATACCAGTGGTGATACATTTAAGATCATTCCAACTGATAATCCGGGATTCTTCACAGATGTTCTTGGGGATGTATATTATCTGTTTTCCGGTAATACACTCACAGAGGTCAATGCACAGAATAATGTCAGATTTACAAAAGTAGGGTGATGATTTTTCGGCATTAACAATTAAACAACCGGTGTAAAGTAGACAAATTACGTGTTGTGATTTGTCTGCTTTTGTTTTGGTGGTATTCTTATATGGAGAATCATGAGGTGCGGGACTTTGACTTGCCGGAAAGAGGACTAAATGAATAACAGACTGTGTAATTCCAATTATCTGAAGCTGGTTGCGATCATTGCCATGACTATCGATCACGGGACGGATCTTCTTTATCCCGGGTTTCCGGCAGAGCCCATTCCATTGGCGCTTCATTTTATAGGCAGGCTTACGGCGCCCATCATGTGGTTCTTTGTCTGTGAAGGCTATCATTCATAACATGTTTCCTGATGTCCGCTACCTGATACAGTGAACCGAAGCAGATTACAGGAGTACTTGTTTCTTTTGCGTGTGCCAATGCCTTGTCCACGGCTTCGGTGACTGAATCTGCAGTATCAACGGGACCGTCAAAGTATGCAGCGATTTCCTTTTTCAGGATTTCCGGATCAAGACCCCGGGCGCTGTAAGGGAGTTCTGTCACGAAGCTTTCGGCAAAAGGTGTGATGAGGCGGAGCATCTCATGATAGTCCTTGTCCTTCATTACACCCATGACAAAACAGATCTTTCGGTCCGGCAGGAAGGTTTTGATAGACTCGATAAGGGCCATGACACCGTTTGGATTGTGGGCACCATCAACTATGCAGTATGGATCAGTGGAGAGAAGTTCAAAACGCCCCGGCCATTTGGCATTAAGAAGACCCTTATGGACTGCTTCATCGGAAATCATATAACCGCGAGCTCTGAGGCAGGTTATGAGCTCCAAAACCGCAGCGGCATTTTCGGTCTGATATGCCCCAAGAAGTGGCAGTTCGATGTCTCTGAAATCGTTGTAATCAAAAACCTGACCGGACAGATTTCTTGAATGAACAGAAATGGATGACGAGTCAGTGATGATGAGCCGGGCAGGGGCATTATCCGTATAAGCAGCAGTTACATCGGAGTTTAATCCGTGATAAGAACTGCCGTTGTCGGTGGTCAGGGTATCTGCAACGTGGCAGGTATGTCCATAGGGCAGTTCCGAAGTATCAAATGCGGAATATGAATCCTCTCCAAGGGCATAGCATGTTTTTTCGGGAGTTGCAGTATTGATACATGCATTATAGGTGGTCAGGGATTTCCGGTTGATGTGAATATCTGAATTGACATATCTGAACTTTTCTATGATGACATCAAGAACAGAAGGCTTCTGATTAAGTACAACTACATCAGAGCCTTTTTTGATGATTCCGGCCTTTTCTTTTGCTATGAGTTCCTCTGTGTCCCCGAGAACCTCAGTATGATCGAGGCCGATGCTCATGATTCCGGCTGCAACTGGTGCGTCGATGACATTGGTGGCATCAAGGCGGCCGCCCATACCGACTTCCAGTACCACGAAATCACAGTTCTGTTCTGCGAAATAGCAGAGAGAAAGAGCGGTTATCAGCTCAAAATCCGTAGGTTCTTCCCGGAGAGTTGAAACTGCAGCGTTTATTTTTCCGGCTATTCTTCTGAGATCTTCGTCAGAGATATAAGCACCATCTATGGAGATGCGCTCGTTAAAGGCGTCAAGATGGGGTGAAACATAGAGACCGGTCCTGTAGCCTGCAGCTGTGAGAACAGAAGCTGTCATGGAACAGACTGAGCCCTTTCCGTTGGTTCCTGCTATATGTATGAATTTGAGATCCTTCTGAGGATTTCCCAGCACTTTCATCAGATCCTTCATCCGGTCGAGACCGATCTTCGCGTGCTTCCAGTCTGCGCCGTGAAATAGTGCTATAGCTTCGTTCCAGTCCATTTTGCTGCCTTTCATTGAGTATCAAAAGTCGATATCGGACCGCTTCGCGCTATGCGCTCCCGCGTTCCTCCCACATTCCGCACTCTCAGG
>DFGZ01000299.1:2421-2771 GCA_002371295.1 Oribacterium sp. UBA3737 | reverse complement strand
TCTTCGGGGATATCAACAAGCTTTATCTTTTCAGCAGGTTCGCCGAGGGCTATCACCATTATGGGAACCAGGTTTTCCGGAAGGTTCAGAAAATCAGTCAGTGGCTGTAAGCCGAAGTTTCTGATCATGAGACCGCCAAGTCCTTTTTCGGTAGCTGAAAGAAGAAGGGTCTGGGCTGCTATTCCAACGTCTATGAGTACGGCCTGGGTGTTTGGCTGAATGTCTGTGTCCTGCAGTATGATGACGAAGGCTGCGGGATGTGTGCCGAATTTCGGAAGATGAAGTTCGGGAAGTGCACCTGCCCATTTTGTTAATTTGAGGATTTCTTCAACCTCTGTTCTATCATTGGA
>DFGZ01000299.1:1724-2284 GCA_002371295.1 Oribacterium sp. UBA3737 | reverse complement strand
TTCTTTATCCGAAATTCTTCTATCCTCATTAAATCCTCTGTAGCTTCTGTTTTTCGCAACAAGTTCACTGAACATGGCAACCTCCATAAGTAGTAGATCATGCGAAATCATCTATAGCTGTTTGATACGATCAATCAAAATACGCCATGGACATTTCCTGTAATTTTGTTTCAAAGATTTTACCTAAGGGCATTATAAACTTGATTACATAAATTTAATATTCTCAAGTTATAAATTTTGAATTAATTTACGATATTCATGGTAGAATATAGTCACTGACTATAAGTTTTTGTTTTCGAGAAGGTATTTCCTATGACAACCAGAGAACTATTATACGTAAAAACCGTTGCCGACACCCATAACATTTCCAAGGCTGCAAAGAAACTCTTTGTTGCTCAGCCTTCCCTGTCACAATCCCTGCAAAGAATTGAAGAAACCATCGGAACTCGTCTGTTTATACGCGGATCCGACGGACTGAAGCTCACTTATGCAGGCGAGAAATATTACCAGATGGCCTGTACCATACTTAAGATTTACGATGATTTCGAAGCCGAGATCAG
>DFGZ01000299.1:962-1579 GCA_002371295.1 Oribacterium sp. UBA3737 | reverse complement strand
CTCCCCATGGTGATGCCTCAATTTAAGGAGGAGTGTCCGGGAATAGATCTTGATATATTTGAGGGTTCAACCGAACTTCAGGAGGAAAAACTCATCTCCGGAGATCTGGATTTTTCCATAATGCATGCTCCTGTTGATGGCACTGAGTCAAACCCTTCCCTCAATTATGAAATACTCGCAAGGCATCCCTTCGTCATCGCCATCTCAAGAAATGATCCTTTAGTAAAACTCGCCAGGCCAAGAGATGGCTATCTTTATCCGGTACTTGATGTAAAGCTTTTGGAACACCACCCTCTTCTGACTCTTCATAAAGAGCAGCGAATCCGCCACGTCACTGATTCCGTTCTGAAAAAAGCCGGCATACACCCCGAGATAAAATTCGTATCAAGAAACTATATGACACTTGAAAAGCTTGCGGCCGAAGGCATTGGCTTCACCCTGCTCCCTTCGGACTACATAAACATCAACCTATACGGCAACCCACCGGCCTACCTCTCCATCGAGGACAAATATTCCGCCTACTGGAGCCTTTGCATAACCACAATTAAGGGAGCATTTCTTTCCAGAGCAGACCAACGCTTCCTTGATATTATCAGAGCAACACTTTCAAATACATA
>DFGZ01000299.1:0-890 GCA_002371295.1 Oribacterium sp. UBA3737 | reverse complement strand
AGCCGACGGGATATCCCGTCGGCTCTTTGTCAGTCCTTCGGCCTCATATAGAAATTACCCGCAAGCTCCGTGGTTCTGAAAGAATTCACAAAAGCGTTCTCGTCGATCTCTTTGATCTTTAGGATGACCTTCTTCGCGTCATCCGCTCCAATAACCGAATAAACTATATGAAGCTGCTTATGTTCATGGGCTCCCTGAGCCGTCATCAAAGTTGCACCATGATGACTGATCTTAAAAATCATCTCCGAAATTTCTTCAGGCTTATCTGTAATTATGAACAATGTCTGCCTCTGATATGCCCTGTAGAAAGTCTGTAAGGTCTGAGTGGAAACATACTGGAAAACTATGGAATACAGCGCCTTGTCCCATCCGAAAAGGATGCCGGCTGCCCCCAGGATGATAACATTAAACCCGAGAACCAGATTCCAGGTTTCCATGCCCCTCTTCTGACTGAGATAAATAGCTATAAAATCCGTTCCACCGGAGGTGGCGTCAACGCTGAGACACAAGCTCACCACGATACCATTGATGATACCGCCGAAAATCGCGATAAGAAGAGTATCATAAGTTATTACATGTCCAGGCAGCATATCTGTCAGAAAACCTGTACACAGGATCATAATCAGGGAATAGATAGTGAACTTTTTCCCTATAAACTTAAAGCCGATATATACCGGAATAAAGTTCAGTGCGATATTCACAACAGAATACGGAATTTCAAAATGGAAATACAGCTGGCAAACTCTCTGAATAAGCACTGTAAGTCCGGTAACTCCTCCCGGATACAGTCCTCCTGTACGCACAAAGGTTTTAATGTTTACCGCCATCAGCATTGATGCTATCAATACCACGATCAGTCTTTTAAGATCCTTCTTAACATCAAATTTCAT
>DFGZ01000293.1 GCA_002371295.1 Oribacterium sp. UBA3737 | reverse complement strand
TGGATGAACGGCGAGTACATCAAGGCTATGGACTTCGACAGGTTCTACGAGAGAGCACTTCCTTTCATACAGGAAACCATAAAGAAGCCTCTTGACCTTAAGCACATCGCCAACATGGTAAAGACCCGTATCGAGATCTTCCCTGATATCCCAGACATGATCTCATTCTTTGAGGAGGTTCCTGAGTACGACACTGCACTTTACGTGAATAAGAAGTCAAAGACAAACCTTGAGAATTCCCTTGAGCTCTTAAAGGATGTTCTTCCACTCCTTAAGGAGCAGGAGGATTACTCCAACGATGCGCTTTTTGCCCTCCTTTCAGAGTACGGCACAAAGAAGGAATTTAAGACAGGCTTCGTAATGTGGCCTATCCGTATCGCTCTTTCAGGTCGTCAGATGACACCTGCAGGGGCTACTGAAATCATGGAGGTTCTCGGCAAGGAAGAGTCCATAAAGAGAATTGAAGCCGGAATCGCAAAGCTTCAGGGCTGATAACAATTTAAGAGCCTTCGCCCCGTTCTGTATCATGCAGAACGGGGCTTTTTGCGTGGTAAGGCTAATCTTCCCGGTCAGAATTTGGTGCCCGGTGCGGCGGCCCACTGTGTTGAAAGTACATTCCATAAAAAACGTCTTCCGGGATTGGACACTCAGGTGTCCATCTCCGGAAAGACGTTTTTCATTCCATGTTCTTTCAAACAGCAAGCCTTGCCGCATCCGGGCACCAAATTCTTCAAGTCCAGAGGATTAAAAAATATTTTACAATAATCTTGAAATTGGATTACCGATGCATTCGATGTAGAAAAGTATGCTATTATAAACTCTGTGAAATTAGCATAATTTAATACAGCAGGGTGCTCATAGTATCCGTATCTTTCATGAATCTGTCATACAGTTTATTAGATTTTCTGTGTGCTCTTCATACACCATTGATACGTGCTGACACCCTAAAAGAGAAGGAGTAGTTAATGAGAAACAGGAAAGATACAAACGGTTCTCAGCCCGAGATGCCGCATTTTGAAATGCCGGATCCCGACAAGGCCAAAGCCGGATTTGGAAAGATCCTAAAATTCGTAATTGCGGGAGCAGTTGTTGTGGGGGGACTGTACATAGTCAATTCCGGGCTCTACAGAGTATCGGAACAGGAGCAGGCAGTAGTCACAAGGCTCGGGAAGGTACAGGATGTAAAAACTGCCGGTATGTACTTTAAGATTCCCGTTATCGATACCGTTCAGAAGGTCAGGACCACAACCTACGGTATCCCTATCGGCTATATAACTAACGAAAGCTACGGAGAAAGCGGTTATGCCGAGAACATCCCTGAGCAGTCCCTTATGATCACCTCAGACTTCAACTTCGTAAACACTGATTTCTATATAGAGTATCGTGTTTCAGATCCAGTTAGTTATCTTTATAACTCAAGCGAGCCCGAAGCAATACTCGAGAACCTGGCACAGGCTGCTATCCGTACAGTGGTTTCAAATTACAACGTAGATGATGTCATGACCACAAGCAAGAACAAGGTTCAGTCAGATGTCCGTGATTCTCTGGTAAGCGCCCTTACAAATGCAAATATAGGTCTTGAGGTTGTCAATGTCTCCATCCAGGACGTAGAACCTCCTACCAAGGATGTCATGTCCGCATTTAAGGCAGTAGAAAATGCAAAGCAGGGCTCAGAGACCTCTATCAACAATGCCAACAAATATAAGTCAGAGCAGCTTCCTGCAGCGGAGGCCAATGCGGATAAGATAGTGAAAGCCGCAGAAGCAAAGAAGGAAGCCCGCATAGCGGAAGCAGAGGGACAGGTGGCACGTTTCAATGCCATGTACGACCAGTACAGACTCAATCCCCTCATCACAAAGCAGCGTATGTTCTATGAAGCCATGGAGGATATCCTTCCGGATCTCAAGGTCATAATCGATGACGGCGGCACACAGACCATGCTTCCTCTTGAAAGCTTCGTGAATTCTGCTTCTGCCGTAAGCAGCAACGTCCCGGCATCGCCGGCTTCTTTCAAAGATACCGGTTCCGCTGTCGAAACAGATGAGCATACAGAGGAGGATACAAATTCATGAAAAAAACCACATTGATCAGAATAATCGCAGTAGCTGTACTGATCTTTTTCCTGATGATCTCCGGCTCGTTTTTTTACACCGTTGCTCCAAACGAATACGGCGTCGTGACTCATCTCGGCCGTATAACAAGAGTATCCACCGAAGCCGGTTTTTACAGTAAGCTGCCGTTTTTCGAGAGCGTAAGATTTATACCCAAGGATCTTCAGATCTATGACATTCAGCCTTCCGATGTCATCACAAAGGATAAAAAGTCAATGATCGCCGATGACTTCATCCTTTGGAAGGTAACTGACCCGGTCAAGTTCACACAGACCCTGAATGCTTCTACAAGAAGTGCCGAGGACCGTGTGGGTGTTGCCGTTTACAATGCCACAAAGAACATACTTTCATCCATGTCTCAGGACGAGGTCATTGCCGCAAGAGGTGAGCAGCTCACAAAGCTCATAACAGAGGATTCCAACTCTGATATCGGAGGATACGGAATCACCATTTATCAGGCAAAGATCAAAGCTCTGGATCTTCCCGATGACAACAAGGATGCCGTATACGAGCGCATGATCTCCGAAAGACAGAACATCGCCGCTTCCTATAAGGCACAGGGCGACAGTCAGGCTCAGAAGATCAGGAACGACACTAACCGTCAGGTGACCATCATGGAGGCAGAGGCTGAAAAGCAGGCTGCCATAACAGAGGCCGAAGGTGAAGCAGAGTACATGAAGACTCTTTCCGAAGCCTACAATACAACCGACAAGGCGGATTTCTACAACTATATCCGTTCCCTGGATGCTCTGAAGAATTCCTTGAAGGGCAGAGGAGATAAGACCATCATCCTCGACAAGGATTCCGAGATCGCAAAGATACTCTACGGAACGGGACTTAACTGATAAGGCCATATGCTGCAAAACCTAGGGAAACACTGATTAATTCAGCCAATAATCAGCGTTTCCCTAAACTAATTGTGAAAAGAATTGACCGTACATAAAGGGTACATACCGTCACAATTTGGCGATATGTACCCTTTTTTCAGGAAAGACTTTCTGTATCAATATCGTCTTATTCATATAGTTGATCAAGTTCTATATGCTTTATCTCATCAGTCTCTTCTGCCATGAATCCCGCTCTTGAAAAGAATACATGTTTATAGCAATATATGATCATTTCATTTTTTTATTCTTTCGAAGCTTGAACGATAATTTCGATAAGATCCTTCATGGATTTTGACATGGCGATGTCTGAACGGTAAACAAGCTGTATATTTTCTTCTATGGGCTTCGATTCTTTTATGGAAAGATACCGGAGATCCTTCCCTATAAAATCATAGGACAAGGTTATGGCGATGCCAAAGCCTGAGCTTACTGCACTGAAAAGGCTTCGTATATCACTGACCTCCATCGATATATAAGCATCCGGTAAATACTGTTTCAGAAGCTTATCTGAAAAAGAACCGGAATGAGTAGTTGGATCCGTTGAAACAAATGTTTCTCCTGCACAGTCCGAAAGAGATACTGCAGGGAAAGGATATCCATCGATAGTCTCAGCCCTGTCCATGAGATGGGAATCATGAGGGACCAGAAGAGAAAGGTAGCACTGCTTTACCGGTATATAGTGATAGCCCGGAGCAGGATCCATATTGGTGACCAGAGCGAGATCCAGCAGTCCGTTGTCCATATACATCTTTAGATGGCGGCTTGAGTCGGCATGATTTTTTAGTGTTATTCCCGGATGTTCTTTCAGGAACTTCGGGAATACTTTTGAATATAAAAAATGTTCCCTTCCCATACCAAAACCAAAGCGCACTTCCCGCTGACGAAGATCTGCGCTTTGGTTTAGTTTATGCATCAGATTCTGGTCAAGCTTCAGTATGACTCGGCCTGTTTCCACATATTCTCTGCCGGCGTCTGTCAACAGGAACTTATGACCGGAACGCAAAAAAAGAGGCAGTCCGATTTCCTCCTCGATTCTTTGAAGATACTTGGTTAATGCTGACTGCGTGATGTACAGTGCCGCAGCCGCCTTTGTAATACTCTGATTCTCTGCAATTCTTATTATATATTCGTAATCCCGAACGTTCATAAAAAACCTCTTTAATCCGGAGTGCAGCCCTGATATATATACTCATGCATGTATCCGGTGCCTGAAATAAAGGTATCTTTCAGTAAAATACCGTAGAATAAAATAAGATATGGATATGATACAGTAAACAGCCGGATTTGTACATTACATCATGGAATGAATACATGAAATATATGCGTTTGTGTAATAGCTATTTCTCCTATATATTATGCAAAGGATGATAAAAAACAATCATATGACAGGATTTTATGAAGCTTGTCATATGGCGTCGGCTCATAGGTTCACTTGATTTAGATGGCTGACGTATCAACTGAAGGAGGGGACTTTATGAGTCTGTTAACGATCTGTTTCATTATCTTTGTGCTTACCATCATTGGCTACTGCAGTGGTAAGTACAGCCTGGCGGTTATAGCATTGACATCAATGATGCTTATGACTCTGACAGGATGTCTGGAGGCAAAAAAGGCACTGTCTTATTTCGCAAATTCCAACGTAGTCATGGTTGGTGGCATGTGCGTTGTAGCTGCGGGTTTCAACAAGACCCGTTTTTGTATCAATCTGGCAAAAAGCATTTCAAACCTTTCAAAGGGAAGTGTTACAAAGATGGTCATGGGATATGTCATAATCGGTGTTATCCTTTCTCAGTTTATACAGAGTCCGGTTGTGGTATTTTCCATCGTAGCGCCGATGCTCATGGCAACCGCTGCTGAGATGGGAGTTCCGACCACTAAGGTACTTTTCCCTGTGGGTATAGCCATCATTTCTACATGCTGTATCCTTCCTGTTGGTGCCGGAGCAACTGTTGCTGCTGAATTAAACGGTTATCTTGAGTCTTACGGATACACAGATTTCGCAGTGGGTCTTGCGGATCCTATGAAGGCCAGATTCCCGATGCTCATTCTTTCCATCGTATATTTCGGTATCTTTTGCATCAAGGGTCTTCCTTCAGAGTCACCTGTAAAGGTACAGGACATGGCTCTCAGAAAGATGAGTGAGTCCTCACTTACAAAGTTCCAGGAGTATGCATCCATCCTCATTTTCTTTGGTGATGCCGTTGCACTTATGTTCAGTGATCAGTTAGGTCTCGACAGCTGGAGCATTACGGTTATAGGTGCGCTTCTCATGATACTTACTAATGTTTTAAGTCCAAAGGAAGCAGGCAAGTCCCTTCCACTTGGAATTCTTTTTCTTATAGTAGGTTCCAATGCCATTGCCGGAGCTCTTTCAGCCACAGGCGCAGGTGAATTCATCGGAAACATCATCTCAGGCTTTGTAGGAAACCTCGGAAACAGCAATTATCTGTTGGGCTTTATCTTTTTTGTACTTCCCTTTGTACTTACACAGTTCATGTCAAACAGAGGTACGATGCTTATTTTCCACCCGATTGCCATCGCTACCTGTGCTGCCATGGGAGGAAATCCGGTAGGACTTATGATACTTATACAGGCGGCCTGTCTTACAGCCTTTATGACTCCGATGTCTACATCAGCAACACCTTATATCATGGGTCTCGGTGGATATGACATTCCGTATATGATGAAGCATGGCGCACTGTTCGCAGTTATAGGATGCATCATATCAGTGTTCTGGACCATGACAGTATTTCCCGTTATCTGAGAAAAATTAGTGTTGCCCCGGTGAGGATGCGCCGGTATATCGGAATAATGGGCGAAAACAGTTTTTGTATGAGTATAGATTGAATTTAAATATAAAGAATTACAGGTATTATATATGCTTCCATATAGGGGGGAAGCATCAGTACCGGAAGAACTACAGGACGGAGAAGACAATGAATGAAAATAATGAAGCATTGAGCAATGTAAGAGATGGTGCTCATGGTATAGAACCGGATCAGGAGCTTCTGAAGGAGTTTCCTTTAAAGAGGAGCTATGAAAAGATGATACTACGTGAAGGTGAGGAGGCTGTGAAGGTTTACATATATGAGCCGGAAGGCATGGAAACAAGGGGGCCTGTTATCATAAGGCTTCATGGAGGCGGATTTGTTAAGCCTTATCGCGGACAGGATGTGAACTATTCCCATGTGGTGGCTTTCAATACAAAATGTCTAATGATAGACATTGACTATAAACCTGCTCCGGAGAAGGCATATCCTTATGCGATCAATGAAGGATATGCAGTGGTAAAGTATGTTTATGAGCATGCTGAGGAGTTTGACATTGACCCTGAACGTATCATCCTGAGCGGTGCCAGTGCAGGTGCAAACATGGCAACCGTTATAACGCTTATGAATCATGAAAAGGAGCGAAGGGGTGAAAAGCCTGATTTCAAGATCTGCCGCACCTGTCTTGCATATCCCCCGCTTGACCTTGCAGCAGATCCTGTATCAAAGCTTGGACCGGATGCTACACCTGAGTCCATCGAGCTTCAAAAGAGAGGACTTCTCTATAATGAATGGTATGCAGGCGGTGAGAATAAAACTGACTGGAGAGTGTCACCTGTATATGCAGAAAGAGAACAGCTTGAGGGACTTAATCCGTTTCTTATCTGTACGGGAGGAACCGACAGTCTCGGACCTGAGGGAGAGAAGTTCGCAGGTATGCTTATAGAAGCAGGCGTATCTGTGACCTGTAAGCGTCTGATGGGCACAAGACACGGCTTCCTGACTCGCCGTGTGGGTAAATTTGCTGAGGCCGAAAAGCTTTACTTCAATCTGGTTGAGGAAGTGAAAAATCCTAAGAAGTGGAAGTTCTGAAAGAGCTATTTGCGAGCATTATAACAGATTAAAACTCTGCGTCATATGGTCTTAATTCAGACTATAGGCGTTTTCAAAAGCTCATGGTACACTTGTGCCATGAGCTTTTCTAATGAACAAATTGCTGCAATACATCATGTAAAGGGGCCCGCCATGGTGCTGGCAGGTCCGGGTTCCGGAAAAACCACCGTCATAACCCACAGGATCATGCACCTCCTGTCAATAGGTGTCCCACCTGACAGGATACTCGTCATAACATTTACAAAGGATGCCGCCACGGAGATGGAGGCCCGCTTCAAAAAACTCCTTGCTGGAGATTCAAAAAAAACCGCTTTGTGTAAAGGCGGCGGAGAGGTCTCCTTCGGCACATTTCATTCCGTTTTTTTCTACATACTGCGTCTCCGATACAATCTTTCCTTCAAAAATATCATCACAGACAGAAATAAGACCCTTCTTCTCCGGGAACTCACCGAAAGAGAACGGATAGACAGTTCCTATGATACTGATTTCTTCCGTCTTCTTCTGTCTGAAATTTCAAAATATAAATCCCTGGGAGAAGCGGGTGCCTCTTTCCGTTCAAAGCTTATGGACACTGAACAATTCAAGAGGATCCTGAGCTCTTATCAGAATGAATTAAAATCACAAAGGCTGCTTGATTTCGATGATATGCTGCTTTTATG
>DFGZ01000010.1 GCA_002371295.1 Oribacterium sp. UBA3737 | reverse complement strand
ATAGCGCCACCGCACACATTCGTGTGCAATGTGCTGCTGAACACTCATAAAATCATCCATCTTTCAGGTGGCTTTAATGATATGGGAGGTTTATAATGATTAAATTGTGACTATTTTGATATTCTGATTTTTTGACAGCGAGGTAATTTCATGAACAGACAATTTCAGGGTAACATGATGCTTTTGATCACTTCTTTGATCTGGGGTTCAGCCTTTGTTGCCCAGAGTGCGGGAATGGAATATGTGGGGCCTTTTACCTACAACACAACGAGAAGCTTCATTGGCTTTCTGGTACTCATACCCCTCGTCATATTCTTCAGGAAAAGATTTCTGAGACAGCATCCCCTTTCCGAACGTCAGGAGCAAAAGCTGAATCACAGCTCAGTGACAGGTGGAATAACATGTGGCATGGTACTCTTCGTGGCCAGCAATCTCCAGCAGGTAGGTATCAGTTCAACCACAGCCGGAAAGGCCGGGTTTATCACTGCTCTTTATATAGTTATAGTTCCCATATTCAGCATGCTCCTAGGTAAGAAGGTTTCTAAAATAGTATGGCTGTATGTCTGCATGGCCATATTCGGATTCTATCTTATGTGCATCAAAGAGGGTTTTACCATAGGAAAAGGTGATCTCTATTGTCTTCTCTGTGCCGTTGCCTATTCCATGCATATCATGGTCATAGACCGTTTCGCCACCCAGTTCACGGATGGAGTCCTGATTTCCTGTATCCAGTTCCTTACAGTAGGTATACTTTCTCTCATCCTCACACTCATTTTTGAGACACCTTCATTTTCTGCCATATGGGATGCCAAAATCACCATCCTGTATGCCGGAATTCTTTCAAGCGGTGTTGCCTATACCTTACAGATACTGGCCCAGAGCCGTACAAGCCCCACCATCGCTCCCCTCATCATGAGCATGGAATCGGTTTTTGCAGTCCTGTTCGGATGGCTGATTCTGAAGGAAAGCCTGAATCTGCGGGAAATGTTTGGCTGCGCCATCGTATTTCTGGCTGTAGTTCTGGCACAGCTGCCGGCTCCTGATTTTAAAAAGAAACTATTCAATTCATAAGCCACTTGACTTCCGGATCTTTTCGATCAAGCTTCCGAAAGGATGTAATGAATTATTTGGGCTTCGATACAGCTAATCTGCGTCTCGGCCTATATATAAGAATTATATTAAGAAGGTGAATTCCATGACTGACAAAACAAAAAGAAAACAATTTATTCTTTGCTTCTCTGCTTTCGTAACAAACGGAATGCTGGCTCTTTCCATCGGCTCCCTGCTGCCGTTCCTCAGGGATGCCTTCGGTCTCGATTATGCATTCTGCGGACTTCTCGTAAGTCTTCATTCCATAGGAAACCTTTGCTCCAGCTTCTTTTCAGGAGCTCTTCCCATGCTTATAGGAAAGAAAAAAAGCATTCTCTTCTTTGAAAGCTTCTTCCCTATTTCTTTTCTCCTGATACTTCTTGGAAACTACAGATTCCTTCTTGTTTTTTCCTTCCTGGCAACCGGAATTGCCAGAGGCGCTTCAAGTAATTACTGCAATGCAAAGATCAACTCCATCGCCACCGGCATGGCCTGGGCACTGAATTGTCTCCATGCCTTTTTTGCGGTCGGTGCCTTCTTATTTCCTCTTATTCTGATGCTCATGACCAGAAACGAGAGTCAGAACTGGGTATACGCCTGCGTATTCCTCGCCGTTCTCGGTGTCATGACATGTCTTTTCTACTATCTGATGCCGGAGGATGCTGAGTCCGGAAGCCATTCCGACAAAAAGAAACCTGTAGATAAATCTTCAGACTTATCCGCCGATCAGGATATGAGCCCGAAGACATCCGGCGCATACCAGGCAAACGAAAGAACACCCGGAAAGCCTGCTGCAGCCTTCGGATTTTTCAGGGAGCCGCTCTTTTATATATGTATAGCTACACTGTTCTTCTATTTATGTGCAGAACAGGGCGTTATCGGATGGATGATCACCTATTTCAAGGACACCGGACTCCTTCAACCAAATCTCGCTCAGGTCACCGCCAGCATCCTCTGGGTGATGATCCTCTTAGGAAGACTCACAACTGCTTTCCTTTCAACTAAGGTAAAAAAAGAGAACCTGCTTCCCGCCATGGGCGTAGGCATAGTTCTCTTCTTCATAGTGCTTATACTGTCCAGAACCACCCTTCCCATCATCATCGGAATAATGGGCTTCGGTTTCTCCATGGCCGGCATCTATGCCACAACCGTTTCCTTTGCAGGTGAGCTCATCAGGAAGTACAGCCTTGCCTGGAGCTTTATCCTGACAAGCGCAAGCCTCGGTTCCATCATCATGCCCACAATAGTAGGTGTTATCGCAGAAAACTTCGGTATCGCCACGGGAATCGGAAGCATCGCCATAGCTCTTTTCATCGACATGGTCTGCATCATGGTGCTGGTCAGATTTGTAAAACGAACCGGTCATATCAAGGCAGAGTCAAAGTCTGTCGCACAAGCGGTATGATCTGTCATGAAGGTTATGAAATCCTCGGGAGGAAGAGGCTTGGAGAAAAAGTAGCCCTGCTCATAATCGCACCCAAGCTCTTCCATCTTATTTTTCATATCTATAGTCTCTATGCCTTCGACTATTACCCCCATTTTAGAATGTTTAAACAGGTTGATAAGGTCGGGTAAAAAACCGGCCTTACCTTCAAAATATGACCATACAAAGCTCATATCGATTTTTACTACATGAATCGGCAGATTTACCAGGCTGGTAAGATTTGCAGCTCCTGTTCCGAAATCATCGAGGAAAAACTCCGACCCTTTTGCGCTGAGTCCTGCTATGGTAGTCAGTATCATAGTATAGTCATCTATCATGGACTCGGTTATCTCAAAATCAAACAGGCTCATGGGTATTCCATGCCGTTTTGCAATTTCATACAGGTCATCGGAAAGGCTGCGGCTTATACACTGGATGGGAGACAGATTAACGCTTATGAACCGTAATCCCAGCTTTTCTGTATCTGTATTTTCGAGAAAGATGCATACCTTTTCAAAAATCTGCTTGCCGATCTCTATGATGTCACCGTTTCTTTCGGCTGTCTGTATAAATTCAACAGGCGGAATATTCCCGATATCAGGATCCTTCAGCCTCGCAAGGGCTTCTGCTCCTTCTATCTTCCCTGTCCTGACCGAATATATAGGCTGAAAATATACTTCAAATCTGTTTTCCGCCATCGCACGCTTTATGGCTTTTTCTACATCCCTCTGCCTCTTTACATTCTCAATCATTTCTTCTGTAAAAGAAAAATTATCACGGCGATTTTCGGAATATGAATTTACTATAGCATATCTGGCTATATCACTTATGATGGGGCTGTGCTTACTTATCATTTCCTCGGAAAGCAGCATCATACTTATATTTACCGGAAAATAGTTGTCGCAGATTCGAATCAGATGAGTATATTTTTCTTTCCACTCTTCTGTCATCACAGAAACAGCCTTATTCTGATGTCCCTTAAACAGAATTATAAAGCTTCCGTTTTCTGTCCAGAACAAGAATTCATCCGGATAGTTCTCGGCAAGCCAAGAAGCTACTATTTTAAGAGTTTCTTTTATCTGCTCCATGCTGTAAATAGTTTTCAGAGTCCCAAAATTATGCAGAGAAATAGTCATGAGACTGAATGGTATATTCTTATTCTGAATATCCTTTCCTATGAGAAAAAGTGCATTCTTATTCAGAAACCCTGTGCCTGAGTCTCTGTATAAGTCAGGATTTTCTGATGTAAGAAATATTATCATTATAGAAAGCAGACTGAAGTAACTTGTCACCAGCATATGATAGAACTGTTTTCTCACAAGTATTCCGAACAAAAGTAAAAGATTATAGGAAAGAAGTCCTGCCCGTATACGTCTTGTCATTTTGCCCCAATTCATCGCGATGATCACCAGTGAACACCCGATATAAAAATATGTGCTGAAATATATGATAGGATAGGCAGAACAATTATGATAACCATCCGCCGAAAAAGTATAGATAGCTGCCGTCCAGGGAGAAGACAGAATAAGCATAACGGCTGCTGCCGCCGGAAGAGAGACTATGATCCTGATCCAAAAGTAGTGCTTATTATAAAATCTTGAGGCTTCAACAGCGTATACAAACAGAAAAAAACCCCTCAGTATAAATCCCAGGAAATATGCGTGGTTTACCGCATACATGATCCATAACGGAAATTCTTTCCATATCTCATTCATTTCACAGGAAATGATATCCGCAGTTGTCATCACAAAATTGGAGATCAGGATATACCAAAAGCAGTAACTCTGCATCAACGGAAGATTTCTTCTGAATCCATAAAACACGAGAAGTATGATCTGTACCGGCAAAGTAGCTATTGCGAAATCATAATTAAAGGGACTTATCCAGTTTATCATATCACTCTCCATCTCGCCGTAGTTCTCATAACGGTACATATATTAAAAATAGGCATTTACGATTTTTACCTGCCACTATTATTATCGAACCAAACTGACAACAGTATAAATGAACTTTATTTTGATTTCGAAGTCCGGTCTGTTATACGGAGAGCCCGGTCCTTAATTTCGCTAAATGAACCCCGGGAAATTAATAAACCAAAAACAGATGCAGCCCCTTTGGTTTCAGAGCTGCATCCGTCTGTTTACCGTTCAACAAGTTGATACCTCGAATGCATCTCGTACCTGAGTCAAAAAGCTGCATCCATAAGTTTACCGGTACTGTATTTTATGTTTATCAGGAGAAAAATATTGTTATAGAAATATACGTTATGACAGAGGTGCCGGATATTCGATCTTTGTATCTGTAAAGTCAAAAGGCCATACAGTCTTGAATGTACCATCCTGAATCTGAGCCACAGCAACAGAAGAGTGAATATTATCATTTGTATGCTGTGCACCATCAAACTCATAATCCTCAAATTTGATTTCATTATAAGGAAGGATGATGTCAGGACCGTTAGGGAATGAATCCTTGATATCGATCTTATCAAGTACATCCTTAACAGCAGTTCCGTCTGTTGTGCCGGCCTGTTCAAAAGCTGTCTTAAGAAGCCATACCACAGTATAAGACTCTGCTGAATGTCCGTTCATATCTACATCAAATTGAGCCTTGAACCTCTCATTGGTCTCAACACCCTTCTTAAGATCCGGATTGAATTCCACAACAGTTGTTATACCGTTGGAGATTCCCTCTGTTGACGGGATATATGACGGATCCGCAAAACCGTTCGCCTTGGCAATTATGATAGGAGGCTGATAATTCTGCTCCTTAAGAGTCTTTGTAAAAAGAATTGCATCTGCTATATATGACTCGCAGATAACTGCATCTGCATTGGCTTCTTTAAGAGCGAGAACCTCTGAGGTGAGATCCGCAGCACCGCTTGAATACTGAACTTCCTTCACGATCTCAAGGTCATACTTTGGTGCGTAGAGATTAACGCAGCGAATGATTTCCTGTCCGATCTGGGAATTATCCGCAAAAATCGAAACAGTCTTTACTTCTTTACCGGTCTGTTCGGAAGAATCTTTTATATACTTGACCATATCTTCCACATATACTGAGTTAAGCGGGCAAAGACGGAAGAAATACTGGAGTCCTCCTGTTGAAATACTGTCTACTGTAGAAATGGCTGTTACCATAGGTATCTTATACTGCTCACATACCTTGGCAACGATCTCTGTAAGTGTTGACTGATGGCATCCCATGATGGCATTTACTTTGTCCTGTGTGATGAGACGTTCTGCCACAGATCTTGCTACCTTTGGATCACCCTGTGTATCACCCCGGACGATTTCTATAGGTCTGCCGTTTACTCCTCCTGCTGCATTTATCTCTTCAACAGCAAAATCCACGCCACGCATGATATTGGTACCTATTGCAGCCTTGTCTCCCGATAATGCATACATGGCACCTATCCTGATAGGTTCACCGCTTACCTCTCCGGTTGCACCTGCAGCTTCCGTTGCCTTTTCAGCTGCGGTTGCAGCCTCTTTGACAGCCTCTGTTGCTGCGGTCTGTTCCTGTGCCTGTGTTCCGGCTGCAGCCCCTGCCCCCGATGATGCCCCACAGCCTGCAAGCATGGAGCCGGTAACAGCAAAGGCCAGAAGTACTGAAGTCAGTTTACTTAGTTTCATAATGTCCTCCTTTTAAATATTATAATGAAAAATGTTTTCGGCTATATACCAAGATACGCCTTCTTAACATGTTCATTGGTTACGAGTTCACCGGCAGTACCCTCCAGTGTGATACAGCCATTCTCTATTACATAACCTCTGTCAGCTACCGCAAGAGCTTTCGTTATATCCTGCTCAACAAGCATGACCGAGACTCCGGTATCGGCAAGTTCTTTTACAACCTTCAGAATATCGTCCACTATATTGGGAGCAAGTCCCAGGGAAGGTTCATCTAAAATAAGCAGCCTGGGCTCTCCCACAAGTGCTCTTGCAACTGCCACCATCTGCTGCTCACCACCGGATAATGTGCCGGCAATCTGGGATGCACGTTCCTTTAGTTTGGGGAACCAGGTATAACATTTCTCCAGATTCTTTTTGAAATCCGCTTTAAGCTGTTTGTTAAATGCTCCCATCTCAAGATTCTCGAGACAGGTCATACCTGTAAAAAGCTGTCTGCCTTCAGGGACCTGAACTATTCCCTTATCCAGAATATGTCTTGAGCTTTTCTTACAAAGATCTTCTCCGTTAAACTCAACACTTCCGGAAACAGGTTTGATAAGACCTGTTATGGCCCGCACTGTCGTTGTTTTTCCCGCTCCGTTGGATCCGAGTATCGCTACTATCTCCCCGTCATTAATCTCAAAAGCTTCATCCCAGATGATTTTGATGGACCCGTAACCGGCATTTAAGCCTCTGACCTTAAGCATTTCCATCCTCCTTCTTCGTGCCGAGATATACTTCCATTACGTAAGGATCATTCATAACTTCATCGGGAGTTCCAACCGCAATTTTCTCTCCATGATGCAGCACTATTACTTTTTCACAGAGACTGACAACAGCCTTCATGATATGCTCTATCAGAAAAACCGTGACGCCGCTCTCATTGATACGTCTGATAAGCCGGATTGCATCTTCCGTTTCTGTAGGATTTAATCCTGCCATATTCTCATCCAGAAAAAGCAGCTCGGGATTTGTTGCCAGGGCTCTGGCCATTTCAAGTCTTTTCTGATCCGGTGTACCCATATCCTTGGACAGAGTGTTTCTTTTATCGTAAAGTCCGGTGAAATTCAGAATTTCCATTGCCTTTTCTCTTGCTTCTCTTGGATTTTTTGCCGGATCGGTTCCGAAATACGAAGAGGCGATAACATTATCCATAACCGTAAGGTTCTTTAGGGGCTTCATAATCTGGAAAGTCCTTGCTATTCCCATTTTTGTATATTCATAAGCCGGCTTACTGGTTATATCCTCACCCTTATAAAAAATCCTTCCTTCCGTAGGCGGATAGTATCCGCAGATCATATTGAAGGTGGTCGATTTACCGGCACCGTTGGGCCCTATCATGCCTGTTATCTTTCCTTTTTCAACTTCGAAAGAAACATCCTTTACAGCGGTCAGTCCTTTAAACCGTTTAGTAATATTATGGACTTCAATAATCGGTTGTACTGCCATATCAGACTCCCCTTCCTGAAGAATTGTGATCATTGGCGGCCTGTGCTGCCTCAAGAACTTCCATGGATGGCTTTTTTAAAATGCCTTTGTCTATTTTGTTTTTGATATCACTGTTCATATACCATCCAAGAAGTCCTGATGGACGAAAACGTATCACAAGTATAAGCACCAGCGCATACATGATAAGATTGATTCCGGGAAGTATGGCTCCGAACTGGTTTCTGAGGAACTCCGAAATCGTGATCATGATCCCGCCGCCTACCAGAGGTCCTTCGACAAATGAGGCACCACCTACAACTGCAGGTAAAACCGACTCAACCGAATATGTCTGAAGCATCAGATCCGGATCGATGTATCTGTTATAGGACGCATAAAAGAATCCCACCATTCCCGCTATCATAGCTGAGATAACTACCGCAATGACCTTGTATTTTATAGGATTGATGCCTATGGCAGCGGCTGTATCCTCATCCTCTCTGATCGTTTTCAGTGCAAAGCCAAGCTTTGATCTGTCTATCTTTTTCATAAAGACATAAACCGCTATCAGCATGAAAAGTCCCACATAATAATAAGGTACTTTACTCATAAATCTGAATTCCGCCCAGGAGTCATCTCCGAAGGAAAGGGATATGCCAATTGCATTTCCCGCAAAATCCCAATTCAGGATAAACTGCCTTATGGCTTCTCCGAAAGCTATGCTTACAAGAGTAAAATAGGGTCCCTTCAGGATAAAGCACGGATAAAAGATGATTCCAGAAACAAGCCCTACTACTATCATTCCGAAAATGCAGCATATCCAGGGATTTACTTCCGCCTTGGTCATGAGCAGACAGCAGGCATAAGCTCCCAGGCCCATGTAGGCTGCATGTCCCAGAGAATTCTGTCCGGTCATGCCTCCCAGAAGATTCCAGGCCATGGAAAGAGTAGTCATGTAAAAAACCAGTACAAAGACATTCATAATATATGGATAATCTTTGATGAACAGCGGTATGATCAGCAAAACAGCTAGAAAAGCACAAACCGCAATTTTTATATTTCTGTAGTATATTGAAGCACTCTTCAGGTCTTCATCAGAAACCTCTTTTTTAATGTTTATCTGATCCATCTTATCGCCTCCTTGCTATGATGTTTTGACGAATTACCAGAATAACTATGAATGTCACAAATACGATAAGATCCTTGTACATGGGACTTACAAGAAGAGAGACCAGTGTTTCCAGAAGCCCCAGAAAGATACCTGCAAAAAAAGCGCCCGGTATAGATCCAAGTCCTCCGACTACCACGACTATCAGTGCTCTGAATGAGAAAATAGAACCGGCTGTCGGTGATATGACATAGAAAAGTGTCAGCAGTGCTCCGGCTGTACCTGCAAGTGCGGCTCCGATACCGTATGCCAGAATGTATATGCCCTTTACATTGATACCTACCACCTCTGCCCCGACAGAGTTCTGTGATACCGCACGAATCTGTTTGCCCAAGGTTGTGTATTTAAGAAATGCGAAAAGAAGGATCGTTATTATGATGGTAACTACAAAACTTATCAGTTTGGGAAGTCCCATGGTTACCGGTCCGAGCTGAACAACATTCCCGGTATAGGAGGTGGTTATGGTACGGAAGGACGAACCGAAAGTCACAAGGGCTATATTACTGAGCAGTGTTCCCAGACCAACTGTAAGAAAAAGGAGATTGGTAAATGATTTAGTACCAAGAGAAGGTGTTATCAAGGATGACTGAATGC
>DFGZ01000235.1 GCA_002371295.1 Oribacterium sp. UBA3737 | reverse complement strand
ATATATCGGGTCCTTAGTGTCATATCCGATGCCTGCTTCTCATACTGCTTCATATTGGCCCTGGATGCATCATGGCCTGCACGACCGTACCCCATATCTATCCATCTGTATTTATCAATCAGAAGCTTTGCAGAAGAATCAAATCCATAATATATAATCTGATCGTCGCCTATCTCCACTAAAAGTCCCGACATGGCATCGGGTATCAGATTCATGATAAGATTAGGATCATTAAAGGGAACCTTGATCAGCTTCATCTGTCCCTCAGTATAGTAAACATTGATAACCGCATTAAGGAACTCATTTATTTTCCCTTCATCATGACGGTATCTGGCTTCTGCGATAGCAAGCTCTATGAGGACCTTGTTCTTTACTTCCTCAGACATATTTCTCGTTCTTGCAACCTCTTCGATTCCCCTTGCATGCTTCACATACTGTGCATCCAGCATTTCTTCCCTGACATTCATGGCATGATTCACCATAAAAGCTGTCTTCCTTACCACACTGGAATGAATATCATTTCTTATGGAAATAGCATGCATGGGTTTTTCACCTGCAAGTCCTACGCCTATTATCACAGCTTCCGGTGAAAACTTCACATTGTTCAATATGACTTCATCATTCCAATAAACCATGTGATTATAATTTTCCTGCAAATCATAAAAATGGATATTGGAAAATTTATTAAATTCATTTTTCAGTATCTGTGCAGCCTCTGCATTATATATATTGTTTGATGCCGTGTATATATCAACTCTCTTATTCTGATGAAGATCATTGACAAAATCCGTAAGCACATCATCCTTACGATGATGATTTATGGCATCCTCAAGTCTGTCGAGATCTATCTCTATGGACGGACGGTTTCTGATATATGCCACCAGCTCATATTCATTTACCGGAATCGTTATTCCCTCCGCACCGTTTCTCCTTGCTCTTGAGATATCCTGAACCAAAGTGTTCATCATACCGGATATCTCTTTCTGATCATTGGCATTGGGAGAAACATCACATACAGTTATCACTGCATTCTTTCCCTCTGCATCTATAACCTCAACGAAAATTTTCTTTTTTGTTTCATCCGTGCGGACATGTATCCTGTCCTCAGGCTGAAGCTCTTTTATCTCTTCACCTGAAATATCATAGAGCCCAAGCGGCTGATTTCCATAGGTGTGTCTTCCTTCCTCTTCATCTTTTCCGCTCCCGTTAAGTATCTTAGTGAACATACTCAGCGGATGATCCTCGGAAAACTGATCCAAAATATCGTTGAATTTTCCCATATATTATCCCCTTATTCTCCTATATTCTTAAGTCTCTCCTTAGCCTTTTCATATCCCTGATCGGCGGACATCCGATAGTACTTTCGTGCCCTTTCCAGATCACCGGAAACCTCATACCAGGTACCCAGATTGTACTGAGCCTTAAATGAACCTGTACCTATCACACCCTCAGGACGGCTCACCTCACCAAGCTCCAGACACTTCAAATAACTTTTCTCTATATATGGAAGGAGATTCTGATATTTTTCAGTATTCTTCAGTACCAGTTTCATATAAAAAAGTCCTGAATAGAAGTAAAAATCAGGATTTCTCGTAAAGTCATACTGAACCTTGCTCATGATATCATGAGCTTCCTCCAGACTACTCTCTGTATCTATATCATACAGTGTATACAGATATCTCATTATCCCATCTGTCCAGTATGGTGCCTGTCTTATCTCCTTCTTTCCAGAGTATCTCCAGAACGTCCTGAAATACGGAAGACTCTCCTCTTTTTTATTCAAATTGCGAAGCGTTATGGCCATCTGATAATTGTAGTAAGGGTAATTGGGATCTTTTTTCAAAGCCTCTTCCAGATACCTGAAATTTCTTTCTCCCTTACCTTTCTGCATATATCCGTCATGAAGAGCGTAAAGCGGCGAAAGTTTGTGTATGACCTTCGCATTCACCTGCTCGTGAATACTTCCCTGATACCTCATCTCCGCAGGAAGAAGTCTTGCAATTTCTGTTATGCTTCGATCGATCTCATCTCCGTTTGGATAAGAATCCTCTCTTCTGATGTTTCCAAGCCAGCGCATTCCCTGCTTATCGTACATCTGATCTACGAATTCTCTCAGAGCCCTTGGATTACTCTTCTCATCCTGTACCAGATATTCGTCCGCATCCAATACAAGATTTATATCAGCATTCCAGTCTCTCTCCGAATGACCCAAAGCAAAATTTCTGGCTTTCGCAAAATCATCTTCCCATGGAAAACCGTATATTTTGGCACCGAAGCTCTCTGCTATTTCAAGTGTCTTGTCAGTAGACCCGCTGTCTGCAATGATTATATGATCCACAAAAGGAACGGCAGCCTCAAGGCATCTCTTAAGACATCTTTCCTCATTTTTAACTATCATTACCAGATTGATGATCATCTCTGTCATCCTCCGTAGTTTTTCATACGCTGCTCCCGAAGTTCATTGAATACGAAACCCCGTATAGCAGTTTCTGCTCCTTCACTAAGATTTAAAAATTTAAGCCCGTATCCGTTCTCACCCCGAGAATAAAGTTTCCCCCAGAGTACCTTTACCCTGAAGGCCCGTTCTATATTTTTAAACGTATAGTGAAATGAAACAACCTCTCCTATTGAAAGTGCTTCCGAAGTCACCATAAAAATTCCACCGGCACTGAGATTTGTTATTTTTCCGAAAAAACGTTTTCCGGGCTCTGTTTCTGAAGTGAACTGCACAGTGATGGAAACATTGACACGAATATCCTGCTGCCTCTGAACGATCTCGATCACATCCCGTATCTCACATTCTCCCATCCAGGCTTCCTGCATGATAGGATAACCCGGGTTTTTTTTCACCAGAATATCACAGGTAGTTTTTATACATCCCTTAACGCTGTCATTAAAGGAGACCTCTGCCTTCTTCATCCATGAATCCTGCAGGTCCTCCTTGAAATAAAGTGCAACATTGTTATCGATTCCGGTAACCACACGGACCCGATATTCTTTACCCTCGAATTTTACAACACCACTTCTGCAATCCTTTAGTATCATTTATAACCTCTGTTTATTCTTGAATCATAAAAAATATTCTAAACAAAATTCAAGAAACATTTATATTTTTTTAAGATCAGATATCATGAAAATCGCCTATGCTGTTTGTGGCATTCATAAGCATCTGAAGTCTTAGTATCTCTATAAGGCTGGCAAATATGTCTTTATCGATCTTCCCTGTCTCATCCGTATCATTACTGATTTTATCAGCCAGAAATGAACCTATTCCCAGCATACCGTTTCCACCGGATGACATACCTATTCCCAGTGTATCAAGCAGAGTTTTCATTTCACTTATATTGCTTCCTTCTTCTATAAGCTCTGAATTGGAGCTGCCCATACCCGTTCCGACATATGTCTTTATATCTATATCACTGCTCCCATTCAGGTCAGTCATGATATTTTTAACGTAATTCTGAGTCTCCTTATACGGAGGTATACCGTTATACTTCTTAACAGCTCCTGAACCCGCATTATAAGCTGCCAGTGCCAGGCTCAGATCTCCTCCGAATTCCTTAAGGTTTGATGCCAGAAGCTTGGCACCTCCCATTATGTTCTGTTCCGGATCGAAAGGATCCTTTACTCCCAGACTTTTTGCAGTTGAAGGCATAAGCTGCATGATCCCCATTGCCCCCGCCTTGGAAACTGCCGTTGTCTTAAAATCCGATTCATACTTGGCTACAGTCTTAAGTATACGCTCCGGAACACCATAAGCTTCTGACGCTTTTTTGAAAATCGCATCAAGTGATGTGGCAACGTTTGATACAATGCTGTTCTCACCTGTTCCTGCCGCCTTCATTCCCTCCAAAACATTTTTAAAGGTAGTGGCTGTGTTGGAAAGAAGCGATACATTAGCCGGTCTCTCCTTTCCCGTATTGGTTATTTCTGTTATTGACTCCATCAATGGCATATCTCACATCCCCCTTTGTGTATCAATTTCCTGTTTTCTTACTTCAACGAACTATATTTACTTACAGTCTGTTATTGCAGCGTATCCGGTCACTGTTCGGCAACCATCTGCCCGTATTCATTGAGATAATAAACCTTTCCTCCATCATACAGGTACCCGGTCTGCATGCGGCCGCTGCTGTTGAAGTAGTACCATGATCCGTTTATGTATACCCAACCCGTCTTCATATGTCCCGAAATCGGGTCAAGATAATATACACTTCCATCGGTATCTGTCAAAAATCCTGTGAGCATCTTTCCCTGATTATCAAAGTAATACCATAAGTCACCTATATACTGCCACCCTGTGGCAACTCTTCCGTAGGTGTCAAAGTAGAACCAGGTTCCTCCCGGATTGTACCATCCTGTTGTACTGGTATTACTGCCCCCGTATTTAGCTATGGTCCCCTGATCGGTGGTAGTGTTGTAACCTATGGGAGTAACTCCCGGTAATCCGGTATGAGAATTTACCACATCATCCTCTGAGGTTATCCAGTTACCTTCTTTCAGGTATTTCTTTTCATCGGAAGTCATGGGTATAGCCCTTACCTCATAGTAAAACTTATCCTTAGTGTAATCCTCTATTTTATCAGAGAAATCCACTGTGGTAGTCCTGACCTTCTTGGTTCCAACCTCTTCATCGTTTTTATAAAGCTTTACCTCATATCCCGGGGCATAATCCACTTCTTTCCAGACTGCCTTTTTGAATTTGTAATCCCATCCTGCAGAAGCGGTATCCCCCAGTACAGCACAGGGTACATAGTAAACCTTAAGCTGAAGCATCTCTCCATCGTCTATCCTGCCGCAATGCGAGAACTCGGCATCATTCAGGGTCACAGCTTCTCTGTTCCATACTGCCCCGAAATAGTATCCTGATGCCGCGCTGAAGTTTATGGTAACAAGGACTCTGTTTCCCGGTTTCCACTTGTCAGGTTCTTTCGCATAGCTGATATCTTCTATGGAGATATTACCGGTACTTGTTGTGATGGTAGGTTCTAGAGTTTCTCCTCCATCACCATAGTTCTGAGTGAATTTGACATTGATCTTATCGATGATCTTGCCATCAGCAGCATCAGCTCTTTTTATATGGGTAAGCACGAACCAGCCCACAAGAAGCAGAAGCATAAAAAGCTTTGCCGCCTTATTACTTCGTTTGGCCTCCCGCTCAAGTCTTGCCAGGTTTTCTTCTCTCTGCTCTCTTATGCGATCTCTGTATGAGCTTCTGTTTCTATTGGACAAGTTTGCCATCACCTACCTCCACTCATTGTCTTATGCCATCATTGTTCACATAATATCCGTCAATGTATGCATTGGTTGCCATCTGTCCGCTGCCAGGATAAAAATAATAGGAATTTCCGTTAATTGAATGCCATCCCTCAACCATGGTTCCGTCAAAATCACAGTAATAGGTTCTCTCGTTCCTGTGTATCCACCCTGTGAACATAACACCATAAAGCGAATTATCTATATCATTTAAGAAATAATACTTTCCGTTCTCATACAGCCATCCTGTGTACATGGCTCCGTTACTCTTGAAGTAGTAATAATGGGAATTTATCATACGCCAGCCATTGTTTGCAGCCTGGCCCCATACCTCACCGTTTCGAAGCTCCTCTTTAGGAATCAGATAGTACCAGTCGCTTCCGTTCTTCATCCAGCCTGTGAACATGGAACCATCCTTGAGAAGAAAATAGGTCTTGTCATTGATTATCTGCCAGCCGGTCTGCATCTGACCGTACTGATTGAACAGATACCAGTTTTTATCTATATACGCCCATCCGGCTCCCTGGAGTCGATTATCATCCAGATATCTGTAATACCAGAAACCGTTTTCCTTGTACCATCCGAACTTGTACAGACTGCTTGCGGTTCCTCCCTTGCCTTCCTGTCCTTTTCCGTCAGAGACATCTCTGTCCGTTATGGTAAGCTCTGTTGAGGAAAGCCAGTCACTGTTCTCTGCGTACTGTCTTTCTTCTGTCGAAGTAAGTATGGTCCTTATATTGACATAATACTTTCCCGCCTGAGTCATATAGGGATAGAAATTATAAAGAAGACCCGAGGTAGTGACAGATGTCACCTTGGTCTTATCTCTCATAAGCTGAAGCTCATAGGTTCCGGATGAATTATCAGGTCTTGTCCACCTGATCTCTCCCAGCTTGTCATCATTCCAGTATACATCGGTAGGCTCATCGAACTTTCCCTTTATGGGATCAAGCTTCAAATTTATGATGAGCTTATCACCGTCCTTGCTGGCACTTGTAAAAGTCCCTCCGGTTATAGTCACATTGGAACTCCTGTAGCTGCTTAAAAAATAGTTTTTGCTTATATCTTCAGACTCAAGAGTCACTCTCATGGTCGGTTTATCGCCGCTTTTTGTTCTCATATCACCGCCGCTTGTCCACTCCGCATCAGTGATCTTATATTTACTTCCCGATGTGGATACAGCTATCTCATTATCATCCACACTGGATTTTTCTATAAGTATATCTGAAGGAAGCTTTCTTCCCGCTCCGATCTTGGACCTGATCTTGATACTGACTGTGTTGATGGGCTGCGTCGCTGCCATCCCCCGTATCGTAAATGTCAGTATAAATAGTGAAAACAGAAGTGAATATACAATTAACCTATAAACCGGACCGTATCCTGCCGATACCCCTTTCCTGCCCCTCATGAAGCTTTCTTCCTTTCTATGATATGATGCACGAGTCCCACATTTGTGCGTTTGCACTATAAGTGAGTGACAAATACCTGACACTCACATCATCTGATACCATCCTCCATCACGTCCTGTGGCTGCAGAAGCTCTGCCTCTGCCTCTTTTTCTTTCTTATCGGCAAACTTTAAAAAGTAAACATATATCTCCACCACTGCACTGAAAAGTTCCTGCGGTATCTCGGCACCGAGCTTGAGCTGGGTGAGGAGTGACGCCAGAGAATCGTCTTCATAGACAGGAACACCTGCCTTCATGGCAGTCTCTGTTATCTTCTCGGCGATGTATCCCATTCCGGATGCCACTATCACAGGAGCCCCGTTTTTATCAGGATCATATTTTAAGGCTGCTGCTTTTTTTCTTCTAACAGAATCAGACTGCGACATTTATACCCTTCTCCTTCTCTTTTATTTCAGGGAATACCTCATCTACCCTGTGGCTTCTGGTAAGTACCCCAAGCTCCATATTGCTGACATTGAACCCGTTTTTCTTTAAAATATCCTGAATGTTTCTGGATATGTTCTCCTCGGGTTCGCTGAGAGTAGGCGGAATGTATACCTGCATGTTCACATTCCCGTTGTCTACCATGGATATAAGTTCAAAATTACCCACATTCTGAATGCTGAATTTAATGAATATCTTCTGCTTCTTTGCCGCATCCGGCTTGTCTCGTTCAGCATCCGGATCCACCCACATCTCGGACATGACATTTTTATCCTGATACCTGAAGGGTATGAGCAGATGAATAAGCGGCATATATACACTTTCATTCATCAGAAGATGATTAAGTACCTGGTAGTACTTCTCAACATTCTCAGCACCTGCACTGCCCTCTGTACCCTTTTGTATGAGTTTTGTGAGCATCTCAGGGAATTTTGTTGCCTTCTCAGACTGTGGTCTCAGGTTTTCCATGGCTTTCTCCAGGGCCTTTTCAGGATCTCCCTTGAAAAGCATACGAAAATCCCCATTCTTCATGAGCTTTGCAAAAAGCTGTTTCACCTCTTCTTCTTTTCCGTCTTCATACTTAACTGCATATAAGGAAAACAGTACACTTGCTGTTCTGACCGCACCGTAATTATGCGTTCTTGACACATAACCGGATAAGAACGGAATGATAAGCTTATTAATGACTTCTGTGTTTTTCTCGGTATCTCCCGGAGGGGCATTAAGATCCAACTGGTCCATCAGTTTTTCAAAGCCCTCTCTCTGGGAAGGAAGTAGCAGGCTCTCGATATCATCTCCGAGAGACGCCATCTGATTGAGCAGATGCTCACTAGATGCATAATTGTTATATGATTTTATAAAATCCAGGACAGTATCTCTGAAAGCAGGTGAAATGTCATGATTGAGGATATTTCGTAATCCATCGAAAAGCTCCCCGGAAAATTTCACCTGAGCCTGCTGTTGTGACTCAATAAAGTTCATCAGCTCCTCAGGATCCTTTGTTTCTATCTCGGCAAACAGTTCATTCAGTAATCCCTGAAGTTCCGTATCTCCCAAAGTCTGTAGAGCAATTCCGTCTGTGAACAGAAGCTCTTCCATCTCTATAGGAAGCTGCATGCCTTCATGCATTCTCTGAATGAAAGCGGTATAATTCGATTCGAAATTTACGTTTCCTTCTCCGCCGTTAGCACTGACCTGTCCGCCGTTTTCCCCGGCCGGAGAAGGATCGACTCTTCCGGGTGTCACCTTTCCATTCTGGCCTATGTGCGGGTGTATCCCCGGTGCGTTGGTTACCTGCTGGTTATTCAAAGAAGTATTCTGCACCTGCAAAATATTAGGCATATAATTTATCTCCCAACTTATGTATGGAAACTGAATTTTCAGTATCCAGTACTATATTTTTTATTTTCTTTTTATAAACAAATCACGTTCGTCTTTTTTCTAATAATATTATATCGTCATATATATTTTGAACTATTAGAAAATTTGTAAAATTCCTCTTATATTTTTCCTGTTTTTTGCCGTTAGCTATTTGCGATTTAAAATTTTTATAGCATTATTCATTTCTTGATGTTATATTACTTGGGCAAAGGACGATAATATGTTTAAATCAAAACCAGATGCACAATTTTTTAATGAAAGAATTTTTAAATAGGGGTTATTTTTTTGAAGTCGCCGCCGATATTATAAGCAGACGGAACTCATTAACTTAATTGTGCGTTTATGCAAGGAGGCATTTTATGGACGTCAATTTACGTACAACTCTGATTGGAAAAGTGGGCTATTCCGGTCAGGATAAGAAAATCAAAAACGACAGATCCTCTTCCGCATCATCCGCATCTTATGTGAGTAGTTATGATAAGGCATCTTTTTCAGCTACCGACTCAGTCAGCAATGAGAGTTTCGCATCCATGCTAGCATCAAGGACCGCCTCTTCCATGAAGTCAGGTGTTAGTGAAGCTAGAGTTGCAGAACTTAAAGCGCAGGTTCAGTCCGGCACATACAATGTGGATTCTACAAGGATAGCGGAGCGTATGTTGGGATACAGGGGATGATCCCTTAAAAGGAGACATTATGTCAGACTCTGCAGTTTTTACCGATTTTACAGAGGTGCTAGCATCTCAGGCAGTTGTTGCAAACAGACTCATCAAGCTGGAGCGTGATCTCACCGATTCCGCATCCGAAGACGATCCTTCGAAGCTGGAATCTTTGGTGAAGGAAGCACAGCCGGATCTTTTGAATTTTCGTGGTCTTGAAAAGAAGCGGCTTAAACTTGCCGATCAGCTCGGGTGGAAGGGATTAAAGTTTTCTCAGATCCTAAATAAGGCAACTGAAGATCAAAAGCTTGTTTTGGAACCGCTTTTTGAGGAACTCAAGACTGCTCTCTATAGTCTCAAAGACGCTCAGGAAACGGCTGACCGCATCATGAGAGTGCGTCTTCATGATGTCGAAATAGTGTTATCCCGTCAGCCTGTCCCCAAACTTTTTCAGGATACACTGGCCTGATTTTACCCTTTAAATTAACATCTTTTCTCAAAGCGGTCGTACATCGAACTGTACGGCCGTTATTTTTTTATATTTTACCCCGATTAACTAATGTTTCATAAAATTACGCCGATATTAGATACAGAAATACGATGATTAAATGATATAAGTGTCATAAGTATATCTCATACATGTATGGGAGACAGCTTCATGGCACGTAATTTCAACCTTTGATGCTAAATCATTATTTTTAGTTCTTTCTATATAGGAGGTATATATGGTTCGCGCAACATTCGCTGGTTTTCAGACAGCCCTGACATCGCTGCAGGCGAACTCAAAAAAGCTTGATGTAACCTCTCAGAATCTTGCAAACATGAATGTTGAGGGATACACAAGACAGCAGTTAAAGACTTCCAGCTTAAACTATGAAAATCCCGTTTCGTTCTATATGAATGAAAACGATGTTAATGTAGGCTTTGGGGTCTCTATGGATGCTGTAGTTCAGCTCAGAGATAAGTTTCTGGATGTACAGTACCGTGAGCAGAACGCTCCCACATCTTACAATGAAACCATTGAGTACTCACTTAATGCCGTAGCTAATTATTTTGATGAATCCAATACCGACGGTATCAGACAGTCCTTTGATGATATACAGAAGGCTCTCACAACTATGCAGGATACTTCCAAGGTTCAGGATCCCGTATATGAAGGACAGCTTCAGTCCACTATGGATGCCACCTGTATACTCTTGAATTCTGCTGCCCGTACTATAAAAACGGCAGAAGATAATGAATTTGAAAAGCTGGCTGGTGCCGGAACATCAGAAAACGGTGCTGTTGAGACAATCAACACTCTGCTTCGGGAAATCGGCGAACTCAACCAGAAAATCAAACATAATCAGCTTATAGGAAACAGTGCTCTTGAGTTACAGGATGAAAGAAACCTTAAGATCGACCAGTTATCTTCATATATTCCTATAACTGTTGAGTCATTTTCCGAAACCTATGAAGTAAACGGAGAAACAAGATACCGTATATATACTTACGATGAAAACGGTAAAATCTGGGGAAGATCCGACTGGCCCGAGGACCTGAGGATCAATATGAACTATACAACTGTAGATTCAAACGGTGCCACAGTAAACGGTACCATGACACTGGTAAACGGTACTTATCTTGATGCCGAAAATAAGAATTACGGTTCAGTAAAGCTTAAAGGTTTTAATGAAGCAACACAAAGAAGCGACATCTACACTAAATGGTCAAGTACAAATCCTGCAGCAACAGGACCTCTTGATGTTCAGCTTGACTTCACGTCTGTTGCAACAAGTAATAAAGGTGCAAGAATCGCAGCTGAAACATTAACAACTGCAAACAGTGCTACTGCAAAAACAGAAAATTTTATCAGGCTTGGCGGAGGATCAGTTCAGGCAAGTATAGATATGCTTGCAAAATCAGACCCCAGCGGAACTCCCACAAGCGGACTTAAGCAGGGAACATATTATGGTTATGACTACTATATGGATCAGCTAGATAATCTTGCTCAGAATTTTGCCTTTGAGATGAATGTGTATAACCACATGGGCAATAACTGGAATTATCCAACAGAATCTGCCTCAACAGCCAAAGACAATGCAATCAATGCATTAAAACCCGGTTCCACTGCTGCAGATAATTATCTCATGCTCGTAAACAGAAAATCCCAGACTGCAACCGCAGAAGAAAAGACGTACCCTTCTTCTACCAAAAAATATCTGGATAGTGAAATAACAGCTGAGAATATCGCTCTAAGCGCAAACTGGATCAATGGTTCAACCAAAGTAGGCTTAAAGGGTTCCGACTCCAATGAAACCATATTAAATATGCTTAATTCTTTCACCCAGCCTCATGAACTGCTTGGTGACAAAACATTCGCAAACTATATGAATACACTCAGCACCAAGCTTGCCAATGACCAGTCAAACAACAAGGATGCTCTCGATACCAACAAGGCTGTTCTTAACAGTATATCAACCTCCAAAGATCAGATATCCGGAATCAGTCTTGATGAAGAGGCAGCCAATATGATGACCTATGTTTCATCCTACAATGCTGCCGCAAAAATAATGAATGCATTTGATGAAACTTTACAGACACTTCTTTCAATTGTTTAAACTTTCAATGAGCCGCAAGGGAATGCGGCAGAATGGAGATCGCTATGAGAGTTACAGGATCGACCTTCTATAAGGATTATGCACGAACAGTGCAGGATCTGAAATCGGAATATAATAAAAGCATGGATCAGGTATCCAGCGGCAAAAAATATGCAAGTGCTTCTGAAAGTCCCCTTGATTACTATGCAGGAAAGAAAATAGATAATCTTTATAATGATGCTGTCGTAAAGGACACCATGATAAAGGATGTTATGAACAGACTGGAACAGCAGGAGACAGCTTCCAGAACTTTCTATGGTCAGATGCAGGATCTCACTGTCAAGTATGAGCAGTTGGCCTCTGCCACTTATCAGGGACTGGAAAGTACAGTTGATACCATGCATACCTATCTTCTTAACAAACAGCAGACCATGGCTCAGGATCTCAACACATCCTATGAAAACTATTATGTAATGGGTGGAAACGATGGGACCACTGTTCCCTTTACCATGTCAGATGATGGGATGACCCTTACCTATCACCATAAATTCGCAGGAGATGACGCTGCAACTGTGATGTCTATGACCTACAACGCTGAAACCATGGAGTATTCCTACAGTGGAACTGATGCAAACGGTAGCGCTATGTCCGAAAATCAGACTCTTGAAAAGATCGTCACCGCCATGCGTGAGCAGGGTCGTATGTCCTTAGGATATGGAGATATCACCAATGTATCAACCTTACCTGATACTTACTATGGTGGTCTCAACATGGTAACAGGTCTCACATCCGATAAATTGCGTGCTGAATGCCCTGCTACAGATCTTACCCAGAATATCGAAACCTTCAAGAAAGCGATGAACAAGTCCGCATTTGCCTTGAATTCACAGGTCATTTACTCTTCAGGTAAATACTACGAATCTTTCTCAGGGACAGAAGCAGAAAAGGAAGCGGCATGTTCAAAGCTTAACGATGATTTGAAATATACCATAGGTAACTGGGATCATGCCATGATAGATGTAAGTAATACCTTCCGTCGTATTGGTGTAGCTTATTCCACTCTCGAGGATGTACAGTCAAGATTACAGCTTTCTCAGGATAATTACATAAAGGAGTATAACGATCACCTCGCTATCGATACCTATGACGCTATAGTAAAGATGTATCAGGGACAGTTCGCATATAACGCAGCCATGCAGGTAGGTTCCAAGATCATGCAGAATTCTCTGTTTGATTTTGTACGATAGATCCAATAATTTTTTTAAAATTATAGAAATAATTAATATTATAAGATATACTTAATGGAGGTTGTCATTCATGTTGACATTAGATACTAAAGACTATGGCACAATTGAGTACGAAGAGTCTGATCTTATTCATTTTACAGATGGACTGTTTGGGTTTAATGATTTAAAGGATTTCATTCCTCTCGTTCTTGATGAAAATGAGGACAATACTATCCTCATGCTTCAGTCCATCGAAAACACAGATGTTGCCTTTGTTATCATTAATCCGTTTTCACTTGACCCGGATTATAATCCGGTCCTGAGTCCTGAAGAGCTTTCGTATCTTGGTGTCAAATCAGAGGATGATCTTTCGTATTATGTTATTTGTGTTCTTCGAAGCAATCATCTTGAAAACACTGTTAATATGAAAGCACCTGTTGTAATAAATCCTGATAAGCGTATCGGTATGCAGGTTATTCTTAACCAATCTGAGTATGAATTCAGAAAAAAGTTAAGTTCTTTCACTACCGATCAGGAGGGTGCCTCCAGTGAGGAACCGGACGCTTAACAGTCGGTTGGACCGATAAGATTAAGTATAGGGTAGGTGATCAGATGCTGATATTAAGACGTAAAAAAAATGAAAGTATACTAATTGGAGACAATATCAGAATAACAGTTGTGGAAAGTGCTTCAGATGGTGTACGACTTGCTATAGATGCTCCTAAGCAGATTTCTATTCTTCGTGAAGAGCTTTCTATCGCAGAACAGGAAAACAAAAGTGCTACTTCACCTCATCCGAATGCTATTGCAGGCTTGCAGGATTCGCTTAAACATATCACTATTAAAAAGAACACTACAACAGATTCACAGAATAAGGACGCTGATACTGCATCCAAGGCAGATGATCCGGCTCCTGAATCATGATTACAAGATAAACTGTTAAAGCCCTTCGCCTTTAAAGACGAAGGGCTTTTTCTATATTCTTAAGTATATCGAGACCTGCTCACTGATTATCCTTATCTTCTACCTCTTCAATAGTCGGAAAATGCCACTTCTGTACACCGATAGAATTATGATTTTCATCCTGTGCAACAACGATCTCAGGTTCCAGGGACTTCTTTGACGTTTTTAAGGAAGCTGAAGCATTACCATCATCCTCTTTAGTAAAACCGTATTCAATATTTCCGGAATCCGTATACTGAGAAGTTATAGTCACCTTATCAGAAGTTCTGTTTCTGTCATTTGACATAAGATTGTTGAACAAAGAAACATCCATACCCGAAAGTGAATCTCCGTCTAATGAGGCTGAACTCTTTTCCTGGGCTGTTATATCACCTGCTTCACTTTCTCCATCATTTTCCTCTTGCTTAGGACCTGGCATAGATACAGACTCAAGCTTAGGGAACTCCCAAAGACCTATTTCTGTTTCTGCATTCTCATCAATCCTGAAATCATCTTCAGTGACATTCTCACCGGCACTGGCCTTAATCTCTTCTTCAAGCTGAGACCTCTGCTGTTCTTCTGCCAGAACAGAATCATAAATCTTTCCTGTTCTGATTCCATCTTCTGCAGATACAGCAACATCCCCCATGCCATCGTTTTCCAGGGCTCTGGTAGTCTTTGTCTCTCTGGGAAGATATGATATCTCTCCGGATTTCTTTCCTCCGGAATCCTTACCCTCATTGGTTTTTTCTTTTCCTGAATCAAACTGAACTTTAAGAGATGCCTTTATCATACGGATACCCCTGAAAATCCAGTAAAACGGAAGAAGAAACGGGAATTTTTCCAACGAAGGATATAAAGAGCTCATATACTTATACTCTGGGAATACCCACAATATCTGCTGCTTAACTCTCTTCCAGTATTCATCTCTCTGTTTCTTCCTGAGTTCCTTCTCCTCCTCACGTTTCTCTTTGTCGAGCTCCTTCTGGATTTCATTTCTCAGAGAATTGGCCTGAGGCACCATCTCAGTACCTATGACTCCACTGGTGAGTATACGACTCTCCATACCGTCATAAACTTCTCCGTCTTCTATCGCAAGATCCAGAATATCGTCAGCTTTATTTCCAAACCACATGGCTGCAATATGAATCATACACTGAACCAGCACATCAATCTTGAATTCTTTAAATCTGGTCCATATAAAATTCTGATTCATCTTACCCTTGAACTGGTGATAAAACAGGAAAACGTCTAACAATTTACGTACTGTAAGAGCATTTTCACAATAGTTATAGCAGATTTCAGCCATACGAAATACAAAGCTGGACTCAAGAGAAAAGGTATGCATGGAATTGAAGGTTCTGTCGATATATGCTCTCTCCATGAGGGACGTCATGCACTTCTGATAGTTCTTCGTGATAAACGGAAGCTTATAGTATATCTCTACCATAAATCCGTTTCCTGCCCGCATATGCTCACCGAACTTTGGATAAAAATGATCCGTAAGATATCCGAGATCCACCAAAAATCCCTTTGCGAGACTATAATCCTTCTCACTGAGTAAAAGTCTCAGGGGGCTGTTGCTGGCGCTTTCTGGAATCCTGTACAGCCGCCTGGTGGCAGATGATTCAAGAACCGTCGCTGATATTTTATGCATATTAAGAAGAGTCAGTATCTCAAGTTCGGAATTCTCATAGCTTGAGGAATACAACAGACTCTCCTGATATCGTTCAAAAAACCTCTCTCCCCATTTTTGCGGCACATGCTCCGAAGCTCCAAGCATACCCAAATAAATAACATTTGCGATTTTATGATAATCGGCAAGACGAAACAGCCTCTCCCAGTCCATCCTCATGGTTTTTCTGGGAATCTCCTTTTGTTTGATAACTGCCCCAACAAGATTTATAAGATATCTGCCTTCAAAAACTGTGCGATTCATCCCCATCCTCCGGTAAAAGCATATCGCTTATGCTTTTCTAGTAACAAGCTCTGTAAATACTATTTCTGCCATGTTATCTTCTAGCTTATATGTACTGAATACTTTAACCTGATCATATGATTTCAGCTTATACATATCTTCAAAAACCGTATTCTGAAACTGATTAAATGCTATGATCGCTCCACCGTCCTTAACAAGATTCACAGCCAGTCTCACCATATCATCAGCAGCAGATGAAACTGTACTTCCATTTAAGATCACAAGATCAAAGCTGTGTTCTTCCAATGGTAATGTATCATAATCATGTTTTATCAGAACCACTTTATCCATTGATTTTTCTGACTCTATTAGTTTACCAAAAAAATCTGTATATTTTGAGTCTTTATTATCTGTCACAAGATAATATTCATTATCACTATGAAACGCCCCAAGAAGTATACTTAAGTGAAATCCCAATGCCCAATCATCGGCACCCAGTTCAACTGTTTTAGTCGTTCTGGTCCCCGGAATTCCGATCATATATCTTGAAATCAAAAGATATATAAGCTCATAATAATCCTTATAGATTGTTCTTTCACCAAATCTGTCTTTATTATCACCATCTCTTATGAGCAAACTAAGAACCCTGAACAGAGATATCAATTCCGGATTGCTCTGATGCAAAGGCAGCCTGCTGTAATTTAAAATCGGCTTTTTAAAATCTATCAATATTTCATTATCAAAAAAAACTTTATTATCTTCTTCCCTTAATGATCCCATCTAGTTTATCCGTTATCTTTTCCATATCATATACTTTTTCAGCATATGAATATACCTTTTCAGACTCTTTATATAACAATTCGTCATTACATAATTCAACGAGTATTCCGGAAAGTGCATTGATATCAGAAATCTCGAAACTTCTGCCTATGTTGCCATGATCTGTTATATCTTCATAGGCATCTATTCTTGTTGTGACAGGAACAAGTCCCCGGCCTAATGCTTCAGCTGTTGCATTATTTGTACCACCCTCAAGCTCTGAAGAAAGAACGTATATCTTTGATCTGTCATAAATATCTGCCAGATCATCTCTGTCATATACAGGGCCTGTAAAGATAATTCTGTCTTTGAGCCTGCTGTTTTGTTTCATAAAATCATCAAGATACGGTTTAAATGCATCATCTACATTTCCTACAAGATACACTTTCCAATCCGGTATTTCATCGGCAATTTTTGCAAATGCCTCTAACAGTACTTCCGTCTTTTTCTGACCTGTCCCTAACCTTCCTACAGTAAGAATAATGTTTTCTCTCCGGTCAAAGCTGACTTTCTCTTTGTGATTGGTACTAAGATCATAAAATCCGTTAATTATGCTATGGATATGCCAGGGCCATTTTATGGATAAAAACTCCGCCATAGCTGTACAGGAGGTAGTCAGAATATCGCATGAATTCATAAATTCCATAAAACCGGGATTATACCAATAGATACGATCCATCCAGCTGCTGTTGGCATCCAATGCGCATATCACTATCCCATCCGGTCTTAACTTTTTATACAAAGGTGCCAGATAATAATTTTTATCATATAACCCCCTCAGGTACAGTATGTCTATATCCTGTGATTTTTCCAGCAAATATTTAATACGCATCTTATCCTCACCGGATTCCCATAATCTGAATTTCAATCCCGAAACATATCTATAAAACGGATATGCTGAACCTGACAGTAAATCCTTATCCTTTTCATCATAAACACCTGCAGATATATCTGCAGGTGCTTTACCAACTATTGTTACATCATATCCATGATTTTTTTGCAGTAAATAAGGAATAATTACACATTCCTTCACAAGTTCTACATTATCCCAGGGTCTCTCATATGGTGCAATCACGCTGATTTTCAAATTATTGTCTGCCTCCCCTTAAATGTAAGATATGTACTGTATCTGTCTCCCGAAGATCACTAAATTAATTAATCCTTATAGAAAGACTGATCTCTTGTGAGTCGTTTATTTACCATTTTGTCCTGTGCCTGAAGAGCCAAAACCAAAGCTTTTGTTTTAAGCCTTATCTCCTGAACCAGTTTTTCATCATCTGTTTCAGGAACAATATCCTCAGGTTCTGTATATATGAGCCTATGTGCAGTAAATGCAGCTTTAGGACCTGCCTCGCCGAGAAGCCGGATATGTTCAGTGGTATTTTCGACTTTTCGTATAGCATCACTGCGTTCCTCAAGGATCACTTCCGCAGTATATCCATCATTACTTGATAAGGCTTCGGAAAGCTTATCTGTAATATCCTTCACATCCTTTATATAGCTATACCTTCTCTGAAATAATATCGCTAAATCAGCAACATTTAATATATCTTCCATATGTGCTCCCGGTATATGGCTATCATCCTACAACGCTGGCCTCATGAACCTCATGTGTATCCTGAACCTTCTGGCTGGCTCCGTCAAATCCATCTCTCAGATTCTGAATGATCTCGATAAGCTTAGGTATCTCATCAGACATACGCTTACCGGCCGCTCTGACCTTTGAAAGGTCATATATGATATAATCATACAGCCTTCTCAGGTCCTTGCTGACAGGCATCGACATATCAAGAGTCTGTATAAGATATCTGATTATCTTAAGTGATTTCCCTATATACTCCTCGAACATCGTCATGTCACCATCCTCAAGAGCCATATGAGCCTTACGGAGATCCTTCATACACTCATCGTATAAAAGTATCAAAAGCTCTACCGGAGACATGGAAAACACTGTATCCTCTTTATATTTTTCATAAATCATGAATGACACCTTCTTTTTTCTGTGTAATTGTTATCATCGATCACTACATATTACATCGACAAAAAACTTAATATGATAAGCCGGACAGATAGCTGGCCTGAGTATTCATACTGTTTATGAGTGATTCAAGATTTGAAAACTGTTTGATATATCTGTCTTCCTCTATCTTCAGTTTGTTTTTCCACTTCTTAAGATCATCATTGAAGCCTTGAATCTTGTCATAGATTTCATTTTTAGTCTTTGTGGCTACAAGCTTGTCGGAGCCGGCCACTTCTATAAGTCTTCCATAGGAATTACCGTTTCTGGATGCATATCTTGTCGCATACGGTGTCAGCTGTTTGTTGATAGTCTGACCAAATCCGGTCTTCCCTTCAGTTCCGCACATGATTTCTTCAACCTTTCCTGAATCTGTTTCCATGGCTTTACGGAACTTATCTTCATCAAAGGTAAGCTGTCCTCCATCTGCATGATCTGAGCTTATCGTGATACCAATATTTTCAAGATCAGAATAACTGATACCACTTGCAACGATATCATTCATCATTCCATGAAGCTCAAAGGCAAAATCCCTGACTTCATTATCGTTATAAAGAATTCCTTCCTTTGCTTTCTTCGTCCACTTTTCGATTTCCTTTTCGGTCATCTCATCTTCCTGCTCTTCAGTAAGTGGATCGTAACCGCTTGCCGGCTTTGTGGTCACATGAGTGTTGACCTCTTCAACCATCTTGTTATAAGCCTCTACAAAAGCCTTAACACGTTCTGTAGCCTTATCAACATTGGCTGTAGCCGTAAAGCTGACACTGGCGGAAGCATCGTAGGAGACTTTACCATCTTCACCTACATTTATATCTCCGAATGTTCCGCTTGCCGTAACAGAGAGTCCGTCAACATTGAAGGTGTTGGTATGGCTCTTTATGGCAACCGGTTCTGAGCCGCCGTAGCTTACATACATTACAGCATCTTTACCGGCTGTGAACTGGGATTCTTCTCCTCCAAACAGCTCTTTAGCCTCGGGACTTAACACAATCTTACTCTCTTCTCCGGTATTCTTGTCGAAGAACATGAAGCTTCCGGTACTTTCAACATAAGTAGCCTTCACTCCGGCATCACTCTTATTGATGGCATTTACCAGATCACTTACGGTAGATTCACCGGTTACTTCGATTTTTTTGCCGTTGATAGTCATGGAAGAAAGCTTATTATCCGTAAACCCCGGGATATCACTGAGTTTTGTACTCTTTGTTGCCGTGTTGCCCGAACTGTTCTCCATTTTTTTAGATGTAAAATAAGCAGATGAAGCCAGCTGACTTACACCCTTTACCGATACATATTCAAGAAGGTTAGAACTTCCGGTTGCAGAAACAAGGGCTGTTGATGCACTGTTTCCCTTTGCTGTAACAACCGACTTTGCATAAAGCTCATTACTTACTATGCTGGTCTTTCCGGAATAGCTCAGATAATCATCTTCCATATCGATCATCTGATCGGTGATGCTTCTATAGGCTTCCTGACGCCATTCCTGTTTTGTTATGTTCTGCTGAGTCTTTGTGATTTTATTGTTTGTATTGAGTGTTAACTGCTCTATCAATGCATCACGGTCAAGACCTGATGCAAGTCCTCCAAAACCTTTTAAGGAGGTATTTCCCAATGCGCTCGATGATGAGCTGCTGCTTGATGATACGTTCATATGATGCTCCTTCATAATAAAAAACAGACCTTCCCTGGCCTAAATAGACTTATTCCTGCAATTATTATCGACACAAATCATAAAATAATAACCCAATTTCAAAAAAAGCCGGGAACATAACAGAAGATGCTATGTTCTCAGCTTTTAATCAACATCTGCGGCTACTGAATACGGTCATTTCCATGATGAGGATGTTCCTTGACATCTCTGATAGCTCTCATGATAGAGGCCAGAATGTCCATCTTATAGTTGTCATGGTAGAAGCTTATGCGTGCATTAGTAGACTTTTTATACATTACAACATACTTTGCCGGAAGATGGGACAGAGTCGCCGCAAGGACATCAGCCTGACAGCGCTCACAGGTACAGCAGGACATATTCTGCATGTATTCAAGGATATTCTCGCTCTTGAGACACTCCTGCATGATGTTGACTATGTGAAAACCTTCCTGAATCTTTGCCTCTCCGAATACACTTTCCTCCAGGTGCTTCTGTATGGCATCAGACAGAACATTGCTTTCCTCTGCAGACTCAACTCTTATGGCCCTTCTCTTATCCTGAACCACCTCGTTTCGAAGTTCGATATTGTCCAACCCGTAAGAATGATTATTGCTGTACCCTGAACCAACAACTTTTTTTGACTTATTCTGTTTCTTTACAACCCTGCTGGCATGTGTATCTTCATATTCCGTGTCTTCAGGCTCTTCGTAGGGATCCTTTCCCAGCATCACGTTGATATCCTCAATATCTTCCTTCTTTACAGATTCCGACGCTTCTTTAAGTCCCTTCCTGATGGTGGCCGCGATGTTCTCCGCAAAATCCGCAGCGTCACCCGCTGTGTCGAACATATCTTTACGGTCATTGTTCTCTTCCATTGATTCTATACCCAAAGTCCCCTCCTACCGGATGCATACACTGCATCCATACTACTCATCCTTATCAATTCCTTCGAACAGAGCTATCTCCTCCTCGGAAGGATAACTGTCCGCCTGCTCATCTATGTTTTTTTCATTAAGATCGTAATATGTGGTCATGATTCCGGATCCCACACTGTTCCGTATGTCAATAAGTGATGAATTCCACACATCCGGAAATGTTTCCTCTTCATTGATATAATAAATCACATCACCGTATTCATTATAACCGAAATAATAGTGCTCCACATCCTGAAAATAATATTCCCCCAATGCAAGCCTTTGAAAATCGAAATCATTTATATCCCTGGAAATGATGAGCCATGTGTTCCCGTTGTTCTCTTCACGTTTTATTACTGCTGTTTCATCAGATGTAAAATCAAGCTCCATTACTGCATAAAACTTTTTCTCTTCCGGATTAAATATCTGAATATCCAGAACCTGATAAATATCCGACTCTTTGTTTATGACTATAAAGTCCTTATATCCGTCTCCATTCAGATCATAAAAAGAAAATGCGGCATTTGAAGCGTTTAACGTGGCGAGATAAGCCTTTTGTTCCGATGATACGGTAACTTTCCTGTTCAGATCCGTCATGACCTGTTTAAGGTTCTTTTTTGCACTTTCTCTCCACTTATCAAATGCTTCAAGCTCCGTACCGTCAGGTCCGACGAATTTATCCTTGCTTTCGGTATATGTATTCTTTTGTTTTATCCCGTCGATTCCGACATAATATTTTTCACCCGTAGAGGGATCACTTACCCATTTGTCGGCAGACATAAGTCCTTTACTTCCGATGTAGTATTCATTTCCACCATAGGTTATCCACTCATTTTCAACAGGCTCGTCATAGGTATAGTAGTAGTACCATTGCCCGTCTTTATACATCCAGTTGTTGGCATACCCTCTCATACCGGGCATGAGAATCAGCATAAAGATAAAGACGGTCCCCAAAGAAACTCTGACACCTGATCCTTTTATTCCCATCATTTACATACCCCCGTCTATCAAAAAATATGCCCCCATCTATCAATTAAAGGCAGGCATACCATGCCTGCCTTTATCTTTCGAAGAATTTACATTCCCTTAAAATTAGATTTTCTCTGTTCCTCATATCTTCCGATAAGAGTGTCCATGATATGTACCAGATGTCCGATCTCAGGCTTGGACAGCTGCTCATCAGCTCCAAGCTCCTTGCCCTTGGCACGCATCTGCTCATCAATAAGAGATGAGAAGATAACTACAGGGAGATGACGAAGATGGGGATCCGATTTGATAAGCTTCGTTAATCTGTGACCGTCCATCATAGGCATCTCAAGGTCCGTGATGACCATGCTGACCTTCTCATAAACATGCGGGTCATCCTTTATTCCATCAAGATAATTCCAGCATTCCTGTCCGTTATTGAACATACTTATATCAGTGAAACCTGCTCTCTGAAGAGAATCAAGAATCATCTTCTGGAGAAGAACAGAATCCTCAGCGATAACAACAGGTGCCTGGTTGATAGGTCTGTCACCCATCTCATCAATTTCGGATACCTGAATCGTTGTTTCCGGAGAGATCTCTGCTACGATCTTCTCGAAATCCAGAACTGTTACCAGCTGGTCATCGCACTGTGCGATACCTGTTGCTACAGACTCATCACCTGACCCAAGGGTCTTGTCAGGCTTCTGAATGCTCTTCCATGAAATACGGCTGATACCCTCGATGCTGTCAACTCTGAAAGCAACCATCATCTTATTAAATCCGGTGATGATGAAGAGGTCTCTGTCTCCGTAGTCCTTACGCTCTCCGGTAAGATACTGCCCGAGATTTATAACTGTAATAAGAACATCTCTTGGTTTGAAAAAGCCTTCAACAGCAGGATGGGAGTGTGGCATCGGCTTTACTTTTTCGGTCATCATGATCTCAACTACCTTGGCAACGTTGATACCATAGTACTCATTCATGACCTTGAACTTCATGATCTCAATTTCATTTGTACCGGACTCAAGCAGAATTCCGTCCTTTTTATTGTTCTTCAATTCAGGTTTCCTCCTAACGGGTAAAAATTATAAATGTTTCTCCGGATGACCAAAGGTTTTTATCACGACGTCACCTGTTGCCACATCCAGGCTCATAGTTCTAGCGTAATTTGCGCCGCAATCCTCTGCGCGTATATGGAATCCTTCTCTCTGCAGTATCTGTCGAACAGTCTGCGCGTTCCTCTCGCCAATATTGCCAAAGCTGGCATTACCGCTGATTTCGAACATCTTGGCTCCACCTGCAATCTTAACGATGGCTCTGCTTTTGACCATCCCAAAGGCTGTCAGCTTACGAATAGTCTCTGCAAGACCGGTATCTGCATATTTCAGTAAATTAGCATCATCTTTGTTTTGTCGTATAGGAAGCATGATATGAAGCAATGCTCCTAATTTCAAAACAGGATCATAAAAGGCTATTCCGATACACGAGCCAAGCGCATAAGTGATTATCTCACCCTGTCCGCGTGTCAGCTTCATGTCGCCGATCCCGACTTTCAGTTGTCTATCCATAGATTATGAAACCCCTAACTTTTCCAATATGCGATTCAGGGATGAAATATCAGGCAGCATGAGCAGCCAGTCATTATATGTCTTACCATCCATCACAAAGTCCGCGCTGCAATACATAAGCTTATCTGTTTCATATCCATACTCGGCTATAGGTACCGTGAGAATAGCTCCAAGCATATTTACAGCAGCACTGGGAACCGAAAGGGATATGTTCATATCCACGAGTTCCGTAAATGCATTGACGTAAGAACAAATGATTATATTTCCGATTTCCGTCAGGGCCGAATGTGCCATCGAATCCATCTGTTCGAAACCTGCGTAAGATATGCCCATCATCTTATCAAAAATAGTGTTTGCGAACTCAAGATTAAAGAGGAACAGCATCAGACCGTTTATATCCCCGTCCATTTTAACAAGTGTTGCACCGACGATCT
>DFGZ01000304.1 GCA_002371295.1 Oribacterium sp. UBA3737 | reverse complement strand
AAGAAAAAGACAGAAAAGATACTTAACAGCAATGTCAAATAAGAAATCGAAAGGGAAGGCCGATGGCCTTCCCTTTCAAATGTGTCGTGCACTCAGATGAAATCATCCGAGAAGATTCAACATGGAACCTACTGAATAAGAATTTGAAATACTGTATGGCATACTCCTTGAGAAGTCATACATCAGATTAAAATAGTTCCGACCGATATCATCACCTGAAAGCAGTGAGGACAATCCTCTGCTTACGGCTGAAGCCGATGTGGAGGTCCCGACGATGCTTGAGACAGATTCTGATAAGGTGGCCCTGGCTCTCTCACCTAAGGTTGTGGCGATACCGTACTGACCTCCGATAAGTTCACGAGTAGTATCGTAATCATTTTCGAGGGCTGTTCTTAATCTCGCCTCATCCAGTTTGAGGTCGCCTTTCTTATCATATGATAAGCCTACCATACTGAGTATGTTTCCGTTGGCTATGCTTCCGGACATACGTGAAAGCTGCTTCTGAACACCTGAACCGAGGTTCTTTCCTGCGGAAAGAGTCTCCATAGTGTTGTTGTAAGCCTTCACCATGTCTTTCATGGCCGATACAATGTTGTCTTCATCAACACCGGTGTAAATGTTTGTGGTTCCCGTACCCTTCAGCGTCATGGTGGCGTCAGCATTGCCGAGCTTGATGGTATTGGACGCGGAAGTATACTGTGTGGTTCTGCCGTTCTCTGTTATGGAATAACGTGCCGGCTGGTCTTTTGTTGCGAGGTTCTGAACATCGACTGTAAATTCCGTGGACTTTCTAAGAGAATTTGTTTTAATCTCTGCAACAGCCTCATCAGAGGATCCTAAAGTATACTGTGAAAAAACATTGCCCGGTTTGAAATAATTCAAACTATCCGCTGCTTTTTCCGTACTTGTCACATCACTTTGATATGCACTGAGAAAGGCCTGAGTCTTGTCAACACCGGAGGAGGAAGCGGTCGTAGCAGCCTGTGTGCCCAGGAACGAGCTGATTCTTGATGTACTGCCGTAAGCCGATGCCTGATTGATACCGTACTGGTAACGCATCAGCTGGTACATATTGTTCAGATAGCCCGAATTGTAAAGATCATATGAGCTTATACCGCCGATAGCACTTATAGACATCTTTTGCCTCCTTTCCCTGGATAGTCAGTATATATCCTTATATACCGCATGCCTATTTGTTACATAAAAACACGTTCGTCTATAATATAGACTTTCCTATAATTATGGTATCACAGATTCTTTGAAAATACCCTGTGAAAAATACTTTTATTTCAAGGGTTTAAGGCACATTTTGAGAGGTTTTAAAAGAAATATTTTGCAAAGGAAATTGTTGTAACAACCATAGTGGCAGGCAGTGAACATTTGCTGGAGGCAAAGGCAACAAACAGTACTCAAGAAACATGACACACTTAATATAGAGCATGTCCGCTAATAACAGAATAGCCGACCCGTTACTACTGAGAATCAGTTTTAACGGATCGGCTTTTTTCATAACGTATAATCAGATTCTTGCAACTCCGGACTTTCTTGCTGCCTCTGCTGTAGCCTTGGCAACTGCATCCTTTACTCTCGGGTCAAATGCCTTCGGAAGGATGTAATCAGCACTCAGTTCCTCATCTGAAACGAGACCTGCGATAGCCTTTGCTGCTGCTATCTTCATCTCATCGTTTATGTCAGATGCACGAACATCAAGTGCACCGCGGAAAATACCGGGGAAACAGAGAACGTTGTTGATCTGGTTAGGGAAATCAGAACGTCCTGTGGAAACTACTGCAGCACCTGCTTCCTTTGCCTCATCAGGGAAGATCTCAGGTGTAGGGTTTGCACATGCAAAGATGATAGGATCCTTAGCCATGGTGCGGACCATATCCTGGGTAAGGGTTCCCGGAGCAGAAACACCGATGAAACAGTCAGCTCCCTTTATAACTTCTGCGAGAGTTCCCTTCTCGTGGTTGAAGTTTGTGATCTTTGCCATCTCTTCCTTGATAGGGTTGAGACCGTCTCTTCCCTCGTAGATGGCACCCTGTCTGTCTGTCATGATGACATTCTTGAGTCCCATGGCCATGAGAAGCTTTATGATGGCGATACCTGCGGCACCTGCTCCGGAAGTAACGATCTTTATGTCCTCGATCTTCTTTCCTACTACTTTGAGGGCATTCATAAGACCTGCAAGAGTGATAACCGCGGTTCCGTGCTGGTCATCATGGAAGATAGGAACATCAGAAACCGCCTTAAGCTTCTTCTCTATCTCGAAGCATCTTGGAGCTGAAATATCCTCAAGATTGATTCCGCCAAAAGAACCAAGCAGAAGCTGTATGGTATGTACGATCTCATCAGGGTCCTTGGAACGTACACAGAGAGGGATGGCATCAACATCGCCGAAGGCTTTGAAAAGCACACACTTTCCTTCCATAACAGGCATACCTGCTTCAGGTCCTATGTCACCGAGACCAAGTACCGCGGTTCCGTCTGTGACAACAGCAACCGTATTCCATCTTCTTGTAAGATCATAGGACTTGTTCACATCCTTCTGAATCTCAAGGCAAGGCTGAGCTACACCCGGTGTATAAGCGATGGATAATGCTTCTGAAGAGTCAACAGCAGCTCTTGAAGTAACCTCTATCTTTCCCTTCCACTCATAGTGCTTCTCCAATGATACCTTAGCGTAATCCATATAATTATCTCCTTTTATTTATACCAGCGTACATATAAGTCTGTACGATCAGATGTTCAGTAGTTTGCTGTATGCGGCAAGTGCTCCATCTGTCTCATGTGCAAGAACCTTCTTTGCAAGAGTCTTGCCAAGCTGAACACCTTCCTGATCG
>DFGZ01000118.1 GCA_002371295.1 Oribacterium sp. UBA3737 | reverse complement strand
GCACGAAAGGACGATTTATCGGCCTGAGAGTGCGGAATGTGGGAGGAACGCGGGAGCGCATAGCGCGAAGCGGTCCGATATCGACTTTTGACACTCACATCATTAATTTACCTGAGATAGAAAGATACTGATCATATCAACTTTATCGTAAAAAAATACGGATGACAGAGTTGATCTATCTCTGTCATCCGTATTTAATCTTCATTTTCACGAAAAGTCTTAAAATGATCCCTCATTCTCCAAAGCCCAAAGACCTGTCACAGTGCCTCTTTATAAAGCATCACGCAGTCCTTGAGCGTGGTCTGTCTCGGATTTGCCATGATGTTCGCCTGTCCCTTCATGGCATCCTCTGCCATTACATCAATCTTATCTTCTGTTACTCCGACATCAGAAAGCTTCTCAGGGATTCCGAGCTGCCTGTTAAGCTTCTTAAGTTCCTCCACAAGCATCATAGGAACAAAATTCTCTACAGTACCCTTCTCCTCGCGGATATACCTGTAAATCTTCTCATACTTTCCGTCATGGTCTGCGATAGCGTTGAATTCAGCCACATAAGGCAGGAGGATGGCATTGGCAACACCGTGAGCTACATGAAAATGCCCGCTTACAGGGTGGCTCAGTGCATGAACATCGCCAAGCCTTGCCCATGCAAATGATATTCCCGCGAAGTTTGAACCCAGCATCATGGCACCGGCTGCCTCCGGATCCTTACGGTTTGCAGTAAAGCGACGAAGATTCTTTCCGATAAGCTCCATAGCCTTTTCAGCCATTGCATCTGAGAAAGGTGTTGCGTTATTTGAAACGTATGCCTCCATCGCATGGATAAGAGCGTCGATACCACAGGAAGCTGCAACAGATGCAGGTGCCGTCATGATAAGCTCTGGATCAAGAACCGCAAACTTAGGGATCTGCTCATAGCTGAAAACAGACATCTTGAAATTAGTCACCTCATCAGTAATTACAGCTGAAGCTGTAACCTCACTACCGGTACCTGCTGTTGTGGGAACAGCAATGATCGGTGTGATGGGACCGGGAACCTTACCTGTTCCCACATACTGCTGTATCTCTCCTCCATAGGTTGCGAGAACTCCAACGGCCTTGGCAACATCCATGGGACTTCCGCCACCGAGAGCAACTATGCATCCTGCACCGGACTCCCTGTACTTTGCGACAGCATCCTTTACACAGGAAACTGTAGGGTTCGGAACCACATCAAGGAAACAATCACAGCTGACACCTGCTGCTTCGATCAGGTCAACAACCTTTTTCACTACCCCTATTGATTCAAGTCCCCTGTCGGAAACCAGAAATACTTTATCTGTTTTCATCTCCTGCTTTACGATCTCAGGAATCTCCTTGAGGCTTCCTGCTCCAAACTTTATAGTCTGCGGTACTTTAAATTCAAAATCTTTCATCTCATACTCCTTATCATCATACTTTCGGGCTGCAGGGACGGGGTTCCCGGTTCATCTCCGGAGAGCCCGCACCGGGAGGAACCGTCTCCTGCGACACCATTCTATTTCACATGTAGGTACTCAGGTGGACCGGGAATCCCGTCCCCATGGCCCACACAGGGCCACCCATGGTCCGCCTCATCCAAAGCTCAATTCCGTTCTCTGTATCAGATCCTTCTGCAGTGCTTTCCCAAGCTCCACGAAATATGCGCTGTAGCCTGCCACTCTCACCAGCATATCCCTGTAATCCTCAGGATGCTTCTGGGCTGCCCTCATGGTTTTGGAGCTCATGATATTGAACTGTACATGCATTGCGCCAAGCTTTATATACTGGTCGATAAAAGCTATCAGATTATCTCTTCCGGTGATTCCTGCTACAGCGTCCTGCGGGAACTTCATATTCATGAGAGTTCCGTTCCCCGCCTTACTGTGATCAACCTTAACCAGAGAATTCGTAAGGGCTGTTGGTCCCGACACATCATGAGAACCACCGTCGGTATGTACCGGCCCCATATTATCTGAAATCGCTTCACCCTTCTTTCGCCCGTCAACAGTTGCATTGGTAGCCATTCCCATGGCGACATTAGCATTGACGGAATATACTCCCGGATTGAACCTACCGCCCTTTCTGTAGGTTTTCCTGCCGCTGATATGACCTGTGTAACAATCGAACATGAACCTGAACAGCTCATCCGCATAGTCATCATCATTTCCGTAATGATGAACCTTCGAACCGTTTACAAGTGCATACAGCTTTTCATAGCCCTTCCAGTTTGCCTTTACAGCATTGAGAAGCTCTTCACCTGTGTACTTATGCTCATCAAACACTAACTGCTTTATAACCGAAAGGGAATCTGCGCAGGTCCCGAGACCGCTTGCCTGAGGCCCGATACCGTTGTACTTCGCGCCTCCCTCTGTCAGATCCTTTCCTGTGTCCATGCAGTTTCGGAAAAATGCCGACACAAAGGGAATCGGCTTTCTGTGCTCATGAGCCGCTTCGATAATATACAGGCTTGAACACATCTGATCACACCAATAGTCAAACTGCTTATCTATACTTTCCAGAACTTCATCGAAATTTTTATAGGTAGTGAGACTTCCCGTGTCCGGTCCGAACTGTTCATCGGAATCCAGGAATTTACCACCGTTAATGACCATCTCAAGCATCTTCGGAGTGTTTACGTAAGCCGCGTCATGCCAGCCGTACTCTGCTCCCGGAAGATCAGGCTCCACACACCCCACTACACAGTAGTCTCTTGCCTCTTCGAGAGACATCCCCTTTGAAAGCATAGCTTTAATGGCAGGCGCATCGTTGAAAAGCTTTGGATGTCCGAAACCGGCACGTATACATTCAACTGTTTTTACTTTCAGTTCATAAGGGGTCTTTTCCGACATGCGAACACATATCCACGGAACCATCATTCTGGTGTGTTCCGAAGCTTCCAGCACCAGAAATGTGAGATCGTTTGTGGAATCATTTCCTTCTCTGTCAAGACCGCCTATGGTCAGACTTTCTCCTCCGAAACCACGTCCGTTTCTTACGGCTGTTGATCCCCAGTCCTTTAACTTGGTTGGATTGTTCAACTTGACAAACTCATCCTCAAGGATTTCCAGTGCCTGCTGCTTGGTGATAACACCGTCATCTATGTCAGCCTTATAGTATGGGTACAGCCACTGGTCCATTCTGCCGTAAGAAATGGAATGGCCGTTACTCTCGATGGTTATAAGTGTGGTTGCAAAATTGAAAAGCTGTACTGCCTGCCAGAAGGATCCGGCGGGACCGCCGGCTATCTGATGACAGTTAAATGCCATCATTTCAAGCTCAGCCTTTCTCTTTGGATCCGTCTCTTTTTCAGCATACTTTTCCGCAAGAGCAGCATATCTTTCGATGTAAGCCACCGAAGCCTCAAGCTCTATGAGCATGGCATCATAAAAATCTCTCTTATCCGAAAACTCAGGATCTTTTTTGGACAGGGCTTCCCTGTGAGCTCTTGCTTCCTCCATAAGTCCGTTAAAGCCCACCTTCATAAGCTTTTCATAGTCTATGGCCAGATGTCCCGTTCCTGCATAGTGATAAAGATTGGTCTGGAAGATCTTCTTTCCGGCTTCCGAGCCCTTGATCTGTTCTTCGTCAAGTCTGCCTTCCACTTCATCTGCAACGGTTCTTCCCTGCCACCATTTTAGAAGCTCTATCGCCTCCTGTTTTTCCTCCTCACTTCTCCAATAAAACTGATCATGTTCCCTGGCTTCAAAGGGATGATTCACAGCCTCATCAAGTATCCAGTCTACTGAGAATTCCGGATATACAGGCGCAGCCTTCGCAGGAGCAGCATTGTCGCCCAGAATAAGCTCCTGATCATAAATATAAAGTGTCACATTTTCCAGAATGTTTCTGAAGGCGTAGGCACACTGAAGCTTTGCCGGTGCCTTAGGATGAGCCTTATATGACTCAGTTACGAGACGCAGACGCTCGATATCTATCCAGTAGTTTTTTTCCAGAAAGGTCTTCCTGAGATAATTAACTCTTGGGAAGGGTGACCAGTCCTCATGATTTACTTCATAGCCAAGATGACACTGATGATCATAGGGTTCAGTGCCTGTACAGCCAGTGTGATATTCTGCCATGTGTTTATCCTCCATCAGTTTTAAACACATTAAATTTTAACCACTGCCACTGTGATTTTACATTACCCATATTTCTTATTCCATGTAGGGAATGTTCCTTATTTTTTACTGCACAGCCAGATTTTCACAAGAAAAAAGCAGGAAGCTGCTGTATATCAGCCTTCATAAATAAAATCCTTTCGGTTTCGTAGGCGGAAACCCACTGCCCTTGGGCGGTGGGAGGAGCCTTGTAAATTCGTAGCCATTAACCCTGACTTTCTATGTACTTTTGTATAGTGGCTGATGATACTTCGCCAATACTGCAAGCAAAATATCCATCTGACCAAAATATCTTATGTTTCCAATAACACTTGGATAAGAAATTTGGATATTTTTGCCACAGATAATAGGTTGTTTGTTGTCCATGACCTATTCCACGACAAGAGTAATGTCGTACTTATGCATAAAGTTATTCAAGTCTTGAATGCTGGCACACCAATCACTGCGCTCTACTGTAAGAGAATGCATATCCATAACAACCGCAGAATACCGTCCATTATTTTCTTTTACTCGTAGTATATGTTTCTGAGATATCGGAATTCCTGTATCTACGCCATAGTACTTAATTTGAGTCATTGAAATCTCCTTGTAAACAATTAACTTTCACTAATAATTATTATATCATATATTTAGTGAAATAATAATGAGGTACATTATGGAACAGAT
>DFGZ01000267.1 GCA_002371295.1 Oribacterium sp. UBA3737 | reverse complement strand
CATGATGATGAAATAAAATGATGTGAGTGTCAAAAGTCGATATCGGACCGCTTCGCGCTATGCGCTCCCGCGTTCCTCCCACATTCCGCACTCTCAGGCCGATAAATCGTCCTTTCGTGCTCCATGTGGGGCGTGTCATGAAATCTATCCTCCACTTTTGTGCAAGCACAAGTGGAGGAAGACTTATGACACTTATATCATAAAAAACGATACTACCCTCTATTGTATCTTATTAGCCGTTACTCATAAAAGAAGCATCTCTATAAGATCATAAGATAGCACCGTTTATTCATCATACCTCAAAGCCTTCTTTGAAGCGTCTCATCATTTCGTTTGTAAGACTCAGGTTGTTGGGCTGCAGAACTATATCCTCCCGCTTCACCCACTCAGCATACCTGAGTTCTCCCGCATCCATGATTATTTCAGAATCAGGTTCTGCATCACAGTAGTAACCAACCAGGATATCCTGAGCCATGCCCCAGGGCTGTGACTTATAGTACCTGATGTTCTTTACCTTCACGCCGGTTTCTTCCATCACTTCTCTCTCCACCGTTTCCTCAAAGGTCTCACCTATCTCAGTGAAGCCTGCAACCAGCGCATTGTGGCTGTACCCGCTCCTGTATCTTGTGATCAGTATGGAATCCCCCTTTATGACACCGACTATGACCGCAGGATTGATCCTTGGATAGATAATGTTTCCGCATTTCGGACATCTGAGAGCCCTTTCCTTATCGTCAGGCTCCAGTCTTTCACCGCACTTCCCGCAGAAGACATTATCGGAATACCACTTCCAGAGGTGATATGCCGTAAATACAGCATAAACCTCTTTACCGGTAAAACGATCACGGACCTCGCGGATTGAGTAGAAATGGTACCCCTCTTTTTCACATGTGACCTCATCCAGTGAAAGGAAGAATCTCTTCTCATCAAGGGAAAAAAGATACACTGTGTGCTCAGGATTTATATCATTTCCCTCAGGAAAAACTATCTCCTCCCCCTTATCTCCGAGACATACCTTTCCTTCACTGTTGAAAACGAAGAGGGTATCCTCTTTTCGCATCTGAAGGTGCATGTACCGGTTATTAAGTTTGCTTGGGTAAATATCCTGTATCATAAAAGTTTCACACTCCTTTGTTAAATCAATATAACAGACTATATTTTATGATGTGAGTGTCAAAAGTATTTGCCACTCACTTATGATGCGCAGCACGCACACATTCGTGTGCAATGTGCTGCTGAACACTCATAACTCACGTCCTTTTGCTATGCAAAACGACTACGTTATTCGTGTTCGGGCGGGTCATAAAGTCTCAAATCAACGTGCAAGCACGTGATTTGGTACTTTTGACCCTTACATCATTTTATCGTAAAGTTCACAGATTTACATCAGCCCGCTTCCGGCTCTGCACTCTTTTCGGCTTCCACCCTCTAAGGGCAGCCCTTCCCTCCGGAGTTACCGGCTTTATCCACTTGCCACGGTACAGATGGACCTGCATGAGCACATATCTTATGGGCTCGTCCACATAGCAGCAGGCAAATACCAAAAGCGTGGGCAGCCTGAGAATCATGCCTGTCACCCATACAAGAGGAATAAGCATCAGCCACATAAATACTATCTCAAGTATGGTGCCGTAGGACGCATCTCCTGCGGCTCTGAAGGTGTCATTCTGAGTCCAGTTACCCATCCTGATGAATGAGGCAACCGCATAGATGCAAATGAAACCGAAAGCTATCCTGAAGCTCTCTCCCGTCATGCCCATGATCGTAAGTATAGGTGTATGAAGCACCACCAGCATTGAAACTACTATTCCTATGACAATCTGGCAGAGATAGATCAGCCGCCATGCTCTCTGGTACGCCAGGTCAAGGTTACCAGTACCTACTTCCTTGCCAACAAGTATTGATGCGGCATTGGAAAAGCCCGCAAAGAAACCTATGACCAGACCTTCAAGGGTTCTGAACACCGCAACCGCAGCGATGGCCTCCTCCGGCTGACGCCCGAGAACAACATTGATGGTCATGTTTCCAAGCCCGATAAAAACTTCATTTGCGATTATAGGTGAACACTTTTTAAAATACTCTCCGATAAACTCCCCGGTAAATCTGAAGTGACTTCTCACAGCGAAAAAGTAGGGATGCCTGTTCCTGAGGGCACAAACCGATATGATGCCAATGCTTACCCCCTGCGCTATCACCGTTGCCAGTGCCGCACCGCGAACTCCCATGGCACTGAATCCGAGATTTCCGAAAATCAGAACCCAGTTCAAAAAAACATTGGTCGCAACCGCCACCAGAGAACCGTAAAGGGGTATACGTACTCTTTCCGTGCACCTGAGAAGTACCGCCATAGCCATGGACAGGACCATAAGGGGATACGAAAAACCGGCGATACTCAGATAATCTATACCTATCCTATGTATGCTTTCCTTATCTGTATACAGGCTCATCACAAGTCCGGGGAAACATACTGCCATGATGCAGAAAATAAAAGCCACAGTCATCATGCAGGAAAGTGTAAGTCCATAGGATCTGTTGATTCCCTCATCATCTTTTGCGCCCCAGTACTGGGACAAAAACAACATTCCTCCGCCTACAAATCCCCAGTAGCAGCTGAACATAAGAGACGAAAACTGTGCACATAGTCCAACTGCGCCGACCTCAGTCTGCCCTAAGGATGCGATCATCATTGTATCGACCATGGAGCCTGTGGTGGTAAGGAGGTTCTGAAGTGCAACAGGCACTGCAATGACTGCCACCCTTTTCAGAAAATCTTTCCAGTCAAATTGATCTGTTATAACATACTTCATGCTGAATTATACTCCGGAATTTAATATATCAATCTTTTAAATATACCCTGAATCTGTTAAGTTCACAACTGCATAACCTCAGGTGACATCGGAGGTCAAATATTCAAATGTTATATGATATAAGTATCATAGTGTAGTATAATGTAGAGAGTAAATTTTTATGGAAGGGTGATATAGTTGGAGATTTCAGTTTTTGAAAATGTTCTGAGCATAGTTCTTCCGGAAAGGATGTCTATTGATAACGCGGAAGACTGCACTCGTATAATCGATGATGCTCTCAGGGAACATCCTGGATGTTCTCTCAGATTTGATGCGGAAAAGCTTACATATATAAGCAGCATGGGATTACGGGTTTTACTGCATTCAATCAAAAAAACAGAAGGAAGAATTCCTATAGAAAATGTGTCACATGACGTCTATTCTATCTTTCAGACAACCGGATTTACATCCCTTATGGATGTCAGATTAAAGCCGCGTGATCTGTCGGTGGAAGGCTGCGAATTGATCGGAAGCGGCAGGAGCAGTCATGTTTACAGACTTGATTCGGAGACCATCATCAAATGTTATGAACCGACGATTCCTTTAGACAGGATCCGTCATGAAATGGATCTTGCCAGGAATTCCTTCATCAAAGGAATTCCTACTGCCATACCTATGGAACTGGTTCGGGTTGGGGATCGATACGGTGCTGTATTTGAGCTTATAGATGCTGATACTGTAGGGCATCATGTTTCGGAGCATCCTGAAGATTTTGAAAAGATAGTTGTGCAGTTTACCGGACTTTTAAAACAGATACATGAAACCCATATGGACACGGACAGTGGTTTTTCATCCGAGAAGGATACCTGGATGGGCTGGCTTGAAGGAATGAAAGATTACTACACCGAAGATGAGTACGGTTTTATGAAGGACATGCTGGATGAAGTTCCTGAACGTGATACTCTTATACATTGTGATTATCATGAAAATAATGTGCTTTATCAAAACGGGGAACTGATTCTTATAGATATGGCTGATATCGGATACGGGCATCCAATATTTGATCTTGCCGGAATGGCGTGCCGTTCACATCTGAGTTTTATCCCCGGAAGGAAGGCCCATCACGGATTAGTTCCAAATGATATGAAACGTTTTTATGAAACAGAGTTACGTTGCTACTTCGACATAAAAGACGGAGAACGTGAAAGATTTAAAGCCGTCAAAGAACTGTGTGATGCCTTCGGGTATCTGAGAAGTGCTCTTTTCCCCATGAAACACCGGGGGATATCTCAGGAACTTCTGGAGATACATTTGGCTGATGCCCGCAAGTTTCTTCTGAACGATGAACGTGAAACAACAAAAGAAAAGCTTAAAGGACTAAAAGATTTTTTCTGATGCAGCTGTCAGGCTGACTATCATTGTCCCGGACCAACAGAAATAATTCGGACCCATAGCTTAATCTATATAGAGGATATGAATCATGATCATAACATATGAGGATTTAATCAGTATAAGAGAAAATAATAAGGACAAAAAAATAGTAATGCTTAAAGGCACTTTTGATCTTTTTCACTTGGGACATCTCAATATGATCCGTCGTGCAAAGGCCCTGGGAGATATACTTGTTGTCCTTGTAAAATGTGATGAAGCGATAAAGCTTAAGGGAAAGGACAGACCTATCGAGGATGAGCAACAGCGTGCATCGATAGTCGATGCCATAAAGTATGTGGATTATACATTGATTGCTGACAGGAAGATAGATACCGGCATCCCTGATGTACCTGAGGAGGACAGGATGCAGTATCTAAGATATTATCAGCTGGTTTCGGATTTAAAGCCTGATGTGCTCATTAAACCTTCCAAGAAGCTTCCGGATATCCTCATGAAGCTCTACAACGAGATAGGTACGGAAATTCATGAGGTTGAGGAAACAAAGGGAATTTCCACGACACTTCTTATAAAGAAAATCCGTGAAAGCCAAAGCTGAATGAAGGGAGAGACTCAATGAAAGTAGCAATAGGACAGGATTCGCATCGTTTTGATGATAGTGGTTCAGGCAAGCCTTTAATACTGGGGGGAGTGGTTTTTGAAGGGGAACAGCCCCTTCTTGCCAACAGTGACGGAGACGTGATTCTTCATGCAGTCACAAGGGCCATAACGGGCATAACAACAGTGGATGTACTTGGGCCAAAAACCAAAGAGTTCCTGAAAAACGGAATCACAGACAGCAAAGTGTATCTCAGGGAAGGACTTAAAGATCTGGAGGGAACCATAGTTCATTTGTCGATTTCCATCGAGGGCAAACGTCCGCGTATCACTCCCAGGATTCCTGAAATGCGCAGAAGCCTTGCAGCTATGTTGGGAACTGACGAAAAAAATATAGGTATCACTGCAACAAGCGGAGAAGAATTGACAGAATTCGGTAAAGGAAACGGGATCAATGTTCTGGCGGTAATTACTGTCGATTAAAATGCTGCCGCTAAGGCGTTATCATCAGCGTCTTGAAAGCTGTTACACATATACAAAAAGCTGATATCATGCTCCTTTAGCAGCCTTTTCCGCCTCTTATTCCGCCTTTCCGGCAGCTCTTTTCAAGATTTTTTATATCTTCAGAATGATGTAATCATCAGCAGTTATAATATCGATTAATTTTTTCTTCTCCTTTGCATTTCACAAAATAATTTCAACTAATGTTATAACAGCTTATGTGTGCATATTGCCTATTTTGAAAAATATTTTCGTCATTTTATTGACAGTTTTTGCACTTATTGAGTATCATTATAACAGCATTATTGATAATCTTTTAACATTGTTTCGTGAATTAGCCCGACGGGGTTATAAAAAATACACAAAGAAGGAGTAATTATTTATGAAGGGTTTTGCAATGCTCAAGATCGGCGAAGTAGGCTGGATTGAGAAGGAACGTCCCGTATGCGGACCAATGGATGCTATCTGTAAGCCACTTGCCATCGCTATCTGTACTTCAGACGTACACACAGTCTGGGAAGGTGCGGTAGGTGATCGTCACAACATGATCCTCGGACATGAGGGATGTGCTGAAGTCGTAGAAGTAGGTTCCATGGTTAAGGATTTCAAGCCGGGCGACAAGGTTCTCGTTCCTGCTATCACACCTGACTGGAATTCACTTGAGGCACAGGGCGGCTACTCAATGCATTCAAACGGAATGCTCGCAGGCTGGAAGTTCTCAAACTTCAAGGATGGTCTTGATTCCGAGTTTTTCCATGTTAATGATGCTGACGGAAACCTCGCACATATGCCTGAGGGTATGAGCCTCGAAGATGCATGTATGCTTTCAGATATGGTTCCTACAGGTTTCCATGGTGTTGAGCTCGCAGATGTTCAGTTCGGTGATACAGTTCTGGTAATAGGTATCGGACCTGTTGGTCTTATGTCAGTAGCAGGTACACATATGCGTGGAGCTTCCCGCATTATCGCAGTAGGAACACGTCCTAAGTGCGTAGATGCAGCTAAGTTCTATGGTGCTGACGAGTTCATCAGCTACAAGGACGGAACCATCGAAGATCAGGTTATGAAGCTTACAAACGGTAAGGGTGTTGACCGCGTAGTTATCGCAGGCGGAAGCGTTAAGACTTTTGAATCAGCCGTTAAGTCCCTTAAACCGGGTGGAAAGATCGGTAATGTAAACTACCTCGGAAGCGGTGATTTCATCACTATCCCACGTGTAGAATGGGGCGTAGGTATGGGTCACAAGCAGATCAACGGCGGTCTCATGCCGGGCGGACGTCTCCGCATGGAAAAGCTTGGTGCTCTCGTATCATCAGGCAAGCTCGATGTAAGCAAGCTTTCTACTCATGTATTCCACGGCTGGGAGCACATTCCTGAGGCACTTCAGCTCATGAAGGACAAGCCTGCTGATCTCATCAAGCCTGTTGTTATCCTTGACAACAACCCATAATTATCACAGCATATTAATTAATCCAACTTATACACATAAAGCTTATCGGAGCGGTCTTTGACCGCTCCCTTCTGTTAAGGATTCTATTATGAAGATTCTCATTGTATCCGGTTTTTTAGGTGCCGGTAAAACCACTTTTATCAAAGAGCTCATCCGACGTACAGGAACCGCTCCGGTTATTCTGGAAAATGAATACGGAAACAACAGCATAGATGCGGGAGAACTTCGCAGTACAGATTCCGGAGATAAAAAGCTGGAGGTTCTGGAATTTATGGAGGGCTGCGTCTGCTGCACCATGAAGGACAGCTTCGTGAATTCGGTATTTACTGTATTTTCCGGTTTGTCTCCGGAGTATCTCATTATAGAACCAACCGGCGTAGGACGACTCAGCAATATCCTCTCCAACTTAAAGCCCCTTCTTCACGATCCGGTAACGCTACTTAATCCTGTAGTGATCTTAGCTCCACGCAGCTACACTCAGAACATGATGGAATTCGAGACACTTTACAAAGATCAGATAGCCTATGCGAAAACTGTGGTCTTTTCAAAGTGTGAAAATGAGGATGCAGAAGTTCTGGCAGCCACGGAAAAAGCTGTCAGAGAAATAAATCCCGATGCAGAAATCATATGCAGACATTATTCAAAGCAGGATGATGACTGGTGGCGTTCTGTCATGGCCCTTCCTTCCGATAACATCGATGTTGAAGAAACGGAAACAGAGAAGGATGACTTCTCACAGATAACCATGAACCATGCTTCTATGGAGAATCCATTTGAGCTCATTCAGCTTTTAGAGGATTGCCTGAGAGGACAGTTTGGACATATCGTCCGCGCCAAGGGCACCATCCCTGTAGGCAGTGAGACTCTCCGTTTTGATCTTGCAGACCATCTCTACTCTGTCTCAGCCTCACCGGAAACAGCAAATCAGTGTGTATTTATCGGAAAGGATATAGACAGGATCGGGCTTGGTATCCGCATGGGAAACCTGTTTGACGGCCGGAACATTTCCATTAACAAAAAGATCATACAGAAAAACAGACCATCAAAGATTGCCATGAGGGCATAGCACGAATGGGTCCCATATCGACTTTTGCCGCTCACGGATAGCGCCAGCCCACGCATCTGTGTGCAGTGTACTTCACCATAATGTAAGCGATGCACTTCAAAAACTTCAGAAACAACACGCATCCATGTGCAGTGTGCTGCATCATAAAATGATCTGAATTTTGCCGAGTTAAAAAATCCCCGGATATGTATCTTTTCGAAACATATCCGGGGCACTTAGTTTTGTTATTAATGTGATGATTTCAAAGTGTTTTCATCAGCATATCACTCATCAAATCCTACGAACCATGTGATAACAAATCCGAGGACTGTAGCCATGACTGCTGCTACACATGCGAATACGAAGTTCTGCATGGTACCGCCGAGGAAGATAGGAAGTGTAAGGAATGAGCAGGATGCTGTTGCATAAGCACGAACATCAAACATACCTACGAAGATTCCTGTGATAGCTGCTGCAGCGATTGCTGAGATAAGAGGCTTTCTGAGGCGGATGAGACATCCGTAAAGAGCAGGCTCAGTTACTGAAAGAAGGGCTGTAACACCTGTTGAGATACCTGTCTGCTTGTTTTCTGCCTTCTTTGCTTTAACACCAACCGCAAGAGCTGCACCTGCGATAGCAAGGTTGGCTGCAAGCGCCTTTGTAAAGAGAAGTGATGAACCATAGGTTGTGATCTCGTTTACGATAAGCGGAGTGATGATAGTGTGCATACCAACCATTACAAGAAGCGGATGTAATGCTGAAAGAACTGCCATGCTGATTCCGCCGAAGCTTGTAAGCCATACGCAGAAGTTAGCGAGAGCTGTACCGATGATGGTTCCGATAGGTCCAAGGATGAGAAGTGTAAGCACGAACATCACAAGACCGAGGATGAATGGTCTGAGAATCGACTTAACGGCATCAGGAAGTACCTTCATAATCTGACGGTCAAGGACTGCCATGACAGGAACCATGAGAAGTGCAGGCACGATATTTGAAGTATAGCTTACCTTTGTAAGGGCGATGCCGAAAAGATCAAGCTCCTCAACGCCTGAAATAGTGCCTGAGCAAAGTGCCAGCATCACAAATGCCGCAACATATTCATTGGTCTTGAGACGTCGTGCGCCTGCGAAGGCAACCATAACCGGAAGATAGCTGTAAGCCGCCTGGGCCAGTGCATTGATCAGAATATATGTGTTTGTTTCTGTAGCTGCCGGATTCATGAATTTCACGATGGAAAGAAGTGCCGAGATAAGACCTGAACCGATAAGTACCGGAAGTGTAGGTGTGATACAGCCTGAGATAAATGCAAATATCTTACTTACCGTATTCTCCTTTGTATCTCCGTCAAGATTTTCATTAACAGGTGCCTCAGCTCCTGTTGATGGAAGCAGCGGAACCATCTCATTGTAAAGCTGCTCTACGGAAGGTCCGATGACGATCTGGTACTGACCTGCCTGGTCTACGATACCCTTTACTCCGTCGATTGCCTTCAGTTCCTCTTCATTAGCCTTTTTCTTATCCTGAAGAACAAGCCTTAATCTTGTCATACAGTGTGTATGAGTCTTAATGTTCTCAGCTCCGCCGACAGCTGCGATGATGGCAGGCGCCATGGTTTTAAAATCAAGTTCTTTCTTCATTGTATTATCTCCTTAATCCGAAACTATATCTCTTCGCCGTTTGTAGCGATGACCTTCTTGTACCAGTAGAAGCTGTCCTTACGGGAACGTGCCAATGTTCCTTTTCCGTAATCATCCTGATCAACATAGATGAACCCGTAACGCTTGCTCATCTGGTTTCCGGAAGCACTGATGATATCTATAGGGCCCCAGCTGGTGTAACCAAGCATCTCTACTCCGTCATCAATAGCCTTTGCCATCTCGATGAAGTGGTTCCTGAAATATTCTATTCTGTAATCGTCGTGAATGCTTCCGTCCTCTTCCACCTTGTCTCTCGCTCCGAGGCCGTTCTCAACAACGAAAATAGGCTTCCTGTACCTGTCATACATCTCGATAAGTGAGTATCTCAGTCCCACTGGATCTGTCTGCCAGCCCCACTCACTGGATTTAAGGTAGGGATTCTTAACTCCCAGAACAGTATTGCCAGGTGTTCTAGGTGCATCGGGTGAAACAGACTCTGTCATGCTCATGTAGTAGCTGAAGCTCACGTAATCAACGGTATTCTCCCTGATGAGCTTGAGGTCCTCAGGTTCCATCTTTATGCTGATGCTTCTCTTTTCCAGGTCCCTGAGAATCAGCTTCGGATACTCACCGAAAACAAGTACATCCGTGTAGCTCAGGTTCTCGAGATTTCTCTTCTGTGTAGCCAGTGCATCCAAAGGCTCACAGGTGTATGGGTAGCAGGTGAGCTTCGTGAGCATACATCCCATAAGAGCTCCGGGAACCATCTCATGAAGCATCTTTGCTGCAAGAGCCGATGCCACGAACTGATGGTGAAGTGCCTGGTAGCAGGCCTGATCTATACCATCAACACTGAGTTCGGGAATGATTCCCGCCGATGTAAATGGATGTCTTCCGCAGCTGTCGATCTCATTAAAGCCCATCCAGTATTTGACATACTGTCCGTACTCCCTGAAGCAGGTCTCACAGAACTTCATGAAAAGTCCGATCACATCTCTTGATACCCAGCCGTTACCGGAAAATGCAAGGCTAAGGGGCATCTCATAGTGGTGAAGTGTGACCATAGGCTCGATGCCTCTCTCCTTCATGGCACTGAAAAGCCTGTGGTAAAATTTAACGCCCTTAGCATTGGGTTCCGCCTCATGACCTGTCGGATAGAGTCTTGTCCATGCGATGGAAACACGAAGTATCTTGAATCCCATCTCCTTAAAAAGGTCAAGATCCTCTTCGAAACGATGATAAAAATCTATTCCATGACGCTTCGGATAGTAGGTGGTGTCGGTTTCCTGAGCTGCCGCCTTCAGTCCCTCAAGTGTTACCGCTGTGTTCTCTTTCAGGTTCTTCTGATCCACCTTAGGCTTAAAGGCCTGAACGTCCTGGACACTGAGTCCCTTACCGTCTTCATTCCAGGCACCCTCGCACTGATTCGCTGCCAATGCTCCGCCCCATAGAAAATTAGAAGGAAATTTCACTTTCACACGCTCCTTTGTATTTGATGTATTCAGAATAAACTCTTAAAAAAAATAAATCCATTCCAAAAATTGCAATGTTTCGGTGCAATAAATGGAATGGATTTATTGAAGTCACAAGCTCATCACTTGTGTCTGATTATTTACTTACGCAATGGCATTTTTATCAAGAATTTCTTCCTCAAGCTTGCCCTGAGCAACGCGCTTCTCATATCCTCTGTAGATAAGCCATGCTGCAAATCCGAAGATTACAGGGCCGCTCAGTGACCAGAAGGTTGTCTTGAAATCACCGTCCAGTGCCGGCTGGATGATCGCAAAAAGATTTGCAAAGAAAAGTGTCAATGTCACGATATATCCCCATATCTTTGCAGATTTACCGGACTTGTATACAACAAAGCTGCGATCAATTCCCTTAAGCTCTTTGAATTTAGGAAAAGCAAAAGAGATGAACATATACGGAATAGTCATACCTACATTGACCATTGCTGTCAGGATCAGGAAGAACTGCTGCATGGAATCTCCTCCGAATGATACAAGGAGTACCATCAGAGATACAATAGCGCACTGGATCCACATGGCATTCTTAGGCATCCCATTCTCAGCGATGACACCCATA
>DFGZ01000062.1:15834-27668 GCA_002371295.1 Oribacterium sp. UBA3737 | reverse complement strand
TTATCATAAATCCAAGGAAGGCGGGGGACTTACCGCTGAAGAAAAGAACGAGCAGGCAAAGTTAAGAAGAGCCTATATCGATTCGGTAAAGGCAAACCTTGGAGTATATCTTAAGGATATAAAGAACGCATCCAATGAGGCTGGTTCAGATATGGATCCTGCTGATGCAAAGAAGAAGGTAAAGAAAGCCATGGAAGCAACAGACAAGGAGATAGCTTCCGAGGAGAACCACGTTATAGAGATTGCTGAAAAATAAGAAGAATCAGGGAGGTTTGTATGACGGATCTCATTACTATAGGAAAGAATGCAAAGCTGGCTTCCGCAAAGCTCATAGGGCTCAGCTCCGAAGATAAGAACCGGGTGCTCCTTAAAGCTGCGGATGCTTTGGAAGATGCAGTAAATGTTTCGGAAATTCTGAGTGCAAACCAAAAAGACCTTGAAAATGCTGAGAAAAACGGCATGAGCGAAGGCCTGAAGGACCGTCTCCGGCTTACGGAAGCGAGACTTCATGACATGGCTTCGGCGGTGAGAGACATTACCGGGCTCCCGGATCCTGTGGGAGCGACTCTTGAGACCATCGAGAGACCTAACGGCCTCAAGCTCGTGAAGACCGCGGTTCCCATCGGAGTCGTGGGCATCATTTACGAGGCAAGGCCCAATGTCACGAGCGACGCCTGGTCCCTCTGCTTCAAGACCTCCAATGCGGTGATCCTTAAGGGAGGTTCGGATGCCATCAATTCAAACATGGCCATAGTTGCCGTTATCCGAAGGGCTCTTGAGGCCTCAGGCGTTGACCCTGACAGCCTCATTCTTATAGAGGCGACGGATCATGAGACCACCAACCGCTTCATGCAGTTGAATGATTATGTGGATGTCATCATTCCCCGGGGCTCAAAAAGGCTCATAAAGGCTGTTGTGGACAATGCTTCCGTACCTGTCATAGAGACCGGTGCCGGAAATTGTCATATTTATATAGAAAAGAGCGGAGAGGTAGAAAAAGCCGTTCCTATAGTGTATAATGCCAAGACCCAGAGAATCGGCGTATGTAATGCCTGTGAATCTCTGGTGGTGGACAGGGATGCACTTCCGAAGCTGGTTCCTGTTGTTGAAAAGCTTCAGGAGAAGAGCGTCACGGTCTATGCCGATGAAGAAGCTTACGAGATATTGGAAGAAGCCTCAAAAGACGGAAAGATACGTATGGAGCTTGTGGAGAAGGCTTCAGAAGAGGATTTCTCCACAGAGTATCTTGATTACAAGATTTCCGTGAAGACGGTTTCAGGAGTCAGTGAAGCGATATACCACATAAACAGCAACAGCACACACCACAGTGAGGCTATCATTTCCGAGGATCCGGCTGCTGCCGAAAAGTTCCTGAATGAGATAGACAGCGCCTGTGTCTACTGGAACGCATCCACCCGTTTTACAGACGGAGGCTGCTTCGGATTCGGAGCGGAGATAGGCATATCCACATCAAAGCTCCACGCAAGAGGCCCCATGGGTCTCAGGGAACTTACCACCTACAAGTACCGTATCTACGGAAACGGACAGGTGAGATAAGGTTCGGATACAGCCTGTTTCAGGCTTTAATGATGTCAGGAGGTTCATATCATGATTGTGGATTCCGGACGAAAATGGAAACAATTTAGTTAGTATACATTACATCATCCCAGGGGATTTTTCTGTCCCCTGGGATTAACAATGAGGTTTTATGGATTACATCATCGATTACAAGGAAATAATTGAGCAGGCACCACTTGATGAGCCGGCAAGACAGTATTATTTTATGGACAGAGTGCGTGAGCTTGTGGAGATACGAAAGCTTGAAGGCTACAAGGCTCATTGCATGGTAGAGGTCATGGGATGCCAGATGTCAGCCAAGGATGGCGAAAAGCTTCTGGGTATCCTCGAGAAATGCGGCTACACTGTCACAGAGGATGACTGGGATGCGGACATCGTTCTTTTCACTACCTGTACTGTCAGAGAGAATGCCAACCAGAAGCTTTACGGCAGACTGGGAAGACTCAAGCACCAGTATGAGAAGAGAGATGGCATGATCATCGGCATCACCGGCTGCATGATGCAGGAGAAGGATGAGGTTGAAGGAATATGTAAGCATTATCCTTATGTAAAGCTGGTTTTCGGAACCCACAATGTCTATAAGCTGGCTGAGCTTCTGTACAAGTCTCTCGTTACCGGCAAGCGTACAGTTGAGGTCATCGATGATACAAAGCTCATCGTTGAGGATCTTCCTTCGGATAGAAAGTTCAGATTCAAGGGATCTGTTAATATCAGCTACGGCTGCAATAACTTCTGTACCTACTGCATCGTGCCGTATGTCCGCGGAAGAGAGAAATCCCGTAATGCGACAGATATACTCAGAGAATGTGAGAAGCTTATCGAAGACGGCTGTTTAGAGATCATGCTTCTCGGTCAGAATGTTAACTCCTACGGAAACGATATTCCGGGTTCCACCACCTTCCCTGAGCTTTTAAAGGCTGTAGCAGAGCTTCCGGGACTTAAGAGACTTCGTTACATGACATCAAATCCAAAGGATTTCTCTGATGAACTTATCGAAGTTATGAGAACCCATCCGAATATCGAGAGACATGTGCACCTGCCTCTGCAGTCAGGCTCAAGTGCCATTTTAAAGCGCATGAACCGTCATTACACAAAGGAAAGCTATCTTGAGCTGGTTCACAAGATAAGAAAGGCCATTCCCGATGCAACGCTCACAACGGATATCATCGTAGGCTTCCCGGGAGAGACAGAGGAGGATTTCCAGGATACCATCGATGTTGTTAAGGAGTGCAGATACGACGCTGCATATACCTTTATCTACAGCAAGCGTACCGGAACACCTGCCGCAAAGTTCGAGCAGGTACCTGAGGATATAGTAAAGGAGCGTTTTGACAGACTTCTTAAGGTGGTACAGGAAAGCTCCGCGGAGAATGAGAACAGGGATCTCGGAAAGGTGATGGAGGTCCTCGTTGAGGATGAGAACAGGAATCAGGAGGGCTATGTCACAGGAAGACTGTCAAACAGTGTTCTCGTTCATTTTCCGGGGGATAAGAGCCTCATCGGAACCATGCAGATGGTAAAACTCACTGAGAGCAAAGGGTTCTATTATTTTGGTGAAATAGCCTAGTCGCGTCAGCGACTAGGCTGCCCCCCCAGGCGGTGGGAACCCAGCCAATGAAAAACGCTGCGCGAAGGCTGGGGCTATATGGCAAGTCCCATTTGGGGAACTTGCCACAAGTGGCGAGGCTGGTTTCGGGGTTACAGGCGACAATGCAAGGGATGGATGCCTGGGCTTGCGAGTTGAAAGAACAGACTGCGAGGCCTGTACGTCCCGAGAGCACTAAGTGCTATCGGGACGAACCGGACGAGCGGGATGTACTTTCAATCGAGTGGGCCGGCATCCGCCCTGCATTGTCGCCCCCATCCGTTCTCATTCCCGCCACATAACCCTTTTGTTGAGTCGAAAGTTTTAGGAGAAATCTAGACAGAGGAGAGAAACTGATTAATGGCTGAAAAGAAATTGTCACCAATGATGGCAGAATATCTGGAGACGAAAAAGCAGTATCCGGACTGTATTCTATTTTACCGTATAGGTGATTTTTACGAGATGTTCTTTGAGGATGCAAAAACAGCATCCTCTGTTCTGGACCTCGTACTCACCGGCAAGGACTGCGGCATGGAGGAGAGAGCTCCCATGTGCGGCATCCCTTTTCATGCGGCAGAAGGATATGTGGCAAGACTTGCTTCCAACGGTTATAAGGTCGCTATCGCCGAGCAGCTTGAGGATCCCAAGCTTGCCAAGGGACTGGTGAAAAGAGGCGTTATCCGCATCATAACACCGGGAACCCTCACATCAGAGCAGGCTCTGGATGAATCAAAGAACAACTTCCTCATGAGCATTTTCTATGACTCAACAGGCTTCGGCATTTCAAGCGTTGATATCACAACAGGAGAGTTCCTTGCCACCACCTGCTTCAACGAAAAGGAAGTAATGGATGAGCTGAGCAGGTTTTCCCCTGCGGAAATAGTCTGCAATCAGGCATTTATGATCTCCGGTATCGACACGGATGATGTGAAGAACAGATTCAACCTCATCATCACTGAATTAAACGATGAAGTTTACGACGATGAGAAGGCAAGTGCACTATTGCAGGAGCATTTTCATGCAAGCCTGTCAGGCATAGGACTTCAGGACAAGGATCTGGCGAGACTCAGTGCGGCAGCAGCCCTCAGATATGTCTATGACACACAGATGAGCACCGTGGCCCATATCGCCAACATAAGATATTATTCCAGCAGCCAGTACATGATCATTGATACGGCTACCCAGCGCAATCTGGAGCTCACAGAGACCATGAGAGAAAAGAAAAAGCGCGGCTCCCTTCTCTGGGTACTGGATAAGACAAGAACCGCCATGGGGGCGAGAATGCTCAGAAGATTCATTGAACAGCCCCTTATCGACAGGGAGGAGATCCTTGCCCGTCAGGATGCGGTAGAAGATTTCTGTGACCATTTCATCGACAGAGAAGAGATCTCCGAGTATCTCAACACAATCTATGATTATGAGAGACTTCTGGGACGAATCTGCTACAAGTCCGCAAATCCGAGAGACCTCATCGCCTTCAAGCAGTCACTGAAAATGCTTCCGGATATCATTCAGGAGCTTTCCCAGTTCGATTCAAAGCTCGTTAAGGAGATACATGACGGAATCGACCCCATGACCGACCTCTACAAGCTGATAGATGATGCCATAGAGGAGGATCCTCCTGTTTCATCAAAGGACGGAGGGGTTATCAAGGCAGGCTTCCATGAAGAAGTGGACCGCTACAAGGATTCCAAGATAAGCGGCAAGCAGTGGCTCGCCGACCTTGAGGCTGAGGAAAGGGAAAAGACCGGAATCAAGTCTCTGAAGATAAAGTACAACCGTATATTCGGCTACTGCTTTGAGGTGACAAATACCTTCAAGGATCTGGTGCCTGATTATTTCATCAGAAAGCAGACCCTGGCAGGCAGCGAGCGTTACACAACCGACAGACTTGAGGAGCTTCAGAATACCATACTCGGTGCGGAGGAGAAGCTCAATCAGCTTGAGTACGAGCTTTTCTGCGATGTGAGAGATACCATAGGAGAAAACATTCAGAGGATACAGAAGACCTCCCATTATGTGGCTCTCATTGACTGTATCATCTCTCTTTCCAAGGTGGCAACAGACAACAATTACTGCAGGCCGAAGATAAATGAAGAAGGCATTATAGATATAAAGGATGGAAGACATCCGGTCATTGAGAAGCTCATAAGAGACGGAATGTTCGTATCCAACAACACTTTCCTCAATGATGCTTCAGACCGTATAGCCATCATTACCGGTCCCAACATGGCGGGTAAGTCCACATATATGCGTCAGACCGCACTCATAGTGCTTATGGCTTCCATAGGCTCCTTTGTCCCTGCGGGAAGTGCGGATATATCTATCTGCGACAGGATATTTACGAGAGTCGGTGCCAGTGACGATCTGGCTTCCGGACAGTCAACCTTCATGGTGGAGATGAACGAGGTTGCCAACATCCTGAGAAATGCCACCACAAAATCCCTTCTTATCCTTGATGAGATAGGAAGAGGAACCAGTACCTTTGACGGCCTGAGCATTGCATGGGCAGTGGTGGAGTACATCGCAAAGGTGGTCAAGGCAAAGACCCTGTTCGCCACACATTACCATGAGCTCACTGAGCTTGAGGGAAAGCTTGAGGGTGTCAACAACTACTGTATAGCTGTTACAAATCATGATCAGGATATCGTATTTTTGCGTAAGATAATTCCCGGAGGGGCCGATCAGTCCTACGGTATCGATGTAGCGAGCCTTGCGGGAGTTCCGAAGCCCGTCATCGACAGGGCAAAGGTCATCGCCGGAGAGCTCAGTGATGCGGACATCATAGCAAAGGCCAAGACCATCGAGGCCGGTGAGGGATTCACTCAGGAGGCATTTGACGAGGAAGGCTTCCTTAAAGACCGCGAAAGGAATGAAAACGCTTCAGGAGATTCAGCTGAAAAGAAGGTTCAAAAAGGCGCTGCAGTGAGTCCTGAGCTTGAAGAAGCGATGGAGTATCTTAAGGCTCTTGATGTGGACCACATGACACCTCTTGATGCCATGAACACTTTGTATGAGCTTAAGTCAAAATTCGGGGTGTAAGTATAAAGTTAAAAAGCCGTTTTAACCGGCGCCATGAAATAGGAAGACCGTTTCGCCCGGGTAACGTGCCTGCAGGAATTCACATGGGACAGCCGGCATGAAACCGGGCAGGGGGATTCCCTGAATTATATATTTATGAAATGAGCTTGGTCAGGGGCTTAGTGACAGGTGAAAAAAATGAAGATCAAAGTTCTCAGTAATGAAACCATCAACCAGATAGCAGCCGGTGAGGTTATAGAAAGACCTCTCAGTGTTGTAAAGGAGCTTTTGGAAAATGCCATCGACGCAGGATCCTCATCTGTGACAGTAGAGGTCAGAGACGGCGGCATATCCATGATTCGTATCACAGATAACGGTCAGGGCATCGATAAGGACGATATCCGTACAGCCTTCCTGCGCCATGCGACTTCGAAGATAAAGGATGCAAGAGATCTGGAGAATATACAGACTCTCGGGTTTAGAGGAGAGGCTCTTGCCAGTATCGCAAGTATTTCAAGGGTGGAGCTCATCAGCAAGACTCCGGGAGCCATGATGGCTTCCCATTATGAAATAGACGGCGGAGTGGAGAAGGATTTTTCTGAGATAGGCGCTCCCGACGGAACCACTTTTATAGTAAGGGACATTTTTAAAAATGTTCCTGCCAGAAGGAAATTCCTGAAGAGCCCCCAGACAGAAGCTGCAAGGATACAGGATATCCTGGAGAAGGAAGCCCTGGCACATCCAGAGGTGGCCTTCAGATATATACAGGACGGCCGTCAGAGACTGGCGACTCTCGGTAACGGATCACTTATGGACGTTATCTATTCCATCTACGGAAGAGATGTGACGAACCAGCTCATCACCATAAACCGTCAGTACCAGAGGTCACAGCTTACGGGACTTCCGGCGGTTACTGTCCGCGGCTTCATCGGAAAGCCGGTCATCACAAGAGCCAACAGGAATTTTGAGATATATTTCGTGAATTCGAGATTTGTGAAGAACCCTATGATCACAAAGGCCATAGAGGATGCCTATCATGCCTTCCTCATGCAGCATAAGTTCCCCTTTGTGGTGCTTATGATAGATGTGAATCCGGAGATTGTGGATGTCAATGTTCATCCCCAGAAGCTGGAGGTTCGTTTCTCTGACGGAATGGTGGTTTACAATTCCATTGTGGATGCGGTACAGAACGGGCTCAGGGAGACGGAGCTTATAGTCAATACCGATCTTGAGACCTTCGGAAGGGATGAGAATACAAGCCGTAAGGCGGATGCCGATCCTCATGTGGAGATCGAGGAGAAAGAAAAGAAACTGCCCCATGTGGAGCCCTTTGAAAAGACACGTGAAAGTATCACCAACCGGGAGTATGAGGAGGCCCTGAGACCGGAGCTTCATCCGGAGGCCCGTCCGAAGTCGGACATCTATCTGGATGGCAGCAGTGTTTCAGGCACAGAGCTTCGTGAGAAGACTGCCGAAGCTTTCGGCGGTACATCTTTCGGCACCCATGACAGAAACGATGAATCGGGAGCAGAGAGAGGTGCGGGAGCCGGAACCGGTTTCTCCGGCAGCTACAGCCGGTACAGAAGGGAACACTCAGCAGGAAGCCAGGGATTTCAGAGCGGCTTTGAAAAGAACTCAGGTTTCGGACTTTCGGATTTCAAGGAGGCTCAGGACGAGGTTGAAAAGACCTTCGAGAGAAGCTATGGAAAATCCGATCCGGATCAGGACCATAGCTTAGATACTGAGGGACAGACTGATTACGAAGGTGAAGAGAAGCTTTCTTCCGAAAATGAAATTCATTCAGGAAATGTCAGTGCCGGAGCAGATGAGTATGCCTCGGCAGCAGAGAGAGTAACTTCGGATCATATTTCTGAGAAACAGACTGCCGGAGAAAATGATGAAGATCCTGATGGTACAGATGCTTCGGAAAACGAAGTAAAGAAGGATATTTCTGATGATACAGATATTTCTAAAAATGAAATAAAGAACGATGCTTCTGATGATACAGATATTTCTAAAAACGAAGTAAAGAAGGAAAAACCCGTTCAGGAGACCCTGTTCTCGGAGAGATTTCTGAGCGAGAAGGCCAGAAACCAGCACAGGATCATCGGACAGGTCTTTGAGACCTACTGGCTCATAGAATACGGTGACAAGCTCTATATCATTGACCAGCATGCGGCCCACGAAAAGGTGAATTTTGAGAGGATGATGAAGAGACTTAAGGAGAGAAAGCCTGCAAGTCAGTATCTTAATCCTCCGATTCTCGTCACCCTTACCTCCGAAGAAGCTCTTCTGATGGAGAAATATGAAGAATATTTCCAGAGCTTCGGCTTTGAAATAAGCGATCTCGGAGGAAGGGATTTCAGCATCACCGCCGTTCCCACGGATCTGCCTGAAATAGGAAAGAAGGAGCTTCTTTTGGAGATGCTTGACGGACTCAGTGACGAGACAGGAATGACAACCCCGGATTCTATCTATTATAAGATAGCCTCCATGTCCTGTAAGGCAGCAGTAAAAGGAAACAACAAACTGAGTCTCATGGAGGCTGATGCCCTCATCGGAGAGCTTTTGTCCCTTGAGAATCCTTATGCCTGCCCCCATGGGCGTCCAACCATCATTTCCATGTCGAAGTATGAGCTGGAAAAGAAATTTAAAAGAATAGTGTGACGTCAAAGGTCCGGGAGTGCGGACCTATGATGTCGACTTAATAATGATTATATGAATAATATCGATTTAAGCAAAAAGCCATTGATAATAATCGCAGGACCTACGGCTGTCGGAAAGACAGCCGCTTCTGTTTCTCTTGCCAGGAACCTCGGAGGAGAGATAGTCTCCGCGGATTCCGTACAGGTATACAGAGGGCTTGATATAGGAAGTGCCAAGGTCACAAAGGAAGAGATGGAGGGAGTGCCCCATCATCTTATAGATATCATAGATGTGGATACGGATTACGATGTAAGCATGTTCCAGAGCATGGCGAGGGAAGCCATAGAGGGAATCTATAAAAGAGGCCATGTGCCTGTACTTGCGGGGGGGACCGGATTTTATATTCAGGGACTTCTTTACGGAATAGATTTCACGGAAGAGGATGAGGCACTTCATGGTGACATCCGGGAGCGTCTTATGAAAGAGGCGGCAGAAGATGGCGGGGCCGAAGCCCTGTACCAAAGGCTCACTCTGGTGGATCCGAAATCTACCGAGAAGATACATGCACACAATATAAGAAGGGTCATAAGAGCTCTTGAATTTTATGAGATACACGGATATCCCATTTCTCAGCATAATGCAGAGGAACGGGAGAAAAAGGCTGTATACACCCCGGCTTTCTTTGTACTTAATGATGAACGCGAGGCGCTTTACGAAAGGATCAACAAAAGAGTTGACCGGATGGTGGACAGCGGGCTTATAGAGGAAGCAAGGTGGCTTTATCAGCTCAAACTCCCCAAGGACAGGACCTCTTTAAAGGGTATCGGATACAGAGAACTTCTTGAAGCCTTTGACCTTATGGATGGAAGAAATCTTGCAGCATCGGAAAATCGTGCTATAATCGAGCGAGCCGTCGAGAAGATAAAGCAGGATTCAAGAAATTATGCTAAACGGCAGATAACCTGGTTCAAAAGAGAAAGAGAAGTGAACTGGGTAAATGTTCAGGAATTTGATTATAAGAAAGACAGGATCACGGAATGGATAACAGAGAAATGTTTGAGTCTCTTGGCATAAAGCCTTCGGTTTATGATTTTTGCGAAGAACAGCTGAGAAGCCTCAAGGACAGATTTGAAGAGATAGATGATGTAGCTGAGTACAATCAGCTTAAGGTAGTAAAAGCCATGCAGGATGCTCAGGTTTCAGAGGCTCACCTCTATGGAACCACAGGCTACGGCTATGATGATATCGGAAGAGACACTCTTGAGAAGGTTTATGCCAATTATTTCGGTACGGAGGATGCCCTGGTCCGTTCTCAGATAGTTTGCGGAACACATGCTCTTGCCACAGCTCTTTTCGCTAACACAAGACCGGGAGATGAGATCCTTTGCCCTGCCGGTAAGCCATATGATACTCTCGAAGAGATAATCGGTATAAGACCTTCTGTCGGAAGCCTTGCCGAGTATGGAGTTTCTTATCGTGAGGTGTCGCTCCTTCCGGACTCGGAATTTGACTATGATGGCATAAAGGCTGCCATAAACGAAAAGACTAAGCTTGTGGAGATCCAGAGATCAAAGGGATATGCCACAAGAGATACCTTCTCACCGGAGAAGATTGGTGAGCTTATAAAGTTCATAAAGGACATAAAGCCGGATGTTATCTGCATGGTAGACAACTGCTACGGAGAGTTTGTAAGAAGGGAAGAGCCTACAGCCTACGGCGCAGATATGGTGGTTGGTTCGCTTATCAAGAATCCGGGAGGCGGACTTGCTCCTATCGGCGGTTATATTGCGGGAACAAAGGAGTGTGTGGAGAGATGTGCAGTCAGACTCACCACTCCGGGACTCGGAAAGGAAGTAGGACCTTCTCTTGATACGAACAAGCTGTTCTATCAGGGCTTTTTCATGGCTCCCACCATTACAGCTGCTGCGGAAAAAGGAGCGATTTTTGCAGCCAGGGTTTTCGAGAAGCTTGGCTTCAGCTGTCATCCTGCAGCAGACAAGGAAAGATATGATATCATCCAGGCCATAACCCTCGGTTCAGAAGAGGCGGTTGTGGCATTTGCACAGGGCATACAGGCTGCGGCTCCGGTTGACAGTTTTGTTACACCATACCCTGATGATATGCCGGGTTATGACAGCAAGGTCATCATGGCAGCAGGTGCATTTGTACAGGGAAGCTCCATCGAGCTTTCAGCTGACGGCCCCATCAAGGAACCTTACAATATTTACTTCCAGGGCGGACTTACATGGTACCACGCAAAGCTTGGCATCATGATGGCTGTGGAGAAGATGTACGAGAAGGGACTTGTGAAGTTCTGAAAGATGCCCGCGCAAAGCTCCGTAAGGGACAGATTTGCAGATCCTGCCTTCCGTAAAGCGTAATGAAATAGCCGGTGTGTCCTCTGTCCGGAGCAGGCTTTGGACGTGGGCTCACAGCTCCGGCATTTACTGACGGGAATCTTTATGTTAAAATAAGTTCTCGTGGGCTCCTGATTCTCATAGAGACAGGAGGATTTAATGAATTTAAAACCAGATAATTTGACTCATGATGATGAAATGCCTTATGAGAAGTGCATGAAATACGGTCCGGAGGCTCTGACTGACGCAGAGCTTCTGGCTGTTTTATTACGTACCGGAACCAGGAAATCTTCGGTCATGGAGGTGTCGCAGCAGGTGCTGGATCTGAATCCCCAGTATGACGGACTGGTGGGGATCATGCATTTCGGAACGGAAGAGTACAGCAGGATAAGCGGTATCGGCAAGGTGAAGTCCATACAGCTCAGCGCAGTGGGTGAGATCGCGCGGAGAATATGGAATCGACAGAAACGTGTAAGGAATATGCGCTTTACAGAGTCCAGGCAGGTAGCGGATTATTATATGGAAGATCTGAGATACCTTTGTCATGAAGTGGTTCGGGTTCTTTATCTTGACCATCATATGCAGCTTATCGATGAAAAGCTGCTTTCTGTAGGTACCGGCTGCCGTTCGGCAGTTTCGTCACGTGA
>DFGZ01000062.1:0-15671 GCA_002371295.1 Oribacterium sp. UBA3737 | reverse complement strand
AGATCATCGGCATTGGACTCATTGATCATGTAGTGATCGGGGACAATGTCTATTTCAGTTTCAGAGAACAGGGAATAATCGGTGGATAATAAGAAAAGTAAGTATATTTTTATAGCTCTTTCGGTATTGTGTATGATGATGATCATCATTTCTTCCGTAAAAGACGGCATCATGAATCCTTTACGAAATACCATAGGTTATGTACTCGTACCGTTCCAGACAGGGGTAAACAGAGTCGGATTCGGTATCTATGAGAACCTCAAGGAACATCGTACTCTTCAGGAGGTTGAGGAAGAGAACAAAAAGCTGAATGAGAAGATAGATCTTCTTACGGAGCAGAATAACAGGCTCACTTTGGACAGTGGAGAGCTTTCAAGACTCAGAGAGCTTTACGGGCTCGATCAGGAGTATATGCAGTACGAGAAGGTAGCTGCCAGAGTCATTGCCAAGGACTCGGAGAACTGGTTTCAGGTATTCCGTATAGATAAGGGCTCTCAGGATGGAATACGTGTGGATCAGAACGTCATGGCAAACGGAGGACTTATCGGAATAGTTACCGATGTGGGACTCAATTATGCCACTGTGCGTTCCATCATAGACGATGAATCCAGAGTTTCCGCCATGGGACTTCAGTCCAGCGATACCTGTATAGTAGCCGGTGACCTCACTCTTTATGAGCAGGGACGTCTCAGGATCACCGATATCAAAAAAGATACCTCCATTCAGGAGGGCGACCGTATCGTCACATCCAACATTTCCGCCAAATTCCTTCCGGGTATTCTCATAGGATACGCTGTGGACGTAAAGGAAGATGACAAGCGTCTTATGAAGGACGGCTATCTCATTCCTGCAGCGGATTTCAACGATCTTTCCGAGGTACTTGTGCTGAAGAAGGTGAAGAGCGACAGCTTCCTGGATGAGAACAGCGGAGACGGCAGCGCTGCATTGAAGAGCGGAGACGCTGCAGATATCCTGAACAGTATTTCTGACAAAAATACCAACATAACAGGAACTTGGGCCGGCATGGAAGGTCTGACACCTCTCGGTGAGATAGACGGAACAGTGGATCCTAACGGCGGACTCCTGACAGCGAAGGATATAGTTGACACCGGGGACAATGTCTACATAGTCAAAAAGGCTGAAGACAGTGAAACATCAGCTTCTGAGAGCAGCAACGAAGACGATGATGAAAGAAGCAGTATAAGAGAGTCTTCGGACAGAAACCGTGAGGAAGCTACCCGGGAAGAAGCTGCCCGTGAGACTTCCGAAAGGGAGACTGCCAGTGAGACTGAGGCTCAGGAGACCGCAGCGAGGGAAACTGCTCAGGCTGAGACAAGCAGTGAAACAGTAGAAAATCAGGAAGAGAATACTGCTCAGAATGAAGATTCTGAGGAGGAACTGATTGAGGAGAATCCTAACAATTAATCGGAATGAAATCTATATTCAAGAAAAAATCATTAAAAAAGACTGCAAAGCGCAGAATCGCGATTCTGGTATACATGCTTTCACTGGTGCTTGCGTTTCTTATACAGACTAGCGTTATTCCACTTCTGCCGTTTCTTTCGGCAGCTCCGAATCTGCTGCTTATTCTAACCTTTTCCATAGGCTTTATACACGGCAGCCTGCCCGGAATGATCTACGGTCTTTCGGCAGGTCTGCTGCTTGATCTGTTTTATTCGGGTCCCTTCGGATTCTATAGTCTTATTTTCGTAGTCATCGGATATATGAACGGCTTTTTCAGCAATGCCTATTACGAAGAGTACATAACCCTTCCTATGATCATGTGCGTGATAAACGAGTTCGTATATCATGTGTATATTTATTTCTTCCGTTTTTTCTTTCGCGAAAAATTCGACATTCCGTATTATCTTCAGCATGTAGTGCTGCCCGCAGTGGTATTTTCGCTGATGGTGACACTGGTTCTGTACAGATTCGTATTTACGACGATTGAAAAAATAGATAAATAGGAGCATAGACTTTGATTAAAGAAATATTCGAGGCCATCAAGGAATTTACCGTTCGGTTCGTGAGTTCAAGGTTGTTTTTCCTTGGACTTATGTTTTCGCTGTTTTATATAGTCATCGGTATAAGACTTTTTGACCTTCAGATAGTCAACGGACAGCAGTATCTTGCCGATTATCAGGAACGTACTCTGGCAAAGGTCACAACCGACGGAACCAGAGGCAACATCTATGACAGAGACGGAAAGCTGCTTGCGTACAATGAGCTTCAGTACAACATAACGATTTCCGATAACGGCTCATACGATACGACAAACGAAGGTATTAACAGCAGAAACTATATGCTCATGCGCCTTGCCGAGATAATCGAGAAGTACGGTTATTCGATTGAAGGTCAGTATAAGATAAAGCTGGATGCAGATCGTGAGCCCTATTTTGCCACAAGCTCCGAGGATGACAGAAAGAGACTTATAGCCAACATAAGGGGCAGAAATGTATCAGATCTCAGTGAGAAGGATTTTGACATAACTGCAAGAGATGCCTTTGAGGTTTCGAAAAAGAGATACCGTTTTGATGATATCAGAGATCCGGAAGGAAACCCTGTAGTGCTTTCCGATGAGACGGCTCTTGACATGATCAATATTTTCTTCACCCTTCGTCTCACCGCCTATCAGAGATACCAGAGCACTACCATAGTTAAAAATGTCTCCGAAGAGTGTGTTGCGGAGATACTTGAGGCAAAGGGAGAGCTCAAGGGTGTTGATATCGAAAATGTCTCTGTAAGAAGGTACAATTATGCCCCGTATCTCAGCCATATCGTGGGTTATACGGGACAGGTAAGAGCGGACCAGCTTGAAGAGCTCAGAAAAAAGGATGAGAGCTACGAGCTTAACGACATCGTCGGTGTATGGGGGCTTGAAAAGAGCATGGAGTCTGAGCTTAAGGGAAAGAAGGGTTCCAGGGAGATGTACCTGAACTCCGTGGGTTCGGTGCTTGATGTGGTTTTGGAAACCGATGCCACGGCGGGCAATGACATTTACACCACGATCTCAGCCAATGACCAGATAGCCATTTATCATCTGTTGGAGCAGGAGCTTGCGGGTGTGCTTGCTTCCAAGATCACCGAGCAGGATCTCAGTGACAGAAATGCCCTGGTAGAGCAGTCTGAGATCACTATTCCTGTAAAGGATGCCTATTTCCAGCTTATTAACAACAATGTGCTTGATTCGGCTCATTTCGGGATGCCGGAAGCAGGAGCATCAGAAAAGCGCATAGCTGATATTTTTACATCCAACAAAAAGAAAAAGCTGGTAGATATTCAGACAGAGCTTCTGAATCCCACCACTGAGGGACTCAAGGAGCTTCCTCAGGATATGCAGGCATTTATCGTTTACATATATGATTATCTGACCGGCAAGGATAGCGGAATCATCGATGCTGCCAACCAGAGCTACAAGGAATCCGAGGCCTATACAGCGTGGAAGAATGATACTATCAATCTCAGGAGCTTCATCATGAAAGGAATAGATGAAGCGTGGCTCGATACTTCCAAGCTTGAGCTTTCGGATGATTATTATGACACTGAGAATATCTACAAGCTTCTGGTTCAGTACATCATAGACCGCCTCAACAATGATCCTGAGTTCGACAAGATCCTTTATAAATATGCCATTTCGGAGAAGACCATTCCAGGCTATCTCTTACTGATGGCGCTGTTTGAGCAGGGAGTGCTGGAGCCGGATGACCAGTCCTACAGCCAGCTTTCCACAGGGGATGAGCATTTTGCCTACACCTTCCTTATTTCCAAGATAAGAAAGATAGAGATAAGTCCCGCCCAGCTTGCGCTGGATCCCTGCAACGGCTCCGTTGTGGTAACGGATGTAAAGACAGGCAAGGTACGTGCGCTGGTTACATATCCGGGCTTTGACAACAACCGTATCACGGAATATGAATATCTGAAGAAGTGTAATGAAGATCTGTCCCTGCCGCTTCTTAACGGTGCGACACAGACACAGCTTGCTCCGGGTTCCACGTTTAAGCCGCTGACATCCATTGCGGCGCTGCAGGAGGGTGTCCTCAACCTTAATACGGTCATAGACTGTACCGGTGTGTATGAGGAGGTAACACCTCATATCAAATGCTGGATTTATCCTCAGAACCATGGAAGAGAGAATGTCATAGACGGAATAAAGAATTCCTGCAACTTCTTCTTTGCTGCGGTGGGACACCTTTTGTCTACAGATGACAGCGGAAACTATAATCCGGCTGTCGGTATCGAAAGGATACAGAAATACGCATCACTGTTCGGCCTTGACTCGCTTTCCGGAGTTGAGATAGACGAGACCATGCCGCGAATTTCCGATTACGATCCGGAGCGTTCGGCCATGGGTCAGGGTAATCATGCTTACAATGATGTTCAGCTGGCAAGGTACATTACCGCTGTTGCCAACAGCGGAACGGTTTTTGATCTCTCCATACTTGATAAGATCACTGCACCCGACGGTTCTCTGGTCAGAACCATAGAGCCCAAGGTGGTAAGACAGCTTGATTTCAATGAACTTACATGGAGCGCTGTTCACAGGGGTCTTCGTGAGATGATCACTGAGGGTGTTGCAAAGAGGGTTTTCCAGGGCCAGAACGTTCCTATAGCAGGAAAAACAGGTACTGCCCAGGAACGAGAGGATCGCGGTAACCACGCGGTATTCGTTTCCTATGCGCCTTATGCGGCTCCTGAGATATCAGTGACTGTAAACATTCCATACGGATATTCCTCCGGTAATGCAGCTAACCTTGCCAACAATGTCTATAATTACTGCTATGGCAAGGACAGTCTCGATGCCATTCTTTCAAGAGATGCTTCATATATCTCTGCATTGAACGTATCCGACTGATGATGTAAGAGGAGATTATGAAATTTGATTATAATTTAAAGAATTATGACTACAGACTGGTCATCTATATGGTGGCACTAAACGTCCTCGGAGTGGTTATCATGCGCTCGGCCGTGGGTGCCGAGGATTTCCGGAATCCTCAGGTGTTCCGACAGATCATAGGTTCCATTGCGGGACTTCTGATCTGTATAGGCCTTTCGTTTATTGACTACAGGCGTATAGTGAGACAGTACAATCTTATCTATATGGCGTCTGTTCTCATGCTTGTGGGCGTTAAGATTTACGGTACAGCATCGGGACACGGTGCGGTGAGATGGATACAGGTGCCTATGCTCGGTCAGGTCCAGCCTGCAGAGTTTGTAAAGATAGGTCTTATCATTTTTTATGCGGCCTACTTCCATAAGGCGAAAGACCGGGTGAATTCGCCTCGTACCGTACTCCTGGCCTTTGCCCTGTATCTTGTGCCTATCGGGCTTGTACTTATACAGCCAAACCTCAGTACAGCCATCATCATGACTGTCATAATTGCGGCTATAGTATTTGCTTCCAATATCGGATATAAGTGGATACTGGGGGTTGTTTTTGCCATTGTGCCATTTGCTCTGGTATTTGTATATCTGTTCAAAACAGGGCTTTATGACCACATTCCCTTCCTGCAGGGCTATCAGGCTGCCAGAATCCTCACCTTCCTGAATCCGTCTGAAAATACCCAGACTTTCTATCAGCAGATGTATTCCATCATGGCTATAGGTTCAGGACAGTTTGCCGGAAAGGGGCTTAACAACAACTCCATCTTCTCTGTAAAGAACGGAAATTTCCTTGCAGAAGAGGATAATGACTTCATTTTTGCCGTTATCGGAGAAGAGCTGGGATTCAGAGGATCATTAATTATTATTATATTTTTCTTGTTGATAATTATTGAATGTCTTATAATAGCATCAAAGGCTAAAAAGATGAGCGGACGTCTTATAGCGGTAGGTATGATGGCATGGATAGGTTTCCAGACATATACCAACATCGCAGTTGCGACCGGTATTCTGCCGAATACCGGTGTTACACTTCCTTTCTTTTCGAGAGGCGTAAGCTCCCTTGTATCAGTCTATATTGGAATGGGATTAGTATTGAATGTTGCACTTCAGCGTAAAGACGGTGTAATCTGATTCCGTTCGGAAAGGTTTGAAAAATAATGAATGTTGGTTTGATCGCACATGATTCAAAAAAGAAACTGATGCAGAACTTCTGCATTGCATATCGTGGTATATTAAGTAAACACGAGCTGTATGCAACCGGAACTACAGGACTTCTTGTGGAAGAGGTGACAAATCTCCGCATACATAAGTTCCTTCCCGGAGAGACCGGTGGAGCAAGACAGCTTGCATCACAGATAGAGCAGGGTAATCTCGATATGGTCATCTTCCTGAGAGATCCGCTTCATGTCAAGTCTCAGGAGCCGGAAGTAAATTCTGTGGTTCAGCTTTGTGATACTTACAATATTCCTATCGCAACAAATCTTGCAACAGCAGAGCTTCTTATAAAGGCACTTGAGAGAGGCGATCTTGAGTGGAGAAACATCTGAGGATGAGATTGATGAAAAAAACATTTCTTGATAAAAAGAAATTCAGATCCGGAGGGAGCCGTCATTTGATGGCGCTTCCGGTTCTTTTATGTCTTATGATGCTCACGGGCTGCGGGCAGAAAATAGAAAACAGATATGATGTGAACGTCGGGCTCATGCGCATGAATTCCGTGAACACGAGCCTTACGGAGACCGGTCACGCAAAGGGCTTTTCCGATGGCCTGGCCCTTCCGGGGGAGACCACTTTCAATGCTGATGACATATCGGCAGAGGCGGCCCTTATGGTTGAATTCGGGAAAGAGGACCCTCAGGCTGTGGCCTATAAGAATCCTTATGTAAGAACTTATCCTGCCAGCATCACCAAAGTCATGTCGGCTCTGGTGTGCATGAGACATATTCAGGATTTTCAGCAGGAGTTCAAGATAACGGAGAATTCCAATATTAAGGTTTCGGGTTCTTCCATGGCGTGGTTAAGAACGGGGGAGACTCTTACCATAGAGGATCTTCTTTACGGTATGCTGCTTCCTTCCGGTAACGATGCGGCTGTTGCTATCGCTGAAGCCACCTCCGGCTCCGTAGAAGCCTTTGTGGAGGAGATGAACCGGACGGCTCTTGAAATAGGTGCCACGGGTACACATTTTGTTAATCCCCACGGACTTCCGGATGAAAGGCATTATACGACTCCTTATGATATTTACCTCACCATGAACGAGGCCATGAAATATGAAGAGTTCCGTAAGATAGTCGGTACTGTGAATTACAGCCCCCATTATAAGGATTCCAACGGGATGCCTAAGACCCAGAACTGGAGCGTCACAAACAGATTCATGATCGGAGAGACACCGGTCCCTCAGGGCCTTGAGGTTCTGGGAGGAAAGACGGGTACCACCAATGCGGCAGGATATTGCCTTACTATGGGTGTTCGAAAGACATCAACGGGTGAGGAGTATATTTCCACCGTTATGAAGTCGAAGTCCAAGGATGAGCTGTATCAGAACATGACGAATCTGATATCAAAGGCTCATTGACGGTATCCTCTTCAGAGGACCGTGACGGACAGGAGACTTATGATTCGCTGCATTTTTTGACACAGGATCCGGATATATAAGTACTCGGAGCTCATTTTCTGACTGCATTATTTTGTCATACAATCCTGATTTGCCGGATGGCTGATTTATGGAAGATTGTACAAAAGACAGGGGTTTTTGGTTGTTTTATTTGGGAATTGTTGCTTGAATTAGACCGCTTAATGTACTATACTGAAACTACAAAGTTTAGGAGGTACTTGACTATGGTACAGTTGATTGTAGGCAAGAGAGGCAAAGGCAAGACCAAGCAGCTTCTTGATAAGGCAAACGCAGTTGTTAAGGAAGCAAACGGAAATGTTGATTTCCTTGATAAATCCGCACAACACATGTATGAGCTTAACAATAAGATCCGTCTTATTAACGTAAACGAGTATCCTATCGATTCCGAGGATGCATTTATCGGTTTCATAAGTGGTATTATTTCTCAGGATCATGATTTAGAGTATATGTTCCTTGACAGTTTTCTTAAGCTTTCATCTCTCGAGGGTGCAGACATTTCGAATTGCATCAAGCGTCTTGAGGACCTTGGCGAGAAGTATAAGATCACATTCGTTATTAGCGTATCCATGGATGCAGAAGAGCTTCCGGACAGTGTAAAGAGAGATGTAGCTATTTCACTTTGATTTTTAAGCATGGCAGCAAATAAGCAAGATACATCTAACATAATAAAACCGAATATTCTGCCTAGATTCAATGTAGGGATGATAATCTTCATGATTATCTTTCTCTACATTGTTTTTAGTGTGTACTCATATTTAACAAGGGATCAGGTAAGGTTCTATGAAGTCGCCGACGGCAATATAGTAAGGCAGGAACAGTACACAGGCGTGGCGATTCGTGAAGAGGAAACGGTGGATGCCGCATCCTCAGGATATATTCATTACTATATTCAGGATGGCAAAAGAGTGGCCGTGGGATCCGAAATTTATATGGTGGACGAAACAGGAGCTCTGGAGACCTATCTGAAGGATCACCCGGAACTTAACAAGGAGATGTCCTACGAGCAGATCGCGGATATCAGATATAAACTGTCCCAGTTCTCCCAGACTTTTAAGAACAGTGCCTTTTCTTATCTTTATGATACGAAATTCTCACTTGATGCGACTGCTCTGGAGTATTCCTCCATTTCAGACGCTCAGGATCTTAATTCCGTACTTTCGCAGCTTGGTATAAATTATTCTCAGATCTCAGCCCAGAAGGCGGGAGTGGTTTCGTATTCCGTAGACGGCTATGAAGATCTGACACCTGATGCGGTGACTGAGAATATTTTCTCCATGAACGGTTACAAGATGAACATCACTAAGCCCGGAAACCTCATTGAAGGAGGTACTCCCGTTTATAAGCTCATCACCAGCACGAACTGGTTCATAGTATTTCCGGTCAGTGATGAAATGAAGGAGAAGTATCAGGATGTTCACAAGGTTCAGGTCCATTTCATTGAAAAGGACATTACCACCAATGCTTCCTTTGATATCTATACCGCATCTGACGGCAACAATTACGGAAAGCTTTCTTTAAATGAGCTTGTGGAGCAGTTCAGCGGCGAAAGATTCATTCAGTTCGATCTTGTGATCAACAACAAGAGAGGATTGAAGATTCCTTTGACTTCCATAACCGAAAAGGACTTCTTCATCATTCCGAAGGAATTTATGGTTACAAGCGAAGACGGTACGACGGGCTTTAACCGGCAGACTGCATTGGCAGACGGTTCTATGGCAACTGAATTTGTGCCCAGCGAGATTTATCGTATAGATGATCAGTACTGTTATGTGACCGTTCCGGAGTCAGAGGATGAGGGCGGAGTCAAACTTAATGATTTCGTAATAAAATCCGATACTGCAGGAGCAGATACATCCAATACATATCATGTGGGACCGGTCAAGTCTCTTCAGGGAGTCTACAATATAAACAGGGGATACTGTATGTTCAGGCAGATCATTCCCATAGAGCAGAACAATGAATATGTGATAGTCGAAAAGAATACGGATTACGGTATTTCGGTGTATGATCACATAGTTATGGACGCATCGCTTGTTTCTGATGGACAACTGGTATACCAGTGAAAACTTACGTTTTTATTACAATTGCCCATGAAAGAGATGTCTAATGTATTACGTATTCTGCATTTTATTGACAAGGATTCAAAAATGTATAAAATAGACGTTAATTAGACAAGCTATGCCTATCGTGAATGACGGGAGATAATTAAGATGAGTTTTATCGGCAATATAATGAAAAACATGAGAGTAAATCAGGATGATGATTACGATTATGATGATGACTATGAGTTCGACGGCGATGATGAAGACTATGAGCCTCAGCGAAATGGATTCTTCAAGAAGTCCGTCGATGATGATATGGAAGAGGAAAGGCATGCGAGACCGATGCTTTTCACCAAGAAGCAGTCTCAGCCTCAGCAGAGAAGAAGTATGGAAGTGACCATGATCAAGCCTACATCCATGGATGATTCAAGAGATATCTGTGATTATCTTTTGGAAGGCAAGACTGTAGTTCTCAATATGGAAGGTCTTCACATGGAGATCGCGCAGAGAATTATCGATTTCACTTCCGGAGCAGCGTACTCTATGGAGGGTAATCTTCAGAAGATTTCCAATTACATCTTCATCGTTACACCATCCATGGTTGAGCTTTCCGGAGATTTCCAGAACATTCTCGCCGGAAATTCCGATGTGAACATTAACGGCCTTAATTTAAGAGTATAATCAGGGATGTTTATAGAGCTGCCGCAGAAGATGCGGCAGCTCTTTTTGCATGGCAGGGTGTCAAGTGTGTGCCCTGCCCGAAGGAACACGGATATATAAGAGTATTTTTTTCTCCGGATTCTTGTTGTCTTTTTCTATAGGTACTTCCTCCTTAATATGCTATCATGATACGAGGATTAAAAAACCAATGTTAAACGGGAGGGTATTATGGCTGGAATTTTGGATGTATATTACGAGAATGCATTTTCATATCATATTTATCTTGAGAAATCCTTCGATAATCTGAAGCATGCTGTTTCAGAGCTTGGAGTTTCCGAGAGACGTGCACTTATAGTCACAGACAGTAACGTTGCGCCGCTGTATCTTGATACTGTTAAGGAAATCCTGAAAGACTGCTTCAGTTCCGTGTCGGAAATAGTACTTACTCCCGGGGAAAAGTATAAGAATACGGATTCCATAGCGGATATATATGAGAAGGCCATACAGGAGAACTTTGACAGAAACGACTATATGGTGGCGCTTGGGGGCGGTGTTATAGGAGATATGACAGGCTTTGCCGCTGCCACATACATGAGAGGTATCAGATTCATTCAGATTCCTACAACGCTGCTTTCTCAGGTGGACAGTTCCATAGGAGGAAAGACGGGAGTTGACTTCAGGGCATACAAGAACATGGTGGGAGCTTTTCACATGCCGGCTCTTGTTTACAGTAATGTCAGCACTCTTAAGACACTGGACAAAATACAATATGCTTCCGGAATGGGAGAGGTCATAAAGCATTCCCTCATCAAGAGTAAGGATTATTTTTCATTCCTTTCACAGCATGTGGAGGAGCTTAAGACCCGTGATATGGATGTTCTTCTCGAGACCGTGTACCGGAGCAACCTTATAAAGAAGGCAGTGGTTGAGGAGGATCCGAAGGAAAAGGGTGAAAGACAGCTTCTTAATTTCGGACATACCCTTGGACATGCCATAGAGAAATGCTCGGAATTCGGTTACAGCCACGGACAGTGTGTTGCATTCGGATGCCTTGCGGCCATGTTCATATCAAAGGCCACCTCTCAGGAAGAGGAGACTTCGGTACGTGAGCTCATGACAGCGGTTGGGCTCGAGACCGTTCTTAAGAAGATGGATCATCAGGAGATCCTCAGTGCTACAAGGAAGGACAAGAAGATGGATAAGGGCAGAGTAAGGTTCATCCTTCTTCACAGCCTCGGCGATGCCTATATTGACCATGATGTGTCAGATGAAATGATGCTCGAAGCTCTTTCGTTCATTTCGAAATAAATATTTTTAGTTATTCGGAGAAATAATATATGAAACCAACTACAAAAAGAATGCTGCTTTTTTTAGTGATGGCAGCAATACTGATCGTACCTGATCAGATCACAAAGCAGCTTGCGGTGGAGCACCTTAAGGGGGCGGAACAGATTCCTATAATACAGAATGTTCTCTACCTTCTTTATGTGGAAAATAAGGGTGCTGCCTTTGGTGTCTTTCAGGGGGCACAGTATATGTTCTATATCATAACTGTCGTTGTCCTTCTGGGGATTCTCTATGTAGTCTATAAAACACCGGTAAAGAACAGATATTTTTACCCGGTGATCTTCGTTGCGGAGCTTGTTTTTGCCGGGGCCATCGGTAATTTTATAGACAGGGTTCATCAGAAGTATGTAGTTGACTTTATTTATTTCAGTCCTATAGATTTCCCGGTTTTCAATGTTGCCGATATTTATGTCACCTGCGGATGTGTCATCATGGTCCTTTTGTTCCTTTTCTACTATAAGGACGAAGATTTTGCATACCTGAATTTGGGAAAATCCAAGAAGGCCATGGAGAAACAGAAGTTACCAATGGAGGAGAAATGATAGAACTTAAGGTCCCGGAATCAGCAAGTAATTTAAGGGTAGACCAGTTTCTGGCCACTCTTCCAGAACCTGAGATATCAAGAAGCTATGCGGGTAAGCTCATCAAGGAGGAACGCATACAGATAAACGGTAAAAAGTGTAAGGCCAGTGCCAGGGTGCAGGAGGGAGACGTACTTCTTATAGATATGCCCGAGCCTGTAAGCCTTGATGTTGTGGCTGAAGACATTCCTCTGGATATCGTCTATGAGGACAGCGATTTTCTCATCATTAACAAGCCGAAGGGCATGGTGGTGCATCCGGCAGCGGGACACTATCAGGGCACTCTTGTCAATGCTGTGATGAACCATTGCGGTCAGGAGCTGAGCACCATAAACGGAGTCATGCGTCCGGGAATAGTTCATCGCATAGACAAAAATACCACCGGACTTCTTGTGGTCTGTAAGAACGATAAGGCCCACAAGTCTCTTGCGGAGCAGCTTAAGGTCCATTCCATCACCAGAAAGTATGTCGCCATACTCTGCGGAAATATAAAGCAGGATGAGGGAGTTGTGGATGCTCCACTGGGACGCTCGAAGAAGGATCGTAAAAAGCAGGCCATAGACGAGATTAACGGCCGGGATGCGGTGACACATTACAGGGTCCTTGAAAGATTCGGGGATTATACTCTTGTGGAGTGCGTTCTGGAAACGGGCCGTACCCATCAGATACGTGTTCATATGTCCTCCATCGGCCATCCTGTTCTGGGGGATGATGTCTACGGACCGAAGAAGTGTCCGTTCACCCTTGAGGGCCAGTGCCTGCATGCAAAGACTCTGGGATTTATCCATCCTTCAAAGGGAGAGTACGTGGAATTCGATTCAGATTATCCGGAGTATTTTAAAAAGCTTTTGGAAAAGCTTAGAAATAAAAGATAAAGATTCGGGTTTTTCTTTTGTTTGCTGAAAATAAAAGAAATGTTTACATTTCTTAAATCTTTAGGTGCATACAGTATGCTAAACTTAAAGGTACTATGAGATTATTAGAACGTTTCTGGAAAAAACTATTCAGTAAAAAACATTTCGGTAAAAAACAAATATATATGGCTTTGGTGTTCGCCGCAGGTGCAGTGCTTATTGTGGCTGTACTCCATGGAACCGGTGACGTGCATGATGAAACGGCGCCCTCTATGGTGGTGACACCTTCTGAAGTACCGGTTTCAGAAAGCAGTGAAGAGGAAACCACTCAGGCTGAACAGGTAAAAAAGGAAGAGGTAAAGAAAAAGTATGTCCCTGCTATAAATGCCCTGAACCTTGCGTATTATTTTCCAAAGGGGGCAGATGATACCGAAGACAGGCTGAACAGCTATGCCGGAGAGGTATACAAGAAGCTCATGAAAAAGGACAATGAGTATCTTGCTGGGATCTTCGACACCTCAGGTATGTCTCCGAGAAGTCTTGCCGGAAGGCTCGGGGTCGGTGCATCCAGAGTCATGGGTAAATACAATCCCTCAGACGGATCGCAGAATCCTGATGACCCGTCTACCTGGTATATTCCGGATTTCAAAAATGTCAATGTTTCCTTCTACAATTCCGACGGCAAGAGGATGAATGAATACTCCAATGTAAAGGACATCATGTCTATGGCTTCGGTGTACTGTTACGCCCATGGATCTCTGAATCCGAAGGTCTTTGAACAGTATTGCGAGGAACTGTACGGGAAATCCAGAAACTATTCCATAAGTATAGGAAAGGTTTATTACTGTGACGGCTGTATAAACCGTTCTGCCAAGGAAGAGGCGGACGGTATAAAAAGGATTGAGAGTACTCTGGAGGTTCTGAAAGCCAAGCTTGCAGAAGATGGAGAGTTCGTGGATGTCGGTGCAGATGAAACTGTCAATTCAGGCAGCGGAAGCACATCGGGCAGTGGTAATGCTTCAGGCAGCGGAAGCACGTCAGGTAGCGCCAATACCTATGACGGTGGAAGCACATCGGGCAGCGCCAATACCTATAACGGCGGAAGCACATCAGGCAGCGCCAATACCTATGACGGCGGAAGCACAATGGGCAATGGCAACGCCTATGACAACGGAATCGCAGCGGGCAGCGGTAATGCCGTAGGCAGCGGAAACGTATCCTATATTGACAGTGCAGCGGAGAGTGATGCTTCCTATGTGGAAACATTGCCACAGGAAAACATCGCAGAAACTGCGGCAGATGCTTTAATGATGGTGGATTCTGTTGCCGATGCTGCAGTAAACACCGAGGCTTCAGAGACTGAAAGCCTTACGGGCCCCGGCTACCACAATCAGGATGTACCTCCTGAGCCTGATGTCACCGGTATATTCGGACCGTCTGTTCCGGAAACGGCTGCGGTGTTTACCGAGAGTGTGGTTTCAGACGGTGTGGAGATTCAGGATGTGTCTGTGGATATGGCTGCCGAAAGCGTTATGGAGCAGACAACAGCGGCCTATGTACCTCCTGTACAAAACGCGAGTACTGCAGTTAACAGGACAGTATCGAATTACAGGTCTTTAGGATCTTCGGATGTGGTAAATACCATACTGGCAAGCTACTCAAGAGAAGATCTTTTAAGGATGGATGATTCCACCTTACGGGGCCTTATTGAGGAAGTATATGATGATAATGACAGCAGGATGTCTGCAAATTCCGAGACCAATGTAAAGAGCAGGAATTACTGTCCCGGACATGTGGATCTCTATGTGAAGGTCACCATATCGGGCTTTGAAGATGAGAAGGGGCTTAAGAGTATAAAGCTTTCTTCGGATCCCTTTGCAGATGGGGATGTGGCCTGGACAGGATGGACTGATGAAAGAACTGAAGCTGTGAATGATCTGATTTCAAGGGACTGGTACAAGTCCTACGGTTTTTCCATCTCCACCATCGACCCTAAAAATCCTCTGACTGAAGAAGAGATATCGAAGTATCTTGATGAGCTTCCGGATGACGTTTCTTCCGGAAGAAAGAAGGTCATAAAGTTCGCACTTGAATCTGTCGGCAAGGTTCCGTATTACTATGGAGGAAAGGCGAGCGCCAAGGGATATGAGGCCAATCATTTCGGATCAGTCATAGGTCAGTCCGATCACAGAGGAAGAGTTCTGAGAGGACTGGACTGCTCGGGCTGGATACAGTGGGTATACTGGTCAGCTCTGGGTGACGATCTTGGCGGTGCATGCAGTACTTCCTCTCTTGTGGGAGAAGGAGAGAAAATAAAGAGGGCTGATCTTCAGCCCGGAGACATTATCATAAGAGAGGGTGCGGATTCCCATGTGGTTATGTTCCTCGCCTGGGCAGGGAACGGAAATATGATAGCGATACATGAGAACGGCTCTGCCAACAATGTTTCCGTGAATGAGGTCACCGCAAGTTATCCATATTATAGAAAGTTAATAAATTAATTATGTGAAACCCATTGACTTTTCAGCACTTCCCATTTAAAGTATCTGAGTATGCCGCGTGACGAGGTTAAAGAGTGATTCAATCACCACCGAAGCCAGCGAGTAATGATAAAAAGGAGGACCCTCGTAATGTATGCAGTAATCCTTACAGGTGGAAAGCAGTACAAGGT
>DFGZ01000359.1:2533-12465 GCA_002371295.1 Oribacterium sp. UBA3737 | reverse complement strand
AGGCCACAAGGAAGGCGTTGAAAAGGGCCGCGAACAAGAACGTGCTAATACCGACCGCGAGCGTTCGCGCGCCGACTCTGCCGAAGCAAAACTGGAACGTCTCAGAAAGCTTCTCGCTTCGCACGGAATTACAGATACGGAATGCTCCATTTAGAGACCGATCTTTCTCTGCGCGCAGGGAACCGCTGACGACGTATCAGAGAAGATGAAATCTTTCCTTGCTTATGTAGCAGGCAATCATCCATCAAGCGAATTCACAGCCCAGCTGGAAAACGCGGTTCAGAAGGCCAGAGGCCATATACATGGAGGAAAGAATACATGACATTTCTTGAACAGCTTGAGAAAGAATATAAAGAAGGTTATGACAAAGGCCACAAGGAAGGCGTTGAAAAAGGTCTCAAAGAAGGCGTTGAAAAGGGCCGCGAACAAGAACGTGCTAATACCGACCGCGAGCGTTCGCGCGCCGACTCTGCCGAAGCAAAACTGGAACGTCTCAGAAAGCTTCTCGCTTCGCATGGAATTACAGATGCGGAATGAGCCAAAATATAGAGTGTTATTCTTCGCTCAGACAGGTTAGTTTAGTTCCCTGTGATGGCCATCCAATCATTGATTTTACATAATTTCTAAACATTAATTCCCCGCTACTCTCCGGAAAACCTGGAGTGTAGCGGGGAATTATTATTCGCAATTATGTCTTAATCTGCCAGTCGAGCAAAGCCTCAACTTGCCAAATCAGAATACTTAACTGCTAGTACGTACTGATAATTACTGTACGTTCATGCGGCGGCGAGAAATAAGAACTACGCCTGCGCCGATAACCATGATAGCACCAACGATGTAGAACATTGTTGTACCGATGCCACCAGTACTGGGAAGCTGTACACCAGATTCGTTGATAATCTCTCCGTAAACTTCACCAGATACTGCTGTATGTTTTGTGCCGTCTTTCTTATTAATTTCGCCGCCAGCAACACTTGCATTTAAAGCAGCATTCGATACAGTAAGACCGGTAAGTACATATGCGTCTCCGTCTTTGTGTGTGTCTTTGCTTAATGCATTTGCAGTTGCAGCGTGTGTTCCTGTGACCGTAAATTCAATTGGATCAATGGCATTGTAATTAGCAGGAACCTTTGTCTCAACAAGTACATAATCGCCGTCATCAAGACCATTGAATTCGAAAGTTGTGGTTTCAGCAGTAATTCTTGCTCCATCAACCTCTACATAAGATGCCGCATCGGTATTCGCATACTTTGCAATAGCCTTACCTTCGCTATCCTTTACTTCTGCAGCCGTTTTTCCAGTAGCTGCGAGCTGTGCAGCTGTGTATTTCTTATAAAGCTTAAATTCGGCACCCTTCAGTGCAGCGCCATCGGGATCTACCTTGTCAATAACTGTCTTATAAGTAAAGACAATAACAGTATCTTCAGGGGTTTCAGCTTCTTCGCTGTCATCTGTGCTGTTGGGGTTATTGCTGAACTTCAACTTAACTGTATTAACATTGCCTACCTGTCCGATTGTTGCGCCTGCACCAAGCTTTGCCTCAAAGTCGATTGTTACTGTTTCGCCGTTCAGGGCTTCAGGCAGTGTAACTGCTCCGTCACCAGAAGGTGTGAATGTGAGTTTGATTTCGAATCCACTTGTTGAAGGAGCTGCTACATCAGTTTTCGTAACGGTGAATCCTACAAAACTCTCTGTAATTTCTTTATCTCCAACTTTGATCACAACATTCCGAACAGCATCAAATTTTCCACTCTCCAGTGTATCAACAAATGTCAGATGATACTTCTTGTAATCATCTACATTAGAGGCGGTTGTTGCTGACAGATGGAAAGGTACCCAGTCGCCAATCTCATAGTCGGCCGAATCCTGCTTAGGTTCTTTTGCGCCAGTAGAGTCATTTACATCATCCACTTTTTTCTCGACGCTCGGAACTGAAGCTTTAGGAGAAATTGTTACATTTCCTGCAACTTTAAGAATATAGAGTGTATATGACTTTTCGTCAGTCTCTGATGTTTTACCCGTCTGTGTATCATCTTTATCCTTAATCAGATAGTAACCAGCAGGACCAGTGAATGTCCGATTATCCTTAGTCAGAGTCGCTACAGGGTTTGAAAGCGATGCAAAGGGGGTGATTGCAGCAATGATTTCCTGCTCGTTCTCACTGTCGATAGCAGCAAGAGTTGTAAGATCCGCTTCTGATACTGCTTTTCCCTTATTAGCAGCTGTTTTTGTGTTATCACCATACTTGAGGTTTTTAAGTGTTTTTCCATCTTCTCCAACTGTACCTGTAAAGATCTGATATACCTCATACTGATGATTCGCATACTTTGTGTCTTCAGGGAATGAAATAGTAATATCTCCTTCAGCCGCGAACGCCGCTGTACCCATGCTAAGAACCATAACTGTGGCAATTAACAGAGCCATAATTCTTCTGAACTTCTTCATAATTGTGTCCTTTCTTGAGTTATTTTGTTTCTTTGCTCAAAGGTGATTTTTCTCTATTTGAAATGCTCTCCGAAGTTCCTTGATCACATTTCCACTGATCATCACCAAGTTGCACTACTTTGCCTCATTTTTAAGCGAGGCGATTTCCGCCTACCGGCGGCATCCCACGAGAGAAAAGGTCCCGTCTCTCGCCCTCCACGCTCCGCCGTTGCCGACCAGAATCATTCTAGTAAGACATTCGGCGGAGGCTTTGGCATTGAGAGGAGGCTTTCCTCTGCAGTGGGGCGCTATAAATGTTCTTATAGGCCATCACCTCCTCTCCTGCGGCTCTTGCCGCGTCCGGTGCCGCTGCTGCGGCGATCCGAACGGATTGCTATTAACTTTTTCTTATTAAAGTATGTGTACAGCCCTGCCGCGAAGGCGATGAGCAGTAAACCAATTGTGTAGAACGGTGTGGTTCCGAAGCCGCCGGATTCAGGAAGAGAAACTTTGATTAGTTTATTAATCACAGATTCTCCTTCTTTTGCAAATGTCTGACTTAATGATCCATTTCCATTTGCATCTCCGTATTGCAAGCTAAAGCCATCCGGTACTGTAGTTTCCTTCACATAGTATACCCACTCAACGTCACCTTTCGGATCTGTCAGCTTTTCAGCCGGTACATATTTGTCAAGCTTGTTGAATTTCACAACATACCATGTGTTGGTCTCATCCAGAGTAACAGTAATATTGTTTGCTTCTATTCCGTCAATCGGGATAGAATATGTTCCAACTGTCTCCTCTGGAACAGTAGCATCTGCATCGTCAGTCTTTTTATACGAAGCATTTCTATACAACGTTATTCCGAGATTCTTTCCATCAGGCCAAAGTTGTCTGTTGGCATTGCTCCCGTTACTGTCAAGCCAAATTTTCTTGAAACTGAACTCTGTCTCAGTCTCCACGAATTTGTTCGTTACCGTAGCGACTCCGTCCGCAAATGCAATGTCTTCAATTGTTACTTCGTTACTCACCTCACTTATGCAGATATATCCCGTCGGAGCAGTAACTGCATCTTCCTCAACAGTGTAGGTCTTTCCAACAGGGAGATTACTCCAGGTCTTAGATCCACCGCTTGTGCTGAATTCAACCCATTTTTCTTCCCCAGTTGCTTCTGTACCGTCCTGTTTGTAGTAAGTATTATCACTGTCCTTCAGCGCAATCTTGAATCCCTGTGCAAGAGTAAGATCCTCTGGCTTTTCAACAGACTTCGTGACTGTTATGTGACCAGTATTGATATTGTTGGTGAAAGTAGCTGCTGCCGTCGTTGCGACCTCTGCTCCTTTCTTACCGGCTTCAACAGTAACCGTAATCTTACGTTCTTCTATGCTTCCGTCTTCTTTACCGCCGGACACTTCTGTTAACTTCGTTCCATTTGTCACTTGATCTTCTTCGATCACATAGTCTCCGGGATCAAGATTCGTAACTTCATAGAATCCGTCTTCGCCAGCATCCACTGCAACATTGTCGATTGTTGCATCGATAATCTCTCCACCTTTAAAGGTAAGTTTTACTTCGTGCTTGATGGAGGAATCATCCGATTTAACAATATTGAATTTATAGGTACCATCTGTAAGAGTGCTGTTTCCATTAGCGGATCTATTCACAGTCACAATTTTCTTAAGTTTGAGAGATCCGCTGGATTTAGTATTATATACCGTCATTAATCCGCCGGAGACGGTACCTGTCATTTCACCTTCTTCATAAGTTCCATCGTATAAATATGCAACTGTATATCCCGAAGGGATGCTTGACTCTTCAATCTGATAACCATAAAGATTGAAATCTTCGCCAAACAGCTCTTCCAAACTCTCTTCTTTTGATACCCATGAGGGTTTGCTTATAGTTAATTCTATAGTGGTCCCTTCGGATGTAGGGAGCTGCATACTTGACTGCTCAGCAGTTATATTGGAAGCACCGCCACATTTAATAACTGCATTCGCTTCAGTAATTAGTATAGTCTGTACTAGATTAGTTCCATAATCTCCACCAGCCAGCTTCTTACAGCCTTCATATGTAAACTCCTGCGCATAACCAGGCCCAAACGAAATATCAATAATATCTCCAACCGCAAATCCTGATAAAGGTACATTTGACCCATCCCATTTTCCTTGGACTTTTACCTCAGCTGGATCGCCTTTTCCAGGAATATTCATAGGAACCTGCTTTACTTTAACGACAATACTATCAATACCATTTGGCGCAGGAATTGCCTCTCCTTCATCGTTTTGCCACACTTTCTTTATAATTATCTTACCGTCTTCAACTTTTTCAGCATTCACAATCGTGACAGTCTGATTTTCATCATTTCTTATCAGATTGCTATCGCTTTGCGGCATTCCGTTGATAAGATAGCTTACAGAATAGTTATTGGCATCCAACTCCTGGATATAATAACTAAGGAAAGTACAATTGTCTTTCACTGTTGGCAATTTAACATTGAATACTTCACTGGTACCATCCTTATACCATTGTTGATCAGTAGCGTTATACCGAAGAGTGGTAGTCCCTATGGCTTCCTTTTCTTCAATTCCTTCATCCCAATTATGTTTTGCCTGACCAAGAATCTTAAACTTGATAGTCGCATCATTATCAGGGGTTTTCTCATTGCCCAACTTATCCACAAGCTTCTTTGTGACCGTAACTGAAGTATCCTTATTTACTATCACAATAGGATTTGTGTCATCAGTCGAAGCAGCGCTTGCAGCATCGCCCTCGGTACCACTTTCTCCGAGTTTATATGTTGTCTGAACTCCGGTGTCAGGGTCTGTCTCTACAACGTAGTAACTGTACAAACCAGTCCGATTAACGCTGTCTGCATATTTAGGCAAATCATTAACAGTCACTTCGCTCCAGCTTCCATTCGTAAACGTAATCTCATACGTCTTGGCCGAAGAAGATCCTGTAGGTATATAGGGCTTACCTTTGCTCGCCCCCTCTTCCATCTGGTATACCTGGAACTTGATTGTCTTATTGTCAGGATTCGTATTTGTTGACCCGTCAGGATTCAGCCAGTTCTTGGTAACCTTGATAGAAGTCTTAGGAATATCATACTTGTTGATGAAGTCGATTGTTCCTACATTGTTCTCAATAGTCATGGAGCCCGAACTCACAGTAGTTTGCGAATCGAATTCGCTTTCTTCTGTGATATCAGTATTCTCCTCCACACCATTGTTTATAATATAGGTAACCGTCCAATTGGCACCCTCCAGGTCAATTCCATGCTCTATCACATAATAGACACCTTTATTCTTAATATACTGACCATACTCTGCATCCGATGCCTTCAAAATATTATGGTTTGACAAAATGTCAGCATAAGTCAGTGTTTTGATCTTTACATCGTCGGCATCGCCTGTTGTGCCATTTTCACCAGCATAGTAAATATCAAATGACATAGCCTTCTTTTGTGCATCAGTGATTTCGGCATCTCCGGTGAATTTCTTAGTAATCTTTATTGACGGTTCCTTAGAATTGGTAACATAAAACGCGTCTGATTCTTTGGAAATATCATCTGCAAGAGTCTTAATCTTCTCACTAGGCCATGCTGTGGGCACTCCTACTTCGTTATCGTTCTCATCTCTACTGAAGTAGAAATAAGCTGCCGGCTGATTATCAGGGTTTTCATCAATAATATAACCATTTCCTTCCGGCGCTGTATATTCACGTGCTCTATAGCAAACACCCGCCTCAAAATATGGTCCTCTATAACCATCTAACCCTGGTACCGGCATATATAATTGCAGCGTACCATGATGCCTATTATTGGGTAAATCTGCTGTCTGATAAACGGTATAAGGCCGATTCTCATGAGAGATTGGCTGCGTGCTTCCAATGCCATCAAATCTACTAGGATCATTTTCCGTTGTTAAATACCTGGTTCCTTCTTGAGAAACCGCATCCATGACAACCCACTGAGTGCCATCCCATTTTTCAAGTACAAACTTCGTTCCAGGAAGAAGTGTATTATAGTCCTCAAGATCAACCTTACTTAAAGTTAATGTATTGGATGATGTCTGAGATGCTTCAGATTCGAATTCCTCCCATTCTTTTTGTTCATGATGTTCTATAGAATAATCCCGTTCACCATGAATCGTAGCAATATTCTTGACGTCACCTATGTTATAAGCTTTACCAGGCTCATTTCCATCCAGTGCCACTTCATACGTATAGCGTAAACGTAACGGTGTACTGTCAGGAAGATCTGCGAGAGTGATGGTCTTAATTCGCAGATCACCGTCCTTTGTTTCCACAAACTGATATGTCCACTTGCCCGAATAATCTACCCACTCTCCAGCTTGATCTTTAACCTCAAGGCGCACGCTGTTCGGCACAAGCGCGAAGCTTACCTCCACGCCATCCGGTGAATACTTGTTAAATGACAACACGTCTTCCATCGAGAACGGTTCACCGCCATTCATTTCGTGGCCGTCGGCATTAATCACAACACCATAAGATAGCCAGTGCCATTTCTTCCAGTCGTCTTCTTTGCTTACTTCATCGCTAACCGCAGACTTCACAGTTTCCTTGCCAATAGATTCCGAATCAAGCGTTGTTTTCTGAGTCTGGTGATCATCTCCAAGATCATCTCCATCTGCTGTTACCGACACATTATTTGTGTATTCAATTACATTGTTAACCAAACTGTCGAATTGGTCATCGTCTACAGTCGCGTACACATAAATATAATAACGATTGCCATCTTTGAAGAAGGTGTCTGATCTGTCTTCATCCTCTTCCAGATTTATCACAAGATTCGTTCCGGAACTGCTCTTATTTACGCTGATGGACTTAACACTATTGTCTTTTTGGTAATCCCATTTTTTTGTAAAATCAGGCGCATCAAACTCCGTGGCATTATTTTGGTCACCCGCAAGGATCTTTGTAACCGTTAAGCCTGCAGGAAGCGAATCGGTAACCGTCATCGAGTTATAATCTCCCTGAAGATTTAATACGATTGCCCAAACAAGCTCTCTATTTCCGCTGCGCTTTACTGTAACGTTAGTTTCCTTTTCTCCATTCTTTCCATTATTGAAATCGATTTTATTGACTTCTTTTTTGTATTCGAATTGCGCTGTAGCGTTAACATCCCCAATTCCAAAAGTATTCTTATATTTGTCTGTGTCACCACCAGATATAAGTCCCGGATTTGCCAAAGCCAAATCAATCTTAGCTGTCGTCGTATATGAAATTGACTTCATACTAGCAACATCTGCCGGTCTGGTATAATCCTCCTTCAATGTCAATATGATTTCATATGTCGAATTTCCCGTTTTATTGACGGTCATATCGAACAAGTCTGTACCGCCGAAAGCTTCATTGACAAGCCTCAAAAATTCAGCCTGCTGATCGTCTGTAAATTCATGGTAGCCAAGTTTTTCATTATAATCATGAGTATATACAACTTTATCAGTAATCTTGGTTCCTTTTCTCATGCTTTGCGGAATTGCAAATGTTACATTCCAATGTAAGTCATAAGTCTCTATTCCACCAGAAGCTGATTTGAGTTCACTCATGGAAAACTCTTTTTGTACTACCCCCTCATCAGTTCGAGGTACATTGACTCCACTTTCTCCCTGTGTTCCATCTTCTGCCTTCGCTGTGTTATTAACATCGTATGTGCTGTATGCATCAGGTTTTGCATCGGTAGTATAAGTAATCGTATAAACTCCCGCCTCAGGGAAGTGAAGTGTTTTCTTATCTGCACTCTGTGTATAAGTTGCTGCAGAGCCATCGGCCTTAACTACCTTAAGATCGCTTGTGTCAGCAAACATCTCATCTGTCAGGTCATGATTACCGTCCTTCAATGTAAGGGTTATTGTCCAGGTAATCTTATTAGTCTCAGCGTCATAGCTGCCGCCTTTTTGTATTGTTACCGGCTTGTTTTCCTTTTCAATCAAAAATCCGTCTGAATCGCTGTGTTTAATAGGCCCAGATTCAGCTTTAATTGTATTATTACCGGAAGCTTTGATTCTTTTTTGTCCTTCTTCTAACTCCTGAGGAATCACCTGATCAAGAATGTATCGATAAGTAACTGTATAGCTGCCTTCACCACCATTAATCCTATTGAGTGTAAGCGTGAAGGAATTATGTTCAATATCCTTCACTAACCTTCCCTCTCCACTTGCTGCCCCAGACGTGTTAACGGAAACAATAGATATATCCGAAACTTTAACTTCTTTGCTTCCGCCTGGATTGAGCTCCAGAGTAAGATCCTTTAGTGTGTCCTGAAGAGTAATATTTTCCTCAGTTCCCTTCTTGGAAGAAACCGTTACAGTGTAATCTAAGTACGTTACTGTCTTTCCATCCTGGACAGTTGTTCCCATTCCACCGTATGATTTATCTACTTTAATATCGCTGTTCGCATTCTCATTTTCCGGATACTCAATTATATTATTCGGAACCGTAATAGGAATGCTATCAGTAAATTGAAATTTTGAATTTTCGTCGTCTTGCTTGTCCAGCTTTCCTACAAGAAGATCCATTGAGACATTGCCTTGACGAACAATCGCCACTTCATTAAGATACTTGTCCTGATATTCAACTACTAAATAGTAATCATCACCATTTTTTGCGAAGTAATAGTTGAATGCATGCATCTTAGCCTGTTTGTCGTCCGCTCTTTTTACAACATTAAGCTGATTATCCGGAATCTTAATGTCGGGACCAAGCTTTACATAGAAATTCTTCTTCTCCTTGACAATATTTGTACTAATCTGAAAGTGAGAATCGACAGAGGCCTTGTATTCTTCTGAGCCAGCATCATAATTCACAGTTGTTCCTTCTTTAAGGTCCGCTTCAAGATGGCCAACCGCCTCAATGTTTGTATATGTACTCGGATTAAAGTCTGCCGGTGCATCCGTCACCTTCACCACGATCTCCCCACCATTCTTGAGGGAAATGGTCAGCGTCTCATCTGTATCGAACGGCTGCAAGCTCTCAAGAAGCCAGTCCGCCTTGCCAAACAAACCGAGGGTCTTGCCCTTCTGGGTAACCTTAACAAGCTCAGGATTACTGAACTCAACATTCGTTACTTCTTCTGCCACAAACTTCTCGACTTCGTCCTCGCTCTTGATCCCGAGGATTACGAGAAGATCAGTCAGGTTAATGGACTCACCGCCATCAATACTGTAATAGTATGTCTCTCCCGTTGCGGGATCCGTATACTCGAAATCAACCGTATACGTCACGCCATAGATCGAGAACCCCTTTGCAGAGAACTGCACGGCATCAACAATGACAGCCTTCTCAGACTCTTCACCTTCGGTCTCAACGTCAATGACATCTGCGCCGTTGTCTGTGATATGGACGGCGTTGAACTTCGCATTCTTATCTGCCTCGACAGTCTCGTCGAACGTGATCTTGACTTCGACGGGTGCGTCGGGCTGGATCTTCTCACCGTCTTTGACGATGGAGATATCGAAGAAACGGGCAAACGGAACAGAGGCATC
>DFGZ01000359.1:0-2395 GCA_002371295.1 Oribacterium sp. UBA3737 | reverse complement strand
CTCCAGATGAGCGTCAGCAGGGATGTGTGCCTCTGCGCCTGCAGTGACACTGATGTTATAGGTCTCGCCATCCTCTGTGAGAAACTTCTCGGTGAAGGTCTCAGTACCGATGACGCCGTATACAGAGAACTTGTCGGACTCAAACTCGACAGACTCCACCTTGGTGTCATCCTTGACTTCTTTCTCAGAGTCAATGATCTCGGCCTTCTCCTCTTCTTCCTTATTGAAGTGAATGGTGTCGACCTTGGTCTGCTCCTCGATCTCGACAGCTTCCTTGTATTCGATCTTGATATTTACGTTGCCCTTGGGCTCCACTTCCTGCCCCTTGAAGACAAAGCTGATGTCATAGAACTTGGCAAAAGCGAGTCCGGTGTTCTCATCATATTTGTCCTTAAGTTCTTCCAGGGCTTTTTTGTAATAACCCTCGTAGGCCTCGGGATCACTTTCCTTTGTGATCTCTTTGACCTTAAGTTCCACGCCCACGGGAAGCTGTGCGGATCCGTCGAAATCCGCATATACAATGTAATCTTTTCCTTTATAGGTGAGCTGGGTTGCCTCTGTGATCAGGGCAGGAGCTTCTTCTGTGGAAGCTGCGGCTGCAGTGTCCGCGACCACGCTCTGTGCTGTGTCAGTAGCAGAAGATGTCACAGCGTCAGCTGCTTTTTCGGTCGCTGCCTCTGTGGCAGATGCAGGTGCTTCTTCAGTAACTGCCTCTTCACTGCTCTCAGTCGTGCCGCTGCCGCTCTCGGAAGCTTCTGTCACTTCTTCTTCCGGAACTGCTTCCTCGGAGGAATCTGTGTCAGCCACATCTTCGGTCACTTCCGGCTCTTCCTCTTCCGTGCTCTCAAACACAGTGCCTGCGGCGTCAGGCTCGTTCTCACTGGCGACTTCGATGCCCGCCTGTGTGGAGGCGGTGTCTACATCCAGTGTGATAGCCGGCAGGATCAGCGCATAGGTCGTCACGAAGACAACGATTGCAGACAGGACTGATACCGCCCGCTGCCAGCGCTTCATCTTCTTATTTAATCTGGTAAAGTATTCCACCATCTTGTCAATCAGTTTCATTTTTCTCTCCCGTCATTGACTTTCTTAGTCAATTGCTTCGAAACAGTATCCGTATCAGTTTTCCTATGCGCTTATTTATTTCTGTTCTTTCTGATCATTCCGAGAGCGACCAGAACCGCGCCCGCTGCTCCCAGCGCCATTACCGGCCACCACAGCTGTCCTGTCTGGGGAAGGCGAGGAGGCGTCGGCGGTTTATGCGGCGGGGGTGTTGTCTCTTTAGCGACACCCACCTTCGGCGATGCATCGACATCATACACGAGTTTGCCATCCGATGATTTGTTGGGAATGGATATCAGGAATGGGCTGATCGTAAATGCCGGATTACCGCTTCCTTTATAGGTCTGCACCGCCAGATAGAGACCGATCTTAAGATCAGTAAACGTTACATTTCCGTTCTCATCGATCTTCTGCTCCGCGCAGTCGGGATCAAGCCCTTTCTCCTTTGCTATTTTACTCAGCTTTTCAGCCAGGTCCGCATTCAGCTCTTCTCCCGCAGCAGGAACTTCCCCGGCGTCGGCAAAGTCATCGACATAAACGAACTTAAAGCCGTTTTCTACTTTGACGTCCGCCACCTTGTAGAGTGCGATCCTGTTGTCTCCGCTGACCGGTTCCTTTGTCTCCGGGTCCTTGAAGGTGATTGAGATGGATCCGATGCGTTCGGGATCCGGCATCTCATTCTCTGCAGCTGCTGCGGGGAGCGCGCTCAGCGGCATTGTCAGGCACATGCTCAGCGCCAATGCCGCCCTGATGATTCCTTTCATCTTCTTTTTCATAATGGATATTCTTTCATGCATTTCGGTTTCCCCTTTCTGCAGATGATTTCCTATTTTTCCGGAAGTTTCTCACCGTTTCCAGGATCACATTTCTGTCTTCTTTCTCAATTTCCGGCTCCGTCAGTCCGTTCTCATTTATATAGTCCTCTTTCAGACTTTTTATCTTGCGCCTCTTAACGCCGGTACTGATCAGTACGTAGATCAGCAGTGCGATCAGGATCGGAATCGCCACAAACGGCGCTATGTAAACCGGCTGGATCTGAATGGCGTCGGCCACGACCATTGCGTTGCCGTTGGCATTTGCGACCCTGTGCCCTCTCACCAGAAGCCTGTGTGAATTGATCCCGTACGGTGTACAGGTGATCAATGTGCAGTAATCTTTTCCTTCATCTATCGTCAAATGGTCGAGCTCCTCGGGGAGCACGATCCATATATGATCCACCTCATACGTGAGCGTCTCGTTCAGGACCGTCAGCGTAAATGTGTCGCCTTCCTTGAGCTTGTCCAGGTCTGTAAACAGCTTGGCAGAAGGGAGTCCTCTGTGCCCGGACAGCATA
>DFGZ01000378.1 GCA_002371295.1 Oribacterium sp. UBA3737 | reverse complement strand
GGATATGATGAGCTTACCTGCATCTTTTGAAGAGTCTATACCATCCTCAACACAGATAAGGTTCACTCCATAATCCTGCATGATCTGGAGAGAACTAAGTACATCGGCTGCATTCCTTCCGAATCGGGACAGTTTGAAGACAAGGACATATGATACTCCGTCCTTCTCAGCCTTGATATCATCCAGCATATGCATGAACTGGGCACGTCCTTCTATAGATCTGCCGGATTTCCCCGCATCCTGATATTCGCGGATGATCTCATAATCATTATAATCGGCAAAGGCTTTCATACGTGATTTCTGCGCATCAAGCGAATATCCGTCGATCTGCATTGCTGTGGATACACGGGTGTATGTATAAACCTTGATCTTTTCCTTACTCATTTTCGTTCCTCCAATTGCCTCGGATTCGAGGCAATTTTTCAAAATTCTATTGACACCCACTCCGGATCTGTGTTAAAGTTCTTGCAAAGAGAAATGGGTTTTTTACCGTATGTGTTAAGTCTCTTAACAGCTAGGCGGGTTGCTCGTTTCTTTTTTTATTTTTATTACATCATATAGGTACTTCTTACCATCCTGTTCATACCTGATAATCATAAACCCGCGAAAAACATTATATCTTTCAATATTTCCATCTTGTCCGTAAACCGGAAGAGCAAATCTCGTCGTATACTTATACCATCCGTTTGCCGCATCTATATTATGCTTTTCTTTGCGATTTGGTGTGTGTTCACCGTCAGTTGCTATTTCAATCATAGCCCCCAAGCCTTGTGCCGCATTAGCCTTTGCCTTAGCCAATGTTCCTTTCAAGCTATATGTATCTTCCGATCCTGTATATTCATCAGGCAGATCTTTTCAGAGATAAACCACATCCTCCGTGCACGCTATCGTATACATTTCGCCCACATAATCATTTAAATACAATCGAACATCGTCCCAATTAATGGCTCTCTTTCCCTTAAATCTGATACTATTGATCAGTACAATCTCTTTTCCGTCGTTATCAGTTATAATTTTCACTTTCTCTTCCATTACTATGTTACTCCTTCGTATTCTGAAGCATATTCATATATGCCAATAATCTTTTCTTCTTGGTATCTGATAATTCTTGATACTCTTTTATAAGTTCTATCTCAATACCATCCGCAGAGACGGATGAGTCATGATCAATTGCAACATTATTACGTTTACCGGCAAGCAATTCCTCCGGCGTGACCTGTAACGCTTCGCATATGATCATGATCTTATCCGCTCCCGGATTAGTATTCTTCTTTTGCCAGTCATATATCGTCTGACGGGATATGCCGGTGAGCCGTGACAGATTACCAACTGATATTTCCTTTTTTTTCATTATTTCAAATAACCTTTCACTAATTGTCATCTCACACCTCCCGAATCGTCCGTATGTATATACATACACACATATATCATATTATGCTGCATTATTCAATACATACCTGTCATTTTCCGAAAATACGATATAATCAACCGTCTGGATTCTAATCAGCTATTAGAAGTGCTAAAGATAGTATGAATATGCCGTCATAATCTCAGTTATCCTTTATTCTTGAAAAATAAAGCCTGCCACACATCAGCACATTAATCAAAGCCGCAGCGATCATCAGGATCATTACAGAAACAATTGTCCATTTTGCCAGAAGCAGAGTTCCTGATGCCGCCAGGATGAGTGATCCTGCCTTTTTGGCACTATTCAGTGCGATCAGCATGCTCTGCTGTCTCTCTTCTTCCCCTTTTTCAAGGGAAATACCCTGAATAAATGTGATATAAGGATCACGGGTGAATGCCATCAGCAGGTACCCTGTGCAAAGAAGAACCGCTTTGTTTCCTGAATCCATAAACCACGGGAACAACATCAGTCCCACTCCTGCGGCCAGTAATCCTGATGTGATCAGGTATACACGATCCCTGATTCTGGTATACAGATTCCCCATCAGCAGGTTTGACAATAATCTGAGCAGAAAGACTGCCGTGGAAATGACACTGATCAGCGAAACGATATATGCGGGGTCTTCTTTAGACAGAACCGCTTGAATATTCAGTTTTGCGTAGGACAATCCCGTTCCTGTGATCGCGGTGAATATGGCAAAAGAGGCGAGTACCAGGATACCGATTCCGGCTGTTGCCGATCTCCCAGCTGCGGTGTATTTTATGAGGTCATCTGCCGGACCGATCTCTTTTGTGGAATCATCCTCCCGGGTTATCTGATAGGAAACAAATATCCCTGCCACACTTAAAAAAATGCATGCATACATAGGATAATACGCGTTAATACGGAACAATCCCCCACAGAGCAGGGACGTCACCATCATGACGAAGGAAGACGCGCTGTTCGCGTCCGACTGATAAGCGGCATACTGGTCATCCATATGATCTTTGGTCAACCGTTTTTTTAAAACAGCTACGCCCATGGCGCCCAGCGTATGACCGATGCATTTTAAGAATCCTCCTGCTGCGACCATCGCAAAGCCCGGAGAAAAGGTAATGCAGACCGCTGACAGCATAAAAGCAATGCTTCCTGCCCGCACGGCTGTCCTTGTTCCCACCCTGTTGATCCATTTTAAGAGCGGATACTGGATCAGCAGGGAGAAGAGGAGGGACAAAAAAGTAAGGAGCGAAACCATTTTCATGGGAAGCTGCTTAACTTCTGTCAGGAACATCGCGTCACAGACCACAAAAAAAAGCAGTTCCGTTTCCAGCGCCGTGTACCACAAATACCCACGATAAAATTTTTCCTGATATCTTTCCCTTATCCTGTTCATCTCTTTTTTATGTTCCTTTTGGGAAATCACATTATTTTTTCGGAAAACCGGACAGCTCTGTCCTTTGCCGCCTTAAGCACTTCTGTAGGGAATATGCCGGGCATCACGACAGGAGCAAGGCAGATCCTTGCCGCATGAACCCCTTTGATCTGTTCCTTCCATTCTGCAATTTCTGCCTCCGGCAGATCAGGGCGGTATGCCCGCAGAAATGAGTCAAACAGTGCCTCCGCTTCCCTTTTGTCCATCCCGTTCTCCTTCCTGTATTTTTCATCAGTCACAAATGAGGGAAGGAAAACATAGTGGGAATACATACACAAAAGGTCAAAGACCGGATCACCCCGACCGCAGAGCATGAGGTCAATAAATGTCATTTCCCCGGCGATCGCATTGCCTGGATGACAGTCGCCGTGTACAAAGGTATCCGCCTTCGGAACTGCTTCAAACACCGCCCGGATCTTTACGGCTTCCTCTTTTGTGCAGAAGGCTTCATCCAGATATCCGGTGAGGTTTATGGAGACTTCCCTAATATCGGGAAGACGATCATCCTTTACAGTTACCGCATGAAGCTTCCTGACGGCTTCAGCGAAGCATCGGATCACGTCGTCCCGCCTCTCAGGCTGATCCCTGAGGATATTCTCCACAGGCTCTCCCTCTATTTTGTCCATCATGACACCGTATCCTGCCCCCACATGTACGATCTCATAAGCGTTCGGCACGGGAAGTCCCATGTCGTGTGCCGCCTCTGTCAGTACCTGCTCCTGACGGATCGTGAGAAACGGGATGGACGGCCTGTATACCTTCAACGCCTTATCTTCCCCCAGGGCATAGATCGTGGCTGTTTTCCCTTTTCCGAGTATGGGTAAAGTGGGGGAAGAGACCTTCCTGAACGCATCCCAGCTTCCCTCCGAAGGGAGGAGGCTAAGTTTGTCCAGCTTTCCGGTCTCCAGCAGCGGAAAGTTTTTCAAACGGATGAATCCGGTGGGAACCATATATTCGGGCAGCAGAGTAAGCAGCCGTTCCCTCATCTGGGCCGTGTCCACTTCTGTATCATCCGTATAGAATACATTAATTGCGGCAACATCCTTGTATACAAAGCCCCTGACAACAAGATGGGAAATATCGCTCACTTTCCGGACGGCCGCAGCAATTTCCTCCGGTTCGATCCGGTATCCGCTGATCTTGAACATTTCATCCACGCGCCCACAGACGATCAGGTCGCCATCCTCCGTCATGCACCCCGCATCACCGGGATGAAATATCCTGCCGCGCAGGAGATTGCGTGTGCGTTCCGGCAGATTCAGATACCCGCGCACGTACGGGTTCCGGTAACAGATTTCTCCCACCTCGCCCGGCAGCAACTCCATTTCATCTTCATCCAGTACAAAGACTTCGATATCTGACTGTGATTTACCGACAGGTGCCGGCGTCATGGCATAAGGCAGTTCAAAGACTGTCAAAAGACATCCTGACTCTGTGGAGGCATAACAGTTGTAGCACTTCATATCCTGAATATAGAGGCCGTCCGCCGGCTCGCTGGACATAATACACATTCTCCAGGGGTGACGGAACGGATAATGATTTTGCAGAAATGATGGCGTCAGATACCCGCAGTTTACACCGGCCTCCTCGAGATAGTTGCCAAAACTTTCGTCTGTCTTGCTGTACGCGTAGGGCATGAGCGCCACCGTGTACCCAAAAGCGCATGCTGCAGCGAAGATGATCGGCAGGGAAACAAAGTTCATCGGGCTCATCGCAAGAAAAGTATCCTGCTCTCCAATCAGGGGAATCCCGTTCCATCGCAGGGATTTCCAGGCATTTTCGAGGGAGCCGTATTCATGCAGAACCCCCTTCGGATTACCTGTTGTGCCGGATGTATAGGCAATGTAGCAGAGATTGTGGAGTTCTACAGGTTCATATCCTTCCAGAGGCTCGGTCTGCATGATCTCCTCCATACATTTTTCATCCACGAACAGCCTGCATTCGCTGTCCTTACGGATGTAGGCAGTGCGTACGGGACTGTTGTCCGTTTCTGTCAGGACAAAAGCAGCTCCGGCACGCAGTGTACCCACAATGCATGCGTACAGGCCGATCCCTCTGGGAAGACAGAACATCACTACATCTTCTGCGCCGATCCCTTTCGCCTTCAGCCATGCATAAATCCTTCCGGAGAGCATCCACAGTTCCCTGTAGGTAATTCTTTCCCCCGGTTCATATATGACAGCCTGCCGGTCCGGCAGGCTGATCACGTGTTGTTCCAGCATTTCCAAAATGTTTTTACTTTTGTTTTCAGTCATAACTTACCTCATGTGTATATATACCTATGCTGTTTCACATAATTCTATTTTTTCAGGTTGGAAAGCAACATGAATGAGGCTCCGGCTGCACATGCTACGGCACCCACAACAAGTAAGGTTTCCAATCCGAGATTTTGCATGATGAGTCCTCCGAGGGCACTTCCGAGCACCAGCCCTATGGTCTCGGTCGCTGCGATATATGCCTGCCCGGTGGCTTCGTTTTCCTCACCCACGGTCTCGTCCACGTAATAGACCCTCGAAGCCGCCATGAGTCCGTATGCCAGGCACTGAAGGCATTGTATCAGATATATCATTCCGACAGATTATGCAAAGATAAAGAGCACGGCCTTTAAGAGGAAAGCGAAGCCGGATATCGTAAGGAATCCGGCCGAGGGGCGGTCTTTTCTGACTCTCGTATAAAGAAAGAGCACAGGTATCTCGACGACGGCAGCAACACCGACGGCCATGCCCATATCGCCGCTGTTGCCGCCGGCACGCTCTATCACATAGATAAAATAAGTCATAAGCATGTTATGAAAGAGCATGACAAGGCTTAAGCCGATCAGCATCCATAAAAAGCACTTATGCTCAGAGAGGCGTAAGGATCTGCGGGAAACAGAAACGCTGTCCACTGCACCGGTTTTGCCGGTTGCCATAAGGTCAGGAAATGAAAGTGAGACCGCAAACAGCGCCGCTCCGAGGATCCCGTAGCTTAAAGGGACCACAAAGTTCCCCTTCAGAAAAAGAACAGTATTTATTCGCCTGGATATCTATATTCTATTCAATCATCTGAAAATGCCTCATAGCATCCTCAATCGCCTTTACCTTCTCTTCCGGACATCCCGGCTGTTTACTGTCCGGCGACTTGGGTTTGTTATAGTTCTCCCTTTCAATGATCCCATGCTTCTGTTTTACCTGAGCGATATTGAGATTCGTAACATGGAAGCCGTACTTATTGCGCACCCATTCCTCTATCTCTTTGTACGTTGCCTTTGCCTCCGCACTGGTCAGGTCAAGCTCGTCCATATCCACATTTATCTCTATATGGTGCTTCGCACTTGAAAGTTTGGACAAAAGACATACCGTCTCCACATGACTGGACCAGGGGAACATGTCGCATGGGCAGATGGACTTCAGGTTGTAGCCGCCATCTGCAAGGATTCTGAGGTCTCTGGCCAGGGTCGCTGAGTCGCAGCTGACGTAAACGATACGGTCCGGAGACATCTTCAGCATGGTTTCAAGGCACTTTTCGTCGCACCCCTTTCTGGGCGGATCCACCACGATGACATCCGGGTGAAGAGCGGAGCCACCCTGTCCTTTTTCATAGAACTCCGGCAGAACCTCCTCTGCTTTTCCGCAGAAAAACTCCACATTCTCAATGCCGTTTCGAGCAGCGTTCTTCTTTGCATCCTCTATTGCCTCCGGCACTATCTCCACGCCGTAGACCTTCCCTGCTGCCTTTGCCATGGAAAGCGTAATCGTTCCTATACCACAGTACAGATCCCATACAGTCTCTTTTCCTGTAAGGGCTGCATATTCTATGGCCTTTCCGTATAATTTCCTGGTCTGGACGGGATTAACCTGGAAAAATGACAGGGGTGAAATTTCAAATTCCAGTTCCCCGATCTTATCCTTTATGGTGTCCTTTCCCCAGATAGTATGTATCTCAGTTCCCATGATGACATTGGTCTTCTCTGTGTTTACACTGACAGAAATGCTGGTCATTCCCTGAATCTTGGAAAGAGCATCAATAAGCCTCTCCTGTCCCGGGATGAAATCTCTTTTCATCTCTCTTCCGGAAAATTCAGGCCTAGCCCCATAGTTGACCACAAGGCATACCATTATCTGACCGCTCTCAAAACCCTTTCGGATCAGCACGTGGCGCACCAGACCATGCCCTGAATTCTCATCATAGGCGCTGACATGGAAACTCTTCATGTGGTCCAGAACGGCATCAAGTATCTCCTCATTCTCAGTAACACCTATAAGACAGTCTGAAACAGGAATGATACTGTGGGTCCTTCCTGCGTAAAAACCCGCAACGGGATTTCCATCTTTCCCAACGCCAATGGGATACTGGGCCTTGTTCCTGTATCTCCAGGGATCATCCATACCCATGACAGGCTCCATGATACTGTCCACAAATGCCTCTCTAAAGCCCCCGAGCCTTACTATATTGTTCCGGACCTTGTTCTGTTTGAAGGTAAGCTGCCTGTCATAGGTCATGTTCTGCAGCTGACAGCCACCACACTGCCTTGCAATTGGGCATGGCGCCTCCTGCCTGTAAGGTGAACTTACCATGATCTCCTCCAGGTGGGCATAACCGTAGTTTTTCTTGGCCTTCATAACCTTGGCTCTTACCTTATCTCCTATCACTGCATCCTTTATAAAAAGGGTATAGCCCTCTACCTTGCCTATACCCTCTCCGTCTGTGCCAATGTCAGTTATCTCAACCTCAACCATATCGTCTTTGGAAAACATTCCGGTTGAAACTTTCTCTTTTGCCATATTCATTCCTCTCACAACAAAGCTCTGACCTGCCTCAAAAGTCCTCATCAAGTCATCGCTTCCACTGTAGCCTGTGAAGCTCGCCTTCCCTCTCAAGTCCTGCAAAGTCATTTTGCCGAAGGGCCTCGTACAATACGATGGCCACTGAGTTGGAAAGGTTGAGGGACCTGATATCCTCTCCCATGGGGATCCTTATGCAGGTCTCTTCATTCTCCACCAGTATCTCCTCGGGGATTCCCGCGCTCTCTTTTCCAAACATGATGTAATCATCCATGCCAAAAGAGACTTCGGCATAGGTGCGCTTTGCCTTGGTGGTGGCGTACCATATCTTAGCCCCCGGGTGCTGATTCTTAAAATCCTCGTAATCTATATATCTGGTAACCGAGAGTTTATCCCAGTAATCCATTCCGGCTCTCTTTAGCTCTTTTTCACCAAGACGGAACCCCAAGGGTTCAATAAGGTGAAGGGGAGTCCCGGTAGCCACACAGGTTCTCCCGATATTGCCGGTGTTCTGTGGAATCTCCGGCTGATGTAAAACTATATGCATAACTTACTCGTCCTCCGCATCCATAGCTGCTGCCTTTGGAAGAGAAAAGATAAACTCTGTTCCCACGCCCTGAGTACTGATAACGTTGATGTTCTCCTCGTGGGCTTTAATGATCTCTTTAACAATTGAAAGTCCAAGGCCTGTGCCCTTCTTGTCCTTACCCCTTGAGGCGTCTGACTTGTAGAACCTGTCAAAGATAAGCTTCTGGTCCTCCTTGGGGATTCCGATTCCGCTGTCCTTCACAGATACAAAGACCTTGCTGTGCTTCTCCGTGGTCTCGATCTTGATGGAAGAGTCATGGTGACTGAACTTGATGGCGTTGTCCAAAAGGTTATAAAGAACCTGCTGGATCTTGCTCATGTCTGCATTAACCAGCATCTTGTCATCGGTAAGCACCAGCTCAATGGCGATATGCTTGTCCCTGCAGGAGCCTTCGCAGGACTCCGCAACCTCCCTGATCACCTGGTTGATATCGAAATCAGTCTTATCAAGGAGCATGCCCTTGGAACTGATATTGTTCAGTGTAAGAAGCTCGTTGGTGAGCTTTGTCAGTCTGTCGGTCTCGTTGATGACAATGCCCAGATACTTGCCGTGCATCTCCTCCGGGATCGTCCCGTCCTGCATCGCTACAAGATAACCTCTTATAGAAGTAAGGGGAGATCTGAAGTCGTGGGAGACGTTGGCAATGAACTTCTTCTGGTCCTCCTCCTGACGGGCAATCTCACCTGCCATGTAGGAAAGCGACGCAGCAAGGTATCCCATCTCATCCTCAGACTCCACCGAAAACTCATATCCCATATTTCCCGCAGCGTACTGCTCAGTAGCTGTGGTTATCTTACGAAGTGGCACATAGACCAGCTCCGTAAAGAAGATCAGAATGATAAGAGACAGCAGGAAAAGAACTATCAGCATCAGGTAGGATATATTCAAAAAAGTGTTGGCTTTACTCTGAAGCCCCGCAATGGGTGTGTGGATAACCACGTATGCCTGCACCTTGTAGTTGGCTGTGATGGGCGCAAAAACGCTGAGCATTTCCTGTCTGAAGGAGCCCCAGAAATTGCCGGTGGTGTAGTAGGAGCTTCCCGTCACCGTCGGGTCAAAGCCGTCTATCACAATCTCTTCCCCCGGAAGAAGCGCCCTTGATGAATCAAGAACCAGACGCCCCGAAGGGTTGACGATCCAGATGGGTGAGCCATCCATGTACATGGAAAGGGAAGACAGCTCTCCGTAAACCGCCTCCAGCGATGTCTCACTGTTATACAGATCCGCTGCATAGGTGTTGGCAATCTGGGTGGCCATCTGATACATGCTGTCAGCCTTGTCTCTTCGCAGACGGTCATAGGTCATTCCATACACGAAGGTGGCCACTACCACAAATCCAAATATGCCAAACAAAAGATATGCCAGCAGAAATTTGACATATAACGTTCTTTTCATTTACTGCTGTACCTCAAATTTGTATCCGATACCCCAGATCGTTGCCAGCCTCCATTTCTCGTTGTCGCTGAGCTTTTCACGAAGACGTTTGATGTGCACGTCAACGGTTCTGGTATCTCCGATATATTCATAGCCCCAGATCTGGTC
>DFGZ01000129.1 GCA_002371295.1 Oribacterium sp. UBA3737 | reverse complement strand
TTATAATAACAATTACCAATCTGAATGTCAAACACTTTTTTAAATTTTTTCAAAAACTTGTTACCGTGAAGTGTAATTTTAAATTCCACTATCATATACCCTAAGTCGATACAAGTCTCACAAACTTTTCAGCAACTTTTCAAATGTTATTTTTTCAGCTTATCACTCTGTCCAGCCGATAGTGTTCCTTCGGGTCCACTATGAGTATTTTCGCAGCCTTCCCCGGTTTTATACTTCCATATAGTTCCTGTATCCCCAATGCCCTTGCGGGATTATAGGTTGCGGCACGAATCGCCGATTCTGCAGGAACTCCATAATCAATGGCATTGACCATACACTCATATACATTGCTTACGCTGGCCGCCAGTGAACCATCCTTTAAAAATGCGGCATGGTCATGCTTGTATATGTCCTGTCCACCCAGTTCATATTTTCCATCCGGCATTCCACAGGCCCTGCAGCTATCCGAGATCAGTATCATCCTGTCTGCTCCTATCATCTCGAATGCAAGTCTTATGGAAGCAGGATGAACGTGCACTCCGTCACATATGATTTCACAGGTCACGTCTCCTGACTCCTGAGTTGCAACTATCGGCCCCGGCATACGATGATGTATCCCGGGCATGGCATTGAACATATGCGTAAGGTGCCTTGCTCCGTTTTTGTATGCTTCTTTTGCAGTTTCATAGTCCGACATGGTATGCCCGACAGAGATACGAATCCTTTGATGCATTTCTTTTATCATTTCCATCGCGCCCCCAACCTCCGGTGCTATGGTCATGATTTTAGGGAAATTGTCCGTCTCTTCCAGAAGTGTTTCAATGAATCCGATATCCGGTTCAGTGACATATAAAGGATTCTGTGCACCTACCTTATCCTTTGAGATAAAGGGTCCTTCCAAATTCACCCCCACGATAATCGCTTCATCAGCTTTTGGGCGGCATGAGTAATCTTTAGCCTTTTTTACGATCCGGGCCACCTCGTCTTTAGGCAGAGTCATAGTTGTGGGACAGATTGTCGTCACGCCCGAATTCCGCTGATACACCGCCATAGCCCGAAGCGCATCATCACTTGCATCATTTGTATCATAGGACACACAGCCATGAAAATGCAGATCGGTCAATCCCGGAAGTACCCATTTGCCTTCAGCATCAATCACTTCTTCATCGGTTTTATATTCCGTTTCCCAAGATTCACCGGTCCCGGATCCTACTATCCCGCATCCTTTCACCGGCTCTTTCACCGATTCATCATCCTGTCGTTCTTTCACAGCTGATATCAGACCGTTTTTTATCAGGATATCTGCTTTTATAAAATGAAATTTTTCAGTATATACCAGTCCGTTTTTTATCAGCATATAATCATCCTCTCCGGGCCGGGACACACTTTGACCATGCCTCTACCGGCTCATATAACCGATATGTCATTTGGGTTTTACCGTAGAGCTTCAACATCCTTTGTGATGATCACATCACTGCCTAGTCCCAGGATATCATGGATCAGCACAGTTCCCGTTTTCACAGGAGCCGTGACGGAGCATTTCCTTATTTCCTCCATAACATCGAAAATCCTGTTCTTAGGTACAGGTTCTGTAAGCCTGACGCTCACAAGCGGGAATTCTCCCGAGTCCACCCTCACGGATGATGCTATGGTTCTTCTCGGATCCGTCAGCTCCTGTGCCACATATTCCTTTCCTCTCCGGCAGAGATTTCCATCCACAGCAGTAACATTGACTGCCCCCTCATTTTCTTCATAGTCCGCTGTTATCTCACATCCGTTGGGACATACGATACAGGTAAAGGTCCTCTTCATTTTAAGCTCCATTCCACCGCCATTTTCGGCAGCAACGTTTTATTTCTATATAAAAACATTTACACCGGCTCATACCTCTTCCTGCACTCTGGTTGGTCATAAGCCATGCTTTTAACTCAAATCTTCGTGCTGTCGTGCAGCTCTTTAGATTCAAACGGCACTTTTATTGGCTCCAAAAGTCGGTATCGAATCATTTCAAACAACGCACACCTCAATATCTCCGGCATCTCTTACTGCACCCTCCACATCAAGCTGCACCATTTCCGCCGGCAGAGCCTTTTTCATCCTCTTTGAAGCAAGCTCCCTGCCGCCCTGTTTCACCACTATCCTGACATCCTTCATTGGACGGCTCACTCTGAGAGACAGTCTGAACTTTTCATCTCCGCTGACCTTCTGGGGAATGGTATGATTTATATTCCCATCGCAGCGAAGCTGCACATCACAGGCCGAAAGCTTTCCGTCTCTGATGAACCCGGCCACGTGATCCGCCAGCTGTTCCGCTTCCATAGAAACAAAATCAACGAGATCATGAACATGAAGCACATTGCCTGCTGCAAAAATCCCGGGCACGCTTGTCTGATAATGCTCATCCACCACAGCACCTCTGGTTCTCTTGTCAAGCACGACCCCCGCATCAAGTGACAGTTCATTCTCCGGAAGAAGTCCCACAGACAGGATCAGCGTATCACATTCCACGTATTCCTCGGTTCCCGGAATCGGCCTGAACTTTTCATCCACACCGGATATGGTAACTCCCTTTAGGCGTCTGTCCCCATGAATTTCCGTCACAGTATGGCTCAGGTACAGCGGGATGTTGTAGTCATTGAGACACTGCTCAATATTTCTTGGCAGTCCCGAAGGATAGGGCTGCACCTCATAGACAGCTTTCACATGAGCCCCTTCCAGCGTCAGACGCCTTGCCATGATCATGCCAATGTCTCCGGATCCCAGTATCACCACCTCTTTAGCCGGCATCTTGTTGTACAGATTGATATAAGCCTGCGCCACTCCCGCGGTGAATACTCCCGCAGGACGCTCTCCGGGTATGGCAAGAGCTCCTCTCGTTCTCTCACGGCAGCCCATGGTTAGTATCACCGCCTTCGCCTGATATCTCATAAGACCACCGGGAGTTACAACAGTCACCAGACGATCGCCCGTAACACCGGTCACGGCAGCATTTGTAATATACGGTATCCCAAGCTCACGGACCTCCGAAATAAATCTACCGGCATATTCAGGCCCGCTGAGGGTGACTCCGAATCTTGTAAGTCCGAAACCATCATGTATGCATTGACGGAGTATACCTCCAAGGTGCTTTTCACGTTCAACTATAAGGATATCCCTGATACCCTTCTTCCACAGCTCCACCGCAGCGCTCAGACCGGCAGGCCCGCCGCCCACGATAAGAACATCTATTTTTTTTATTTCCTCGCTCATACCTTTTCCTCATATATTTTTATGGGCTGCTTTTAAAATCCCCCAAAAATCATATACTTAAGCCGCATCGCAATCTCTTGCCGGGTAACCCATGCTTTCTCGGAACCAATTCACCTCACCGATCCGAAAAACAGCTGCGAACCCTGTCTGTTATATTCAAGTTCCGTATCCCTGATGCCGTACTCCTTTTCAAGAAGTTCTGCGATACGCATCTGACAGTATCCTCCCTGGCACCTTCCCATCATGCTTCGTGTACGATACTTTACGCCGACCATAGTATGTACGCCCAGAGGATTTCTCACAGCCTCAAGTATCTCTGCTTTGGTCACCTTCTGGCATCTGCAGATGAGCTCACCGTAATCGGGGTTCCTGCCAATGCATTCGGCCTGTTCTTCCTCACTCATCTCGGCAAACTTCTTTATGCCCTTTCTTACAGGCACAAAGGCCGGATTTTCCGAAAGATCCATGCGGGCCTTCATGAGTTCAATCACATAGTCGGCGATGGCGACAGAGGCTGTAAGTCCCGGAGATTCTATACCCACCAGGTTCACAGCATGAGGGGCGATATCATCCACGATCTCTATCTTGAAATCCTGAATCTTTCCATTCTCGTCTATCCATTTGGGAAGGATGCCTGTGTAAGTCCTGATATAATCGCCTCTGTTTACATGGGGCCATATCTTTGTGGCTTCCTCATAAAGATAATCAAGATTCTTCTGTGCCACGCCGTACCAGTGAAGATCTTCCGTATCCTCCGCTGTAGGTCCCAGAAGAACATTACCATCGGTTGTGACGGAAACATGTATGCCCATGTAGGTATTGGATGGAACTGTATAAATAGGCATGGGTACCAGCTCCGACAGCCTGTTGTCCAGGATGATGTAGTCGTCCTTGGAGCCTATGATCCTGTTTCCCTTAAGTCCCAGCATATCGGATATGATGCCGCATCCGAGGCCGGCCGCATTTATGACCCAACGGGTATGGTAGATTGAAGCACCGGAAGCCATGGCCTCACCATGCCTTGTGAAAACCGTCCATGTGTCGTCCTCTTCTCTGTGGATGTCCACCACCTCGTTATCAAGGAAATAACTGACTCCGTTCCGGTGGGCATTTTCCGCAAGTGCTATGGTCAGCATGAAGGGATCAAGGATTCCCGAATCCGGTGAATACATGGCAAACTCCCCCAGAACGGTGGGCACGAGCTCGTGAAGTCTCTCTTTTTCTATTATGGAAAGGTGCTTTACCCCGTTTTTCTCGCCCTGCTCCATGACTTCATGAAGTCTTGCCCTTTCTTCTTCTGTAAACCCTACGAGAACTTTACCGCAGCGCCTGAAGCTGAAATCCAGCTCCTCCGAAAGGTCCCCCATCATCTGATTGCCTTTAACACAGAGCCGCGCCTTCAGTGAGCCGGGGTCATAGGCAAAGCCGCCATGACAGACTCCCGTATTTCTTCCGCTTGTCTCATAACAAACATCAAGGTTCTTCTCCAGCACTCCGATCTTCAGTTTATATCGTGAAAGCTGTCTTGCGATGGCAGAGCCGACAACGCCCCCGCCTATTATAAGAACATCAAACAATTCCATTTTCGCCTCCATGAGTCAGCCACGGGCCGAATCTGCCCGAGCACTTATGTGACCCAACAATCAGGTTTGAAAGTCTTCTTTCAAACTGTCTCCATAATTCAGCTATGAACAGCATTTACACGCTCTCATGTCTGACCCGCCATTTCATACCGAAAGATTTCTTTCAAACTGCCTCCATGCTTCAAGAGCCGAGTCCAAAAGAACCCGGCCCGTTACTATCTTATTTGAATATCCATTCCCCCGGCAAGCGGCGGCACAGACAGTTATTTCGCACTGTCATCATCAGGTTTAACTTTGTAAGGCTCCCCTTCCATGGTGAAGACGATCTTTCTTATGGATGGATCATGGGTGTTGTTAAAGTCAAATGCCGACTGAGCCTCACGGAAATATATTCATCTTTTCTTCGAAGACTTTATCTCCTTTACGAGACTCTTTATCTGTCTCGCCACAGTGTTTGGATCGAACTTTTGCTCCTCATCCTTTATGTTCTCACGAAGATGATCCAGCAGACCTTTTACAGTCATGACATCCTTACGGGAATCCGGGTTGTTGAGCACCGCGTCCCTGCTGGTGAACACTCCCTTTATCTCAAGAGGTATCTCCTTCATTCCGGCTTTATCCATGGCATCACGCACCAGCTCATACTGTACTCTGTCCATCACTACAGGGCTCTGAATTGAGATATCCTGATAGTTTATATGCTGATTCCAGTTCTTCTTCCCGCTGCTTTCATTGATCACCCCGGCATAGCCGAAACAGTTTATTCCATACACCCTTGAACCTGTAACTACAAAGCACATGATGGAAGCGATTTTACCGTCATTTTCGACTGTTCCCGGATACACGAGCCCCAGCTTGTTTCTGCGGGCAAATATCATAAGGGTGGAAAGAAGCTGCATCATTTCATTGGCTCTTCCGTTAAACAGCTTGCGTTCTTTTCTTCTGATCCCGCTCCTTATTCTCTTTTCCTCTTCGGCCGCATCATACTGTCTCTTTTTCCCTGTAAAAAGAGATAATATATATTCACCGTAGCTCATGCCCTGTCTTGAAGCCATAACGGGAACCAGAAAAATCAGGACAAGGGCCATAACGAGAGGAAAAATCGTCTTGAAGCTGACATCCATATTCATAAATGTATCCATACTAATCACCTGTATCCTTCTAATGTGTATGATATGTATCCCACATATTCACGTTATGATATGTGTCTCGCACATTCATTCATGTATCTTATCATAGGAAATGAGGGGCAAATGTCATGCCCCTCACCTCATCAGCGTATCATACACGCCTTAATTTGTCATTTACCAAAAATGTTCTCACACTGCAGTTGCCAAAAAAGCTCTTACCCTGCAGCCTCAGCTACAGCAGGCTTCCTTGTAACTCCTTCACCGTAAATTGTGGTCCAGTCATTCTTCATGGATATGGGTATCCAGTTACGTTCCCTGCACATATCATACATCTGCTGTGCTTTCTCAAGATTTCCGTTCTCACGTTCCAGATCATCACAGCAAACCATGAATGCAAGGCTTTCATACTGATTTCCGGAGATAACATAATCCTCCATGCTGGCGTCTCCGGT
>DFGZ01000076.1 GCA_002371295.1 Oribacterium sp. UBA3737 | reverse complement strand
GTTCCGATACTTCCGATCTCCCTCATGACATCAAGATCCTGAAGGTTCATTTCACTATAATCTTTTATCCTCATTACCTGTTCCCCACTTTATTTTATCTTAGATTGTTGATGGTTCCCTCTATCTCATCGGATGTGGAGACCATCTTTAATGCATACTGAAAGGCTCTCTGACTCTCAATGACCTTCGTCATTTCCTTCGCCAGATCCGTCCCCGAACTCTCAAGTGCTCCCTGCTGAATATGCGGGAATTTAATAAGAGCGGCAACGTTCTCTGCATCCCCTTCCTGTACTATAAACTCATTGTCCCCTTTACTTAATAGTCGGCTCGGATGCGGAAAAGTATAAACTCCAATCGTAGGTTTTTCTTCGTTTTCTGTAGTATTTGTGTCGTTTGTTTCCGTTTCATCCTTATCCTTTTCAACCAGTTTGGTAAGATCCAGAACATCTGCTTTTAACTTCTTTCCATCCTGATCCAGAACATACTTTCCGCTCTCAGTCATAAGGTAATATTCACCGTCAGGCATAAGTCCGCTGTGGAAATGACCGTTTCTGGTATAAGATATGGAGTCGTCTCCCGGATCCTGCAGCATAAAGAAGGCATTGTCATCCATAAGCGCATAATCCGATGTCATATTGGTGATGCTGAGACCTGATAATTTGAAATTCATATTGGTCTGATGCACCACCGCGCCCGCTCCTGCCTGCAGCTCCGTCACGGCCTCTCTGGAGTCATTTATATTATAATTGATAAGTTCCCTGAAGGGCGCACTTTTTGCCTTGAATCCTGTAGTATTTATATTTGCTAAATTGTTTGAGGTGATAGCCAGCCTCTTTGTGAAGTTGTCAGCACCTACCGCCCCGGTCCAAAATGACATATTCATATCCTGTCCTCCAAAACTTCAGTATGATCGATAAAGCATACGCTTAAAATCACAGTCTTCCCACGTCAGAGGAAGACTTGGCCATAACAGAATCATACATCTTAAGCATCTGGGCAGCCCCCTGAAGGGCCCTTTGTGAAGATATCATGGTAGTCATCTCATCCACGAGGTCAACATTGGCCTTTTCAATCATGGTCCACTGAAGCTGGGTGCCGTTTGCACCATTCACAACTGTTGCCGCCTGATTGGTAGAGTACAGTCCGTTATCCTCCTTATGAAGCTGTGTAAGATCCTGGAAATCCACAAGCTTTATCTGTCCGTATGACTCAGGCTGAACCGCAGTCTCTGTCGCCGCATCACCGGGCTTGCCTGTTTCAAGGGCAGCTGCTGTGTTATCTACCAGAATATTGCCTGCTGTGTCAACGAAGAAGTTTTCCGTAGGAATCCTGATGGGCTGATCGTCCGCTCCAAGCACACGTCCCAGACCGTTCAGCTCCAGATACCCTTCACTGTCGACGGAAAATGAACCGTCTCTCGTATATCTCGTTCCCGCATTTGTCTGTATGGAGAACCATCCATTGCCTCCTATGGCAAAGTCATAAATATAATCAGTCTGCTCAAAGGCCCCCTGATCAAAACTCGTATAGGTCTGCTCTGCAGTTACTATCTTTGATGTAGTTGTCAGTTCGGAAGGATTGTCTTTATTGTATTTTCCTGTGCGGATAAGCATCTCTTCCTGAAACGTTTTTGACGTCATAGTGTCTTTTTTATAACCTGCCGTCTGTACATTGACCATGTTGTTGCTGACAACATTCAGTCTTCTCTGCTGTGTCAGCATACCGGATGTCAGATTGTAAAATCCCTGATACATAGCACTCCTGTCCGGGCAACACCCTTTAAATTCCGCACTTAAATTTTTAAATAGCGGATGCCGAAAAACTTGATTCAGAGTTATGACATCTTCGCCATGTAATTCTTCAGCTTCTCTATAGCTATGGAATGAAGCTGAGATACTCTCGGCTGACTGATATTCATAACCTCTGCAATCTGGTTCATATTTAATTCGTCAACATAATACAAAGATATAACCTTTTTCTCACTATCTTTTAAAGAATCGATGGCTCTGGCCAAGGTTGCTACTGTTTCGCCCTGCAAGAAACTTCCCTCCGGTTGTGAATTTACATCGTCCGACGCTACCTGAAACAGCGTCTCATCATTATCATCATAGGTCATGTCCAGTGAAAGGACATTGACCATTGTTCGCATTCGATCGACTTTTTTGATCTTTTTGACATCCATCTTGTAATACTTGGAGATCTCCTCATCGCTGGGAGCGTGTCCCAGCTTTCTCTGGAGTTCGTCTCTTGCATCCTCGATGTTCTTGCGGTCCCTGTGATAATTGCGGGGCATCCAGTCGTTCTTTCGTATCAGATCTATGACCATGCCTCTGATACGTCTGGATATGAATGTCTCGAACTTGTTATCCTTCTCTACATCGTAACGATCGATCGCCTTCATGATCTCTATGACACCTTCATTTATGATATCCTCAGGCTGCATGGTATCGTTATATACATCCCTCATCTGATATGCCACACTCTTGACTATGTAGATATAACGCATGGTGAGTTCCTGTTTTACACGATTGTCTCTTGTTCTTTTATAGATCATGAACAATTCTTCATTGGCCCTTGTTTCCAGATCTTCAACCTGTTCCCTATAAATTGTATCCATCATAAAACTCATCCCCTCTAACTATTCTTATACTCTCTTATTAATCTTCTTTACCCTGCTGCTTTACTATTTGTTTTCAAGCTTCAGACTCCCTATAGCCTGAATCTGAACGTTATTTGCTACTTCATTGAATGAAAGTACTCTTACCTGTGGGTAGAACTGCTCTATGAGATGATAAAAATGTGCTCTCATGACCTCGGATGTAAGAATCACCGGTGTCTGTGACAGATCCTTGAATTTCTTCATCTCCTCTGCGACCTGCCTTACCAGGCTCTGTAATATCTCAGGACTTAAAGCAAGATAATATCCGCTTTCGCCCTTTGATAATGAGCTCACCATGGATCTTTCCAGATCCGCATCCAGCGTGACCACCTTCATGTTTCCGTCCTCGCAGTACATCCTTGTTATGGTACGCTTGAGGGAGATTCTCACCTGTTCCACCAGAGAATCAATGTCTTTGACCGGAAGACCGTTCTCTGTGATCGAGTCCACCATGGTTTCTACAATGGTCTCAAGATCCTTTATGGACACTCCTTCCTTGAGAAGAAGTGTAAGAACCTTCTGAAGAAGATTGTAGGATACCAGTGTCGGAAATGCCTCGCTGACCAGTTCAGGCGCTGAATTCTTCAAATTCTCCACAAGTCTGAAAACTTCCTGTCTGGTGATAAGTTCGTAGCTGTGCTGCTTTATGACCTCACTCATATGTGAGACAAGCACTGACAAAGGATCGATGACTGTATATCCGTACATCTCAGCCCTCTCCCTATGTTCCGGCTTGATCCACTTACTCGGAATACCGTAAGCAGGCTCGATAGTCTCAATTCCATCGATTTCTCTTTCAACATGCTCCGGTTCAAGTGCGAGATAGAAATCCGTTAGGATCTCTCCCACAGCGACCGCTTCTCCCTTTATCTTTATTACATATTCATTTGTTCCCAGTTTCGCACTGTCCCTGAGTCTCACGGAAGGGATAACATAACCCATATCCTGTGCATACTGTCTTCGGAATACGACTATCCGGCTTATGAGTCTGCCGCCTACGGATTCATCCGCAAGGGGTATAAGACTGTAACCGAAATCCACTTCTATAGGCTCCACCTGAAGCAGATGATATACATTGTTAACGTCCTTAAAGTACTCTTCCTGAGTCTGGGCAGGTGCTTTTTCAGTTTTAGATTCAGCTTCCTCAGCTGCAGGCTCTTCCACGCCAACATTTCCGATTCTCTGTCTTGCGCCGTGACTGGCTGCTCTGTATGCCTCAGCTCTTACCGCCTCAGGGGCTTCAAGAATTCTGCGCTGCATCATATATCCTGCAAGCATAAATCCGAATCCAATCAAAAGAATCTGGAAGAGCGGCATGCCCGGAATGATACAGAGTACACAAATGACACCGCCTGCGATCATAAATGATCTTGGCTGTGCCAGGAACTCCTTTGATATGTCCTCGTTAAGTGATCCCTCTGCCACGGCACGGGTTACGATCATGCCGGTTGCGGTAGAAATAAGAAGTGATGGGATTTGTCCCACAAGACCATCACCAACGGTTGCAATAGTGTATGTGTTTAATACGGTACCTATGTCCTGTCCGGACTGAACGATACCTATGATACTACCACCTATGAGATTGATAGCGGTGGTGATCAGTGACATGACTCCGTCACCTTTTACAATTTTCGTAGCACCATCCATGGAGCCGTAAAAATCGGACTCTCTTTGAACATTCATCCTTCGACGTGCAGCTTCCTGCTCGTCTATAAGACCGGCATTAAGATCCGAGTCGATAGCCATCTGCTTTCCCGGCATAGCATCGAGGTTAAATCTTGCAGAAACCTCTGCTACACGTTCAGCACCCTTCGTGATGACCGTGAAGTTCATGAGAACAATGACGATATAGATTACAAGACCGACAACAACATTTCCCTGCAGAACAAAGTCACCAAATGACTTAATGACCTGTCCAGAGAAACCGCCAGTGGACAGGATGTTTCTGGTTGTTGAAACATTGATGCCAAGACGGAACAGTGTAGTTAACAGAAGCAATGACGGATAAATCGAGAATTCCAGCGGGCTGTGGATCGTCATAGTGATGACCAGGATCATCATGGATATAGCCATATTAAGGACTATACACATGTCCGCCATGAAAGGCGGAAGCGGAATGATCAGCAGCAATATGATAACCAGTGCCATGACAACTATGGAATTATCTGCGATAAATTTAGTCCATTTCATAGTCTGTGATCTGTTTCTTATTCTCTTTTCTATTCTACTCTCTATACCTTACGTACATAATTTAGATATACATTTATTATAATTGCTTTTTATCTTCTTGTCTCGATAAAATTATAAATTCTATTAATTTTTTTAAAATTTTCTTTAATTTCTGTAAAAAATCGCGATTTTTAATTTATGAATCGGGCGGCATCCCTATTCCTTCGGAATAGGGATCTATGCCGGTAACTCTCCGTTTTTCTGCTTGTAAATGAATACCAGAAGTTCAGCAACCGCACTGTAATAGTCCACAGGTATTTCCTGTCCTATGTCGCAGGATGCATAAAGAGCTCTGGCCAGTGGCTTATTCTCTATCCATGGCACATCATATTCTTCTCCGGTCTCCACGATCTTAAGTGCTATAAAATCCAGTCCCTTAGCTACAACATAAGGGGCACCGTGCTTGTCAGGATCATACTTAAGAGCTACAGCAACGTGAGTCGGGTTTCTGATTATGACATCTGCCTTAGGAACTTCCTGCATCATTCGACGGTTAGTCATCTCTCTGTGCTTCTGTTTCATTTTATTCTTCACCTGAGGATCTCCTTCAAGCATCTTCATCTCATCCTTGACTTCCTGCTTTGTCATCATGAGATCCTTATGATATTTCCACTTCTGATACAGGTAATCCAGGAAGGCAATAAGTGAAAATGCTATCACCACTCTAATGATCAGATCCCAGATGAACCCGAGAAGCATCAGTGTGGAATTAAAGGGTGTCATATCCAGTGTCTTTGCTATAGGCAGAAGCTTTTCCCGTACCACAAAGAACAAGAGAATAATTAACAGACTTATCTTCAGAATGTTTTTTAAAACCTCCACACAGTTGCTGAGTGAAAAGATCTTCTTAACCCCTTTAAGTGGATTAAGCTTACTGAATTTAACCTTTGTAGCCTTTTTTGAATAATTGAACCTGGTCTGAACACCATGGGAAAGAATAGCAAGTACAACGGCCACAAGCAGAATAGGCATAGAACATACCAAAGCATATACCATAAACCTATAGAACAAAGTACCGCTTATGGGGTCATACTCGGAATGGGTTATGCAATCCAGAACATACCTGAACATGCTGACTATGTAATTGTATATAGTCGGGATCATGAGTCTGACCATAACAAAGACACCAAGCAGCATAACTACCGTGGCAACATCTTTGCTCTGACAGACATTACCTTCTTTTCTTGCTTCACTTATCTTATGCGAAGTAGGCTCCTCGGTTTTATCGGCGCCGTCATTACCCATATGTTTTCTCCTCTAAAAATCCAGCTCTGCAGCTTACGGTAAAAAGACTTGTGATGCCTTTATCCCGCAAGTATCATGGTTATCTCATCCAGATGTGTGAACATATTATCCAGAATTCTGATTATCATCTCAGACATAGGAGTGAATAATATGAGAAGCATCACCATACCGGAAATTATCTTCATCTGAAAATTCACAGAAAAAATATTCAGCTGTGGGATAATTCTCATAAGTATTCCGAGACATATCTGAGTCAGCAGTTCTATGGCAATTAATGGAAAGGCAAATTCAAGTCCCAGCACCATACAGCCGTTGAACAATTCCAGCATGTACACTGCGATGTTGTAATCAAGCTTCACCATTCCAAAGGGAATGAGCTTTATTGAATTGAAAAGGATCTCTAAATACCTGAGATGTGCTCCTGTAGTAAAAAACACGAGGCACATAAAAATCGCGAACAGGTTGGCATTGGGTGTAGTCTGCTGATTAGTGGAGGGATCGTACATCTGTGCCATATTTAGACCCATCATAAAATCAATGACGGTACCGCCAAAGCGAATTACCGCCAATGTAAGCTCCATACCGAATCCGATACAGGCACCTATCATAAGCTCCTTCACGAGCATAAATGCATACTCCAAAAGCGTCTCAGGTTCTGCTATAAGGTGGCCGCCTGTCCAGATGAATATAAGGGCAGAGATCATAAAAATCAGCATTCCTTTTACTGTCCCGGGAAGTTCCGCCCTGGACAGAACAGTATTTAATTCGATCACCCCGGTCACACGCATTAGGATAAAGCTGAACAGAATAATCATTTCAACCTCCGGAAGCGATCAAATGAAAAATCTCAATCGTAAAATCCTGCATCTTGACCAGTATGGTACTTCCCAGAATTGCAAGGACCGTAAGTATGGATAAAAGCTTGGGAACAAACGTCAATGTCTGCTCATTTATGGAAGTGGCCGCACTGAATATGGCAAGTATGATACCTACTATCATACTTATCAGAAGCAGGGGCAGCGCTATCTCCAAAGCAAGCTGAAAGGTCTGTCTCAATGTATCGAGTGCCAGTTCTGTTGTCATTTTTCCTCCTCAAAATACTTTTAACATCCTGAATACAAACCTGTGACCGGATTATATCTCTTCTACCTGAAACTGTTTATGATGGTAGAGAACAGAAGTTCCCATCCGTTTATACTGATAAAGAGTAAAAGTTTAAATGGCATAGATACCATGGTCGGAGGCAGCATGACCATACCCATGGCCATAAGTGTCGTGGAAACTACGATATCTATCAGAAGAAACGGGAGATAAAGAAGGAATCCTGCAGTGAAAGCTCTTTTTAATTCAGAGGTCATAAATGCAGGAGTGACAACAGTAAGCGGATAATCCCTTACATCATCCTGTACCGCAATGTCAGCCATTTCCACAAAACGGTCAAGGGTTTCCTTTTCCGTATTTCTGAGCATGAATTCCTTGGCAGGTCCCGCCATCCTCCTGATACACTCTTCCTGATTGATGCGTCCCGCACGATAGGGCTGGTATGCCACTTCGTTTATCTGTGCGATAGTGGGACTCATGATGAATAAGGTCAGGAACAGAGTTATGCCTGCGATGACCATATTGGGTGGTGTATTCTGAACACCCATTGCAGTACGTGTGAAAGATAAAATGATGATTGTTCGAGTGAACGATGTCATCATGACAACAATGGATGGAACCATAGCCACCATCGTCAGCATGAATATCAGATCAAGAGTCGGCACATTGCCGCCATTTAAGCCGGTCAGTAAATCCCCTATCATTTACTGCTATCCTTTCCGTCTCTGAACTGCTTCCAATATCTGTTCAGATACTGAGAAAAATCGCTTTGAACCGGAGCCTCGATACTCCTTTCCAGCGAGAAATCGCCATCGAGCTCTTTGAGGAAAGAAACCCCCTGAGAACATGAGCTCATAAGATAGTATTTTTTATCTACCTTAACGATCAGAAGCAGACGATCCTGTCCAACTGCCAGCTGATCAATGACTTCCATATATTTAGCGGAACTTCTCATCCGCCAGGTTTTGCCCAGAAACCTGCTGCAGGCATAAGCCAGCAGCAGGACAAGCACAAATACCAGAAATCCGGATACAAGTGAAATCGTGCCATGCATATAATCACAGACTTTCCGGATTTATTTCCTTGCTAACTATTTCCGTAATACGGATACCGAAGTTATCTTCAACAACAACGATATCGCCACGGGCGATGCATTCACCGTTTACATAAAGATCTGCCTGTTCACCGGCCATCTTGTCCAAAACAACAAGAGAGCCCTGAGTGAACTCAAGGATATCCTTGACAAGCTTCTTGGTTCTTCCTATCTCTACGGAGATTTCCAGAGGAACCTTCATGAGCATTTCTTTATTCTCTTCCTGCTCGCCGAAATCTTCACTCTCACCATATTCCGGTGAATTCAAAGACTGAACCTTAACCCCCTGTCTCTGATTTCTTCCGGCCTTCCTGTCCTCTTCTATATCCTTGATCAGCTGCATCATCTGAGTCTGTGACTGCTGCATCTGATTAAGAAGCTGCAAAGTCATAGGATCCGGAGCTGCTGCAACTCCCTGTACATACTGAGGTGCCGCTGCCGGCTGTGGAGGTACAGCTGCAACTGCCGGTGCAGGTGTTGGTGGTGGTGCTGCCGGCGCAGGAGCTGGCGCTGGTGCAGGTGTTGGTGGTGGTGCTGCCGGTGCAGGGGCTGGCGCTGGTGCGGGAGCCGATGCCGCTGCTCCTCCTCCATTAAGAAGCGCATCTACCGCTGACTGATCCAAAGGTCCCCCTGATGCTGCAGGTGCAGGGGATGCCGCTGCTCCTCCTCCATTAAGAAGTGCATCTACCGCCGACTGATCCAGAGGTCCCCCTGATGCTGCAGGTGCCGAAGCAGGTGCCGGCTCAGGTTCAGGTGCAGGTGCAGCTGATTCACCACCCTCCGTATCTTCACTTAACTCAATGCCAAACTGCTCTGCAAACGGCTGAAGTAAACGCCTTACAAGGGACACTGACATAATATTGAGGAATTCACTTTCAAGCTCTTTATCCTCAATTTCAAGAGTAAAGCAGACAACTACCTGTTCTTCCTCTCCCGGAAAATACTTATCCTTGAATTCCTCTTCATTCGGAACTTCAAAAGACACCGGTGTCGATATATCGACAGTCACCCCCAGAAACTCTGAAAGAGCTGTTGCAGAAGATCCCATCATCTGGTTCATGACTTCTCTGATGGCAGATGCATTCATCTCATCCATCACGAACTCATCCTCAGGAATATCCATGCCCATCATCATACTTACGATGATACGCACGTCATTCCTGCTGAACATCATGACGTTTCTTCCGTCAAGTCCCTTTACATAAGAAATCTCTACTCCTACCGCAGGTTCAAGTTCCCTATACTCGAACTCTGTCCTGTTTTGTACTTTTACAACAGGAGTAGTGATATTAACTTTTGTACCGAGCATTGTTGATAATGCTGTTGCCGATGAGCCAAGGCTTATATTCATTATCTCGCCTATGGCGTCGATTTCCATACTATTAAAGCGACCAGCACCCATTAGATACTCTCCTTTACCCCTTCATACTACTAGTTAAACCTTTATCTCAAGTGCCTTCTGTGCCATCGCCTTCATAGCATTAAGTGCAGTTACGTTCGCTTCATAAGATCTGGTAGCGGACATACTGTCTACTGTTTCCTTCAGTACATCAACATTGGGCATTTCCACATATCCATCGGCATCCGCATCCGGATGTGACGGATTGTATACTCGTTTCATCTCACGTGTATCAGCAATGATCTGAGACACCCGGACTCCCGATTTTTTTGCGGTATGAAAGCCTTTTCCCAGCTGTGCGTTCCTGAACGCTTCAGCAAAAGATCCCTCACCATAGCTTTCAAACACAACATCCTTACGTTGATACGCGCCACCGTTTTCGGTACGCGTCGTATCAACATTGGCAATATTCTCTGCAGCTACATCCATCCTGATACGCTGGGCGCTCATTCCGGATGCACAAATATCAAAAGAGCTCAAATAAGACATCTTCATCCCTCTTTCTTATTAAGACACAAAGGACGATGCCGTGCCGTTTCATTTAAGCGCCAAGAATATTCTTTACAGTGGAAGTAATTCTTTCTGCATTAAATGGTTTAACAACGAAATCCCTCGCGCCGGACTTTATAGCATCAACTACCATTGATTCCTGTCCCATGGCTGTACACATAACGATTTTTGCATCAGGATGGTTTTCCTTGATCTTCTTAAGCGCCTGGAGTCCATCCATGTTAGGCATGGTGATATCCATGATAACAAGATCCGGATTCTCCTCATCAAATTTCTTTACTGCTTCTGCGCCATCCTGTGCCTCAACATATTCACAGTCAGCAAAGCCACCTTTTGTAAGTGAATTCTTAACCATCATGCGCATGAATGCAGCGTCATCAACCAGCATAATCTTTGCCATACTTTTTTTCTCCTAGCTTTAAAATATAATTTACTTTTATATCATGAACTGTGTTGAGAGACTTATCCGGTCTTCTGTTCCACAGATTCACCCAACAGTGATTCTATATTTTCATCCCCGGCATTTTTGTTTTTAACGGCAGGTTTTATCCTGTCATCAATGCGTACGGCGATGTTCTTCTTGTAAACTCCCATGGTCCCCATGAACCAGGGCTGCCTGCCTACAAAAAGCTTCACCTGACTTTTCGAGGATTTATTCATATCTATGACATCTCCTACCTGAAGGTGGTAGACATCACTTATATCCAGTTTAACTATACCCAGCTGTCCTGTAACAGTGAACTTGGTATCCTTTATGTGATTCATGATCACATCCGAATTGTTCTCGTATGAGAAACCTCTTGCAATATGCTTTCGGTTATCAATGATCTTGAATGTATGTTCAAGAAGCGTTCCGGGAATACAGAGCCTTATCTTTTCTGCGGCAAGTCCGGATACGTCAACATTCAGAACTATGATCACGACGGTCTCATCGAGACCGATTTCCTGTGTCATGGAAGGGTTCTCTTCTACTCTCTGCATCTTGAAATTGATGTTTATATAGTTTGAGAATCCATCATCCATGGAATGTATGATATAATCCAGAACCCGCTTGTAGAGTGCCATCTCCACATCTGTGTATCTGTAATTCTCTTCCACACGAATGACCGCGTCTCCTCCTCCCAGCATATGGTTCACAAGTGTGATGATAAGCCCCGGAGTCGCATAGACCATAAGTGGAACGTTGCTCTTACCCTTATCTGTGAAGTGAGCATCAACCAGGGTCATACAGTCATTTTCATGGAACATATTTACATACTCATAGTAGCGGCTCTCTCTGAGCTCTATGACCGTGATATCCGTCATGACACGGAACACACCGTTTACCTGAGACGTAAGGATTCTTGCATAGTTCTCATATATGCTTCTGAGAAGCTTGATCTTCTCCTTCGTGAACTTACGAGGACTGTAGAAATCATATTTGTTATAGTTTTCTTCTTCCTTCTTTTCTACTTCGACAGCCGCGGGCTTGGCTTCCGCCGCTTTTTCTTCTGCAGGCGCGGAACCTCCTCCGCCGCCTCCGCCGGCCATAGATTTAAGGAGTTCGTCAATCTGACTTTGCGATAGTACATCTGCCATATGCTAAACACCCCACATAACTCTCATACTCTGTTTAACAACCCTCTTCTTTACTATCCGGCGGGAACTATCCTGTAGCGGACTGACCGGCCTGTAAAGCTGCATCCAGTGAATTTATATCATTCACTGCATTATCTGCATATTCCTGATAATCAGCCTGCCCCGCCACTCCTTCGACAGATGAGCTTATGTTGGATGTATCAGTACCTCCTGTCGGAGTAAGTACAACCGTGTCTTCACTTATCCCGGCAGATAATCCTTCATCCGCCGGTGCTGCGCTTTCACCGGTAGTTATAATAGTGGTGTCAGCGTTAACGCCTTCATTAAGTTCCTTGTAATACTGATCCATATCTCTCACGGCGCCATCCTTATCGATTATAAGGATCTCAACTCTTCGGTTGGCAGCACGCCCCTCGCTGGTGCTGTTATCCTCCAAAGGTCTGAACTGTCCGTATCCGATACTTACCAGCTTGTCAGGATCAAGGAAATTTTTATTCTGTACATATATACAAACCTCTGCTGCTCTCATGGAGCTCAGCATACGGTCATTTCTCGCACTGTTTATATGATTCGGGTCAGCCTGTGCCGTATGGCCCATTACGTTGACCTGAGATATAAGCTCATTATCTTTGCTTATGACATCGCAGAAGATATCCAGAGTCTTTTGCCCCTGTTCTGTCAGTACTGCACTGTCCCCTGCAAAGAAGGCTTTATCCTTAAATACGACGAAGGTATAATCCTCGCCTCTTGAGACCGTAACGCCTTCAACTCCGGCTTCATTGAGTGCTCTGGCTATCTGGAGGTAAATCTGGGAAAGATCCGATTCCATAAGCTGGTTCTGTTCGATCTCAGGATTACCTATGATACCCTCAGGCTCCACGCCATCCTCAACTACCTGAGCGTTAATGAGTGCCGTATCCTTGTTGGCTTCCGCAGCACGTTCACTGGGGGTCTTGCCATCGGGATAAATACTTCTTACGAAAAGATCCCACTTGGCACTGTCCACACTTGACATGGAATACAAAAGAACGAAAAAGCATAGCAGCAGGGTTACGAGGTCACCATATGTGTCCATCCAGCTTCCGCCTTCGTCCCCTCCTCCGCCTTTCTTTTTCATCTTTTACTTACCTCCGTCTCCTGCTTTCTTGAGAAGCTTGGTCTGCTGACCACGCTGAAGTGATGCAAGCAGATGCTCTCTGATATATTTCGGGTTCTCTCCCGCCTGAATAGATATAACACCCTCTATGACTGTGGAACAGTAGAGAACTTCTTCTCCCTCACGTACAGCCAGCTTCTGTGCTATAGGATGGAATATAACGTTCGCCAGTGCCGAACCATAGAATGTTGTGATCATGGCGACACCCATATCCTGTCCCAGTGTACTTGCTCCTCCTGAACCGGAAAGATCCATACCTCTAAGCATGTTTACAAGTCCTACAAGGGTTCCGATCATACCGAAGGCCGGTGCCAGTGCCGAACCCTTGACATACATTCCTCTCGCCTCATCATGGCGGGTCATCATATCTTCAACCTGACGTTCAAGTATGAACCTGACCTTGTCAGGATCGTTGGCATCTACGATCATAAGAACCGCTGATTTAAAAAATGGTTCCTTGATCTCACCTGCCTTTTCTTCCAGTGCAAGGAGTCCGCTCTGTCTCGCTATCATGGCGAGATCCACCAGCTGCTCTACAGTTTTGGGAACATCATACTTTTTGCTGCCTCTTAAACAGGTTCCGATATGCTTCGGTATATCCTTAAGCATCCTGAAAGGGTAACAAGCTATAAGACAGGCTATGGTACCACCTACTACGATGACCAGTGACGGTATATCTACAAAGTTTCCAAGTTTATCTGTTCCGATACCATTAACGATTAGTGCCGCAGCTATAATCCAACCGATCAGAATCGTGAAATCCATTTATGCCTCCTGTAACCCTCAACTACTCTCGTCCGATTTTGCAAAGCCCTTGAATATAACAACATCATGAAGGAACCTGACTATCTGGGCTTCTATGTCTTCCAGGGTGTTCCTGACGATATAGTAGTCCCCGCTGGTGAGCTTTACTTTCGTCTCCGGAATTTTCTCTATAGTCAAAATCTGAAGATAGCTCACATATAACGGTTCTCCGTTCAGTCGAATGAGTTCGATCATAAATTTATACACCCTCTCATTATATCGGCTATAGCGGCGCCATGTATAACGCCGCTATCAAAATTATTTAACTATTTAAGAACTATTATAAGTTTATCTCTTCATATTTACAAGTTCCTGTAAAACTTCGTCAGAAACCGTAATAATTTTTGAATTGGCCTGGAAGCCTCTCTGGGTAGTGATCATATCCGAGAACTCCTTTGCCAGGTCTACATTGGATCCCTCCAGATAACCTGCCATAAGAGAAGGTGTTGCTCCGACTCCGGGCTCTGACGCTGAAACATTACCTGTGTTATCTCCGGTAGAAGCATTGAAGGTATTGTTACCTGCCTTCATGAGACCTTCCTGATTCTGGAAAGAAGCTATGGCTATCTTTCCTATGATTATTGACTTTTCCTCAAGGGATTTAGTCGTAGTGGTACCGGATGTTGTAGAAACCTCCAATTCTATAATTGCCTTTATTACACCGTCATTTCCGATCTCGATACTCTTAAGGGGAGTTGCAACACCTGCATATGTTCCTGCAGCCGTAATATCGGTAATTGTTGCATCAGGGGCTCTCAATGCATACAGATCCTTAGAAGTTGACGTGGTACTGGCTGCTCCGTAAACTGTAGGGTCTGTAAGTGTATTGGGTCTGAAGCCGTATACGAAGTTACCGTTACTGTCAACTATATAGCCGTTGGAATCGACATTCAGCTGTCCTACTCTTGTGTAGGAAAAGTTAGCGCCCTTCATATCCTTTGTGGTCTGAACTATCTTATCTGCTGTTGAAGTATCCACAGTTACTTTATTTGAAAGGTTTGCAGAATTGGTAATGAAAAATCCCGGGCCGTTTATGGAAGCATTAAAACCACCTATATACGACGGTGTTGAAGATGTAAAATCCGTTGCTATCGATCCTGTTAGAGAACCGTAACCATACTGGGAACCGTTGATACCGCCGGTTGTTGCTATTCCTGCTGTAGTAGTTGATACCTTACCTGCAGCAGAAGCATTGGAAGTCTGATACATGGTATCCTTAAAGCTGTATGACTGTGATTTAAAACCAAAGGTGTTAACATTAGCGATATTATTACTGATTACATCAAGCTTGTTCTGATGTGATCTTAAACCTGCTACTGCTGAATCCATTGCTCTTAACATATAATATTCCTTTCTATCCGGAATAATCCTAAGGACTCCTTCAGGCATGATTCCATACCGGTCCTTCATGACTATTCCTGACCAATAAAGCTAAACAGGTGCGATACCGGCCGCGTCACTTCGGGACGCGTGCCAGACATCCTTTAAAGGTCCTGCCTACATAAAAACCGCACTGTCTATATTTGTAAGTGTCCTGTTCTTCATATCATCCTCTGCCATGGTAGTCACCACAACATTGTTTGGTACATTAACTATAAAAATTCCTTGCCGGCCTATCACCGCTACATCTCTGGCGCCTTTCTTTCTCGCCTCTGAAACTGCATCCCGGAGATCGTCCATGAGACTCTGGTTCATCTCTATGTGTCTCTCCTCAAGACGTTTTGCCGCATGCTTGCTGAAACTCAAATCCTTTACTTCATGCTGCAGCCTGGTTAACTGTTCCTGAAAGGAAGTTTCTTCGCTGACTTTAGCTGTAGCCTTAGCCGTTTTATCAACTAAGTTCTGATACTGCACGGACTGAATCTTTCTCGAAGTAAGATCAAAATCCATTGCTGTTCCTTTCCAAATTCTCTATTCGATTTTAATGTTTTCTCATTAACGTAATGAGCTCTTATTTCAGCCCTGTATCTGCCTCTGCAGATATGAACCTTTATTACATTTCTTTAAATCCATCAGATCTGTGATCCCGGTCCTCCACTGTATGTATCATTACTTACGGGTCCCGCACTGTAGGTATCCACCGTTACAGGTCCGTCACCTGATGATACTGTTCCTGAAGTCGACGTGCTTCCGGGTCCTGTGCCGGACGCCCCTGATGCCCCTGAATTTCTGATACTTGCGATCTGGGATATCTTATAGTCCGTCGTATCGCCCTTTAATCTGATAATAGGCTCATCATCGGTAACATATACCGCTTCAACGATTCCGGTTCTTGATTCCGCCGTCTTTCCGCTTCCTGCATCCGGTTCTGTAATTACAGTTACTTCTTTGCCTATCATGCCTACTGAATAGTTCTGCTGTGCAAATGCTATCTGACTTTCAACAGACTCTGTCATGGAGGTCAGTGACTGCACCATAGCCATCTGTGACATCTGAGCCAGAAGCTCACTGTTATCCATGGGATTTGTATAATCCTGATTTGCCAGCTGTGCTGCAAGAAGCTTGAAATAGCTGCTTATCGTCAACGTATTTTTTTCGTTGGACTCCGGAGTGGCTGCCTTGGTAACATACGGATTAGATGAACTTGAAACTCCTGATACATCTGCCATATCTGTACTCCTTTCCTATATGCCTAGACAAGTCCGAGCCTCATCTGCTGTAAGAATGCCGAACTGCTGTGCTCTGTATTCTGTGAATTCTGTTCCTGCTGTTTAGCCTGCTGCTGTGCCGCATTCTCATTGGATTCTCTTCCGCTTGCCATATCCTGTTTCGTGCTGCTCTCCTGTGCGTTCGGAATGTAGACCTGTGTCTCCTGTCCGGTCTTCTGCTGAATGATGTTTGCCATGGCAGAAGCGTTCTGTGTAAGTATCTCTACTGTCTTCTGGTTTGTTGCACTGATGGAAACTGCCGCATGTCCGCTGTCGTAGCTTACATTGATAGTTATCTTTCCGAGGTTCTCGGGATCCAGCTCGATAGTCAGTTGACCGTTCTGTGACGGAAATCTGGATGAAAGAAGATTTGTAAGATCGGATGCCATGTTTGTCTCCGAAGTCCTCATCATCATAGTTTCATTTGTTCCTGCTTCTGTCTTTGCCGGCTGAGCCGCCTGAACGGTTTGAGCTGCCTGACTGGTCTGGTTTGCAAAAGGTGTAGGTGCCGAAGCCGGAATCTCTGTGAAACCTTCCATAGGATCTGTTTCCTTACTGCTTTCGGATGTCTCAGTCCTTTCATTAGTTGTTGGTGCAACAGGTCCCTTGGCGATCTCTTCGGCATTCCTCTGTTCTCCCGGATCTCTTCCGGTAGGTCCGTTGGTATCCAAAGAAGGTGTTCCTGTAGGACTGTTGGTACTGTTTGCAACTATACGTCCCTGACCTTCGAGACTCTTCAGAATCTCCTCCGGGTCATACTTTACGGAACTCACATTTTCCACTACCTTTTCGGCAGTCTCTGTGGAACCGTTTCTCTCTGTCTCAAGTTCTGTTTTCTTTGCTTCTGCTTCACCTCCGGCGTTTACGGCTGAAGTAGCATTCTCCGAAACCTGAACAAGCTCTTCGGCAGAATTAAGACTAACTGTGTCTATCCTTGGGGGAACTGCTTCTGTGCTTATCTTTTCTGTCACCAGCTCAACTCCGTCACCTGCGGTGGTGATACGGTCAGCCTGAAGATTATTCATAATGGCAAGAAGCGCTGCCATTTCCTCAGCATTGACTTCAGCACCCTCTCCGGCATCTTCTATGTTGCCTGTATCCGGTGTCTTGTCCGGTGTGAGCTTATCAGTCACAAGGGCTTCTTTCTTTTCTGTCCTGTTCTCACTGGAGTTTGTCTGTCTGCCGCTTCCGGTCCTGTCGCTCACTTCAGTCGCTGCCGTGGAGCCTGAATCGTCATTCACTTTCACAGGTTTAGTATCCTTAATAAGACTTGAGAACTGAATTCCTCCCGTCGCGGATGAGTCAGAGCCATAACCGCTTCCGGAGGTTCCTGCCCCCCAGGACACTGTTCTTACCGAGCCAGTAAAATAGTTGTTTACTGCTTCCAATTTTTTTCCTCCTTTCCTTAATGGGATAAATTAATATGTAATCCATGCATAGCACGGGATCACTCTTCACTGTCCTCCTCACTCAGGCAGATCTGATTATGGAGTTTTGCTGATTTGAAACGAATTCATCGATAAAAGCTTCCTGATCCTTTTGCTCCTGAGCCTTGAAGATCGCCTGCTTTTTCTCCCTCAGTTTCTCGAATTTATTGACGTCGATGTTCGCCGCAATTACCTCCTCTTTCTTTTTATCGGCATTTGCCTGCAAAATCTTAAGTGTCTCTTTTTCAACTTCTACCTGTTTATCCAGATTATCTATCATGGAAGAGTACATCAGAAATTTCTCAATGACCGCACCCTGCTGCTTCACCTCATCGAACTCCATGTTCAATGCATTTGCCTTTTCTCTGAGATCGGCTATCTCCTGCTTTTTTTCCTCTACAAACTTCATTCTGAGTGCATACTGTTCCTTCAGATCATCCAGAACCCTTTGTTTATACTCAAGTACAGATTGAAGATTATATTGAAACTTCTTCATATGTTGCCACCTTTCCCCGGGATGTGAGCCCCCGTTGAAAACATTTCCGCCGGCGTCTCCACACCGGATAACCTTTTGAGTAACACTTTAACCCGTTTCTCCTTAGATTCTTTCTGAACTTCCTAGCCAACGATCCTTTTTATCTGTCCAAAAACTTCGTCATAGGTAAACGATTCCTTAGTACCCTGTATCAGGAACTTGTTTATATCCGGATATTTACTTATCGCCTCATCCAGAGCCTGATTGGTGCCTTTTTTATAGGCACCGATGGAAATAAGATCCGCGTTCTTCTGATACAGTCCCAGAAGATTACGCATCTTCGACGCATACTTGTTGTGCTCCGGAGATACTATCTCAACCATCAGTCGGCTGACGCTGGCGCCAATGTTTATGGCCGGGTAATGATTCTCCGCCGCCAGGGCTCTCGAAAGAACTATATGTCCATCAAGAATACCTCTTACAGTATCGGCAATCGGTTCATTGGTATCATCACCTTCTACAAGTACCGTGTAAACACCGGTTATGGAACCCTTGGTAAACTGTCCTGCTCTCTCGAGGAGTCTCGGGAACTCCGCATAGATGGAAGGTGTGTATCCTCTCGCTATGGGAGGTTCTCCCGTAGCAAGCCCTATTTCACGCTGTGCCATGGCATATCGTGTCAGGGAATCCATCATGAGCAGTACATCCATCCCCCTGTCGCGGAAATACTCCGCTATCGTTGTTGCAACTAACGGACACTTGAGTCTCAGCATGGCAGGCTGGTCTGAGGTGGCTACGACGAGAACCGATCTCTTCATCCCTTCCTCACCGAGATCTCTCTGGGCGAACTCCAGAACCTCTCTGCCTCTTTCCCCCACCAGTGCTATAACATTTATGTCTGTCTTTACGTTCTTCGCGATCATGCCCATAAGTGTGGACTTACCTACTCCGGAACCTGCAAAGATTCCGATACGCTGTCCCTTCCCTATGGTATTCAGTCCATCGATCGCCTTTATGCCAAAATCCAGTCTGGAACGAATAGGAGGTCTGTCCAGCGGATTTGTATAGGCACTGTTTACAGTATAGGTAGTGGCATTTACCGGAAAAGGTGCGCCTCCATCCATGGGCTGTCCCAATGCGTTTATGATCCTGCCCTTAAGAAAATTACCGACCGGTACCCTGAGTCTGTGCTTTGTATTTCTGACAAAGCTTCCTGATGTGATACCCGATGTGGCTTCATATGTCATGAGCTGGATCTTGTCACCCTTAAATCCGACTACCTCCGCCGGAATGCTCTTATTCAGTTCATCGTTATGGATCATGCAGATATCTCCGATACTCGCCTTATCCCCGGAAGCTTCTATCGCCATTCCGACGATATTTTCGATCTTACCTACACGTCCGACTGTTTCTGTCTTCCTGATTATTTCTGGAAGCTTTTCAAACATTACTCCATTCCCTCTTCGTAATCTTCATTCATGTCAACGCCATTCAGGTTCTCTCGTATGTTGTCAATCTGGGAATCAACGCCTATATCTATCATCTCACTGGGTGTTTCTATGACCGTATACCCTATCTTCTCCTTGTCCTGAACAACGAACTTTACATTGTCCGATATCCTGGCAAGGTCTGCTGCCACATCCTCATCCACCGATATAAGCTGTTCGTAATCATATTTATCTATATAGATCTTGATCCACTCGGTTTTCTTCATCTTCTCTACTTCAGCTATGATCATGCGCTTGATGATTTCTCCCGAGGTTTCAAGACTTATATGTATGACCTTTTCAGCTACAGCAATGGCCACATCCTTAAGTTCATCAAGATATCTGTGGAAGCTCTCTTCACGTTCCTCACCTATCTGAATAATGGAATGCGCCACGGCTGACTGATACTTCTCTACTGTCTCCTTGAATTCTGCTTCTGCCTTCTGGCGGGCCGCCTCATGTCCATCCTGCATCCCCTCCTGATGACCGCTGTTATATCCCTCTTCATAGGCATCCTTCTTAATCTGTTCAGCCTCCATCGTTGCTCTGTTTATGATCTTTTCAGCCCTGTCAGCCGCATCCCTGAGCATCTTTCTCTGCATGATGGCGATCTCTTCATCTGATTTGATATCGCCGCTCTGCATGATCTGATCAGGGCGCTGTATGGGCATATCTCTGTATGACTGATAGGATTCCGTACTATCCGAAGGTGTGCTTTGAGCCTCTGTTTCCTCCGGTGTATCTTCTCCGCTGCTGAACTTCTCTACGGTAGAGACAAATTGCTGGATACTTGCATTGTGCCCACCCTTGATGATGGAACGAGATGATTTTCTCTTATACAATGATTGTATCTTCTCCACCTCCCTTGTTGATTACAAGCTCGCCCTGCTCTTCCAGCTTACGGATGAGGTTAACGATACGCTGCTGAGCTTCCTCAACATCCTTGAGACGTACATTGCTTGTGGTCTCGATATCTGCACGGACTGTTTCTGCCTGACGCTTGGACATATTTCCGAAGAAGATATCCTTCATCTCGTCGCTTGCCGTCTTCATGGCAAATACGATATCCTTGGTATCGCAATCTCGTATAAATCTCTGACAAGAACGGTTGTCCATGGAAAGGATATCCTCGAATACGAACATCTTGTCCCTGATATCCTTTGAGAGATTCGGATTTGATACATCCAGTTCGTCGAAGATCTTCTTTTCGGAACTTCTGTCGATATGGTTCATTACGTCAGCAACATAGTCGATACCGCCGAGGTTCATATTATCCTCACTGGTGATGATAGAGCTGAACTTACGCTTCATCTCATTCTCAATGATCTGAATGGCATCAGGTGAAACTCTATCCATGTTTGCCATGGCGGTAACTGTAGGAATACGTTTCTCCTCAGGAAGGTTTTCAAGTACCTTGGCTGACTGCTCCGCCTCCATATATGACATGATAAGCGCGATGACCTGTGGTCTCTCTGTTGCAAGCAGTGACAAAAGTGCTTTCGGATCTCCTTTTGCAAAGAAGTTGAAAGGCTTGGATGCAAGGGTCTTGGATACCTTATCCAAAAGGTTCTTGGCGGTTGACTCACCGAAGGCCTTTTCAAGTACTGACTTAGCGTAATCGATACCGCCGTCCGTCATCATCTTATGAGTGAGGCAAAGCTTGTAAAACTCGTCGAGAGTATCCTCTACCTCCTGGTTCGTGGTCTTGCCGACCCTGGCCACCTCATAAGTCAGATCCTCTATATCTGCTTCGTTTAAATACTTATATAGCTGTGAAGCCCTGTCAGCCCCTATGGAAACCACCACCAGAGCTGCCTTCTGCTTAAAACTCAGCTTACGACCCTCGGAACTGTTCTCCGGAGTTATAGCCGGAGCAGGGGCAGGGGCGCTCCCGGCTGCTGCCTTATTTTCTACCTGAACGGTCTCTTCTCCTGCCATTGTTGCTCTCCTCTCCCTCTTCTTCACGCAGCCATCCCTGAATCAGCTTTGCAACTACCTGAGGGTTGTTGTCTATGAACTCTCCGATATTCTGCTTCAGTCGCATGCCATGCTGCATTGATGCATTTGTATCTTCTTCTGCTCCGAGCTCCATCTCTTCGTTTCTCTGTCTCTTTTCGGCAGCCGTCTCCGTCGTCTCTGCCGCCGCTGCAGCTGCAGCTGCTTCCGCTGCCGCAGCCTCCTCTGCTGCCTTCTGTGCCGCAAGTCTCTTCTTCTTTTTCTTTCTGAGAATGATAAGTAAAAGTATAAGCAGAAGAAGTACGCCTGCTGCAATAGCAATGATAAGTGTAACAAGCGGGAACTCCGGTTCAGGCTCAGGCTGTGTCTCAGTTTCAGTCTGAGGTGCCTCTTCTGCCGGTGTAGAACGGATTATGGTTATCTTTTCTGCCGCATCCGTTCTGGAAATTCCGCCTGCGTCAGCAACAAGATTAACCAGATCCTGCTGCTGTACGGATCTGTCATCAGTCGTGATAACGACTGCTACCGTAGCATCCTTAAGTACTCCCGGAGAAATCTCCCTCTGTTCCTTAAGTACGTTGTACAACCAGTCTCTGGAATAGGCATTGGCCGAATATCCGTTGGTGGTTGCGTTTGCTCCGTTCAGATTTGTATATCTCGGTGTGTCTGCATTGGCATCGGTACCTACAACTCCCGCAGCCCCGTCAGTGGTGGATCCGGAATTCTCATTATTGAAGTCCTCATGATTGAGAAGTCCTGAACGCTCAGTCTCTTCCACCTTATCCGGAACCGTGTATTGCGTATTCTCGGAAATGAGCTTGGTCATATCCAGAGTTCCCTTTACGGAAACCGCTATATTCTCAGCTCCGTAAAGCTTTGCCAGAACCCGCTTTATGTTGCCGGCTATGCTGTTCTCCACCTGTGCGGTGAGATCCTGGATGACCTTACTGGTATCTCCTCCGTTGTCTCCGCCAACCTCTTCCATAGTTGCCGCATCAAATACGGAAACATTGGTGAAGTTAACACCCTTGACAGATCTTGAAATGAGGTTCCTGATGGCATTGGCATTAGCTTCACTGAGGGTTGCCCCTTCCTTCATGGTGACAACTACCGATGCGGAGGCATCTATGGTCTTTGTGGTGCTGAGGGCAAATTTCTCATTTGAACCCTTGGCGATAGTCACCTTTGCATCCATGACACCATCGAAAATACGGATGGTTGCTCCCAGACGATCCTGAAGATCGTAAAGTGTATACAGTTCCTTATCAGACTCTGTTGTCATGAGACCTGCATTACTTATGTACATATCATAAGTAAAACCACTTTTCGGGTATCCCTTGCTGAGTAGCGATACTCTCGTAGACTCTACCTTGTCCTCCGGCACACGAATGGACCCGTCTGTTGCATTGTAGGTATAAACTATACCCTGATCCTGCAGGAGATTGGCCACCTGAGAAGCTTCCTCAGTACTGAGTCCGGTGAACAATGTACTATATTTAGTTTGACTGATCAGATTTAAGTATATGATTGCAGCCGCAGCGGCAATTACCGTTGCAGCAATGATGCCAATAATCGCAATTTTGCTCTTTTTGGGCATCTTTCCCCATGATTCTTTAAAGTTATCCAAAGTTCACTCCACTCTGAAACCCATCCCCAATTGCTACTAATCTTTATCAGTAAAGCCGGTTATCAGGTGTTCATCTTGATAAGCTCTGAGTAAGCACTAAGTGCCTTGTTCCTCAAAGTTACCAGCATGTTCAGACTGATAGCAGCCTTTGACTCAGCTATAGGAAGCGAATGTGCGTCCTCCAGCTGCCCTGTAGCCAAAAGATACTGTTTGTTTTCCACATCTGCCTGAGTAAGCTTTACGTTATTTACCGCGTTATCAAAGACATCCTTGAATAAAGCGGCGCCCTCAGACTCCTGTGGTCTCTGATTCCTCTGGGTTCTAAGATCCTCCAGAGTCCATGGTTTCATAGGTGTGATAAATTGATTGTTAATTTCCATGACTTAGGCCCTCTATCTTCTTAAAATTAATCAAATACCTTTAATTTTTAAATTCAGCAAATAGCACGCTAAATTTTATAAATAGCGTTTAGTAACGTTTGCCCTTCCCTGGAAAC
>DFGZ01000064.1:750-13164 GCA_002371295.1 Oribacterium sp. UBA3737 | reverse complement strand
TTCCGCTGCAGTCATTATCCTTACAGTGAGGAAATGATGAGACTTGCGGACAGGGAAGGCCTGGTGGTCATCGATGAGACAACGGCGGTAGGCATTAACTTTGATTTCGGAGGCGGCGCGAACTTTCATGGAAAGAAGGTCGGAACCTTTGACAAAGAGCATGGGGTTAAGACCTTTGAACACCACAAGGATGTGATCCGTGATCTCATAGAAAGAGACAAAAACTACTGCTCAGTTGTCATGTGGAATATCGCAAATGAGCCGGATTCATATTCCGAAGGGGCATATGAATACTTTGAGCCACTGTTTAAGCTGGCGAAGGAACTGGATCCGGAGAAGCGTCCATGTACACTCACAAGTGTACAGTTTGCGGGAGGCCCTGATAAAGATATATCCGGAAAACTCTCAGACGTTATCTGCCTGAACAGATATTACGGATGGTACTTCGGCGGTCCTGATCTGGAAGGCTCGGAAAAAGCATTGAGAAATGAGCTTTCAGAGTGGGCGAAGACCGGAAAGCCACTGATGTTCACAGAGTATGGAGCGGATACGGTCATGGGATTCCATGACACGACACCGGTAATGTTTACAGAGGAGTATCAGCTTGAGTATTACAAGATGAACAACGCTGTGTTTGATGAATTCGACTTTGTTGTGGGAGAGCAGGTATGGAACTTTGCTGATTTTGCCACAAGTCAGAGCATCATGAGAGTGCAGGGCAACAAGAAGGGACTTTTCACAAGAGACAGAAAGCCAAAGCTTGCAGCCCATTACTTCAAGGAAAGATGGACAAAGATTCCGGATTTCGATTACAAGACAAAATAAAGGAAGGAGCCTCCGTTCTGTGTTATAAGACCGGAGTGTGATGAAAAAAATGGTAGATCTTAAAGCAAAGCCCTTTAACCTCAGTGACAAAAAGATCCAGTGGGTGGAGGATACGATAAAGAACATGACTCTTGATGAAAAGATAGGACAGCTTTTCATCAATCTTACACTTCAGAGAGACCCTGAGACCCTCGATAAGCTGGTTAATAAATATCATATCGGCGGAGTACGCTGGCAAGGCGGGACACTTGAGGAAATCTACGAGCAGAACAAGTATTTTCAGACGCACAGCAAGGTTCCTGTTCTTATTGCAGCAAACTGTGAAGCAGGAGGAAACGGAGCAGTATCCGAAGGTACATTTATAGCTACAGGTGCTGCCTGCGGTGCTAGCAAAACTTCCGATACTGTAAGAGCAATGGCGAGAGTCGGTGCCACAGAGGCTAAAAGTGTGGGCTGCAACTGGACATTTGCACCTGTATGCGATGTGGTGTCCAACTGGAGAAACACCATCGTAAATACAAGAGCTTTCGGAAATGACCCTGAGCTTGTTGCAGAAAGATCCCTTGCATATATGGAAGAGATGAACAGGGCAGGTCTGGCTTGTGCAGCTAAGCATTTCCCGGGAGACGGTAGTGAAGAAAGAGACCAGCATCTTGTCATGGGCTGCAATGACTTGTCTACAGAAGAGTGGGACCGGAGTTTCGGCAAAGTATATAAGAAGCTCATCGATGCAGGACTTCAAAGTGTCATGGTCGGTCACATCTGTCAAAGAGCTTATACGAAGAAGTTTAATCCGGAGATAAAGGATGAAGATATACTACCCGCAACTCTTTCACCCGAACTTTTACAGGGACTTCTCAGAGGACAGCTTGGATTTAACGGACTGATCGTTACCGATGCCACTCATATGGCAGGTCTTACAGCTGCAGCGGACAGAAAGCATGCGGTGCAGGGAGTTGTGGCGGCAGGCTGTGACATGATACTTTTCTTCAACGATCATGAAGAGGATATAGCATACCTAAGAGAGGGTATAGAGGACGGTACCATCACTGAGGAAAGACTTGACAATGCACTTCACAGGATACTCGGTCTCAAGGCACATCTCGGTCTTGATGAGCTTGTGTTCCCGAATAGGGAAGATCTGAAAATAGTAGGCTGTGAAGAGCACCACAGGCTTGCCGAACAGGCTGCGGACGAAAGCATTACCCTTGTAAAGGATACCCAGAAGATACTGCCTGTGGACCCTGAAAAGAAGAAGCGGGTTCTCCTTTATTTTATCGAAAGCGCACCTGTTTCATCAGTTGACGGGGCTGATCCGGCTAAAAAACTTCTTGTTGAGGAACTGGAAAAGGCTGGCTTCGAGGTCAATGCTCCTAAGGACTACTACGAGTATGAGATGGAGTCTCCCTCTAAGTTCAACAAATTCAGGATGATGGAGCATGAAAGCAGGGAAGAGTTCAAGAAGAACACGGATCTGGTGCTTTTTGTCATCGACATGAAGGGCTATGCGAAGGAAAATAACACAAGGCTCACCTATTCCGTTTCCCATTCACATGAGATTCCATGGTTCGTAAAGGAAGTGCCGACAGTGGCTGTTTCACTTAACTACACTAATCACCTCTATGACGTTCCAATGATGAAGACCTTTGTCAATGCTTACGGCTCAAGTCCTGAGTACATCCGTAAGCTGGTCGAGAAGCTTACAGGTAAATCAGAGTTCAAGGGCATGTACAATGACCTTGTATGGTGTGACAGATGGGATACAAGACTTTGAGACTTGGATTATAGTATGAAGCAGGGCCACATACATAAATGTGTGCGGGACTTACTTATCAAAGAGTGACGTGGATGTGCTTTAGTACGTCACTCTTTGATTAAATATATTGGTCTATTTTAATTAAATAAGTTTTCAGTCATGGAGATAAAGGAGTTTTAATGTCTGTTTTGGATTTTAAGAAAAAACACGATCATATCGTATGTATAGATTCAGATGGCTGTGCCATGGACACCATGAATATAAAGCATATAAGATGCTTTGGACCCTGCATGGTGAAGGAATGGGAGCTTTTTGAGTGGGAGCAGGAAATACTTGAAAGATGGAATGAGATAAATCTCTATTCCATCACCCGCGGGATCAACAGATTCAAGGGGCTCAGCATGGTTCTTTCAGAGATAAATGAGAAATACAGGAAGATCGATGGTGTAGAAGAACTGCGTGTATGGAGTGAAACAGCTCCTGAATTAAGTAATTCCGCTTTAGTGTCGAAGATCGGAACATCACCTGTTTTCGAAAAGGCTCTCAACTGGAGCCGGAGTGTCAATGAAGAAATAGAAAAGCTTCCTCAGGAGGAGATAAAGCCTTTTGAAGGAGTGAAGGAAGCATTTTCACTTATCCATGAATCTGCTGACATCGCTGTAGTTTCCAGTGCCAATCCTGAAGCTGTAAGGAAGGAATGGGAAAGATTCGGACTTCTTGAAATGGTGGATGTGATATGTACTCAGGAGGTGGGCAGTAAAAGCGCCTGCATTAAGATGATATCTGAAAAGGGATATGAAAAGAATCATATACTGATGGTGGGAGACGCTCCGGGAGACAGAAAGGCCGCAGAAGAAAATGAAGTTCTGTTCTACCCCATACTTGTAAAGCATGAGGCCGAGAGCTGGGCAGAATTCCGTACAACAGCTCTTGATAAGTTTCTGAAGCTTTCTTATGAGGTCTACGGAGAAGAGAAAAAAAGTCAATTTGAAAGTAATCTGATGGAATAACATGTTATATCATATTTAAACCTGTCGATATCCTTAAAAGGACTGATTTTTATAGTGTTAATTGCATTATAAATAAAGCCCGAAAATAAGTTCTGCTGAACCTTGAAAGGGGTATGTATATGAAAATAACAACTTTTAATCCACAGATCATTACCAACGACGGAGAATCCATAGTAAAAGTATTTGAGGCTTTGGGATTTGAGAAGCATCACAATCCGCAGGGAATAGGTGATCTGAATGTTGAAGGTATCAGGATGAAGGATGCAAACGGATTTTATCTTGACATTTCTGTTCCGGACATGAAGCTCCCTAAGGACGTCACTGCCATCCGCATGAATGTTGATGATTTTGATGAGGCTTACAAACTGCTTACAGACCATGGATTCAAAAATTTCTACGGAGATAAGACTGTGGATATGAAGAGTTCGAAGTCTGCGATAATGATATCCCAATCAGGAATTGCAGTTAACCTGATACAGCATATCAAAAACTAAGTATATATATTTTTTTCCCTTAAAAACAGAACAGTCCCCCCACCAGGGTACATATACGTACCTTCGGTTGGGGGACCTTTTTTTACAGCAAAGTCGCTTTTGCGATTCGTATGAATTCAAGCATTTCTCCGGTCACCCACTTGTTTTCCATATATATGACCTGATGAAACATGTCTATATGAAAATTTTTTACGGGAATCCGGGAAAGATAATTGCTCTCCAGATGTTCTTTTATGGCGAAGTATGGCAAAAATGAACAGCCGCCGGTCTCATGTATCATCTTTGATATGACCTCTGTACTTCCTACTTCAAGGACAGGGTCAATGGAAAGATTTTGAAAAGCCAGATACTGTGCCAGGGCAAACTGATAGTTATCATCAGCCTCAGTAAGGTAAAAAGGTTCCTTCACAAGTTCACTAAGCCTGATATCATCCTTTTTTAATATTGGATTCTGAGGTCCGCAGACAAAGATGCAGGGTTCCTTTTTCTCGATGACTCTTTTCCAGTGAACATTGTAATACAGAGCATCCAGAATATATATGATGTCAACTTCGTTCTTTTCCATCATTTCTGTGAGCTCAGAAGGTGAACCTCTGGTTATCTTGATATGGTATTCCGGGTGATGCTCTCTTAAAAGCTTCAGAATTTCTGTAAGTGTGAACATACATAGTGAATCCAGCGTCCCGATATGAAGTGTATGAGTTCTGGCAGATTCATTGCCGAGAGTACCCTTCAGGGAATTTATCTGATTCATTATGTTTTCTACATATTTTAAAAGAAGCTTCCCGTCCGCTGTGATCTTTACATTTTTTCCGAATCTGTCAAACAGCAAAGTTCCGAGCTCATTTTCCAGGGCTTTTATCTGTACAGTCACTGTTGACTGAGAATACCCAAGCTCATGACCTGCCCTGGAAAAGCTCTCAAGCTCAGCTACCTTTTGGAATGTGATAAGCTGTCTTATTTCCATAATAAACTCCGTTCTGTCATTCAAGTCCGTTTATTATACAGGTAAAAAAAAGATTTTACCATAGGTGCTGATGAAAGCTCATCACTATATCAGAAGAACCCTGAATAACGTGCTATGATTTCTGACAAGGGTTTGTTTGCTTTGCAATAAATTTAAGTTATATCTAAAGATTAAAAATATGTATTACCCGGGATTCTGAAGCAGCTGGTAAAATGTGTAAATCGAATGACACATCCTCACGGGATGAATAAATGGAGGAGACGATTATGAAGAAGAATTTCAAGAGATTGACAGCATGCCTTCTGGTATCAGCATCTATGGCGGTTTCAACAGCGTGCGGAAGTTCAGGTACAACAGCTGCTACAGAAACTGCAGCTAAAGCTGCAACCGAGGCAGCAACAGAAGCTGTAACAGATGCTGCAAAGGAAACAGCTCAGGCACAGGAATCAAAAGCTCAGGAAGTGACAGAGCCTCAGGCAGCCCCTATCGACAAGGCAGCTTTTGATGAACTCCTCACAAAGGGGCCTGTGGCAGATGATGAGGAGATTGCTGCTTCAGAATGGGCTTCGGCAGTAAAGGAAGCCGGTGTTCTTAAGGTCGGCGGAACACGTACATCACAGCTTTTCAGCCAGCTTGATGAGACAGATAACGGAATCCGCGGATTCGATGCAGGTCTGTATCAGCTTCTTACAAGATACATCCTCGGAGATGAGTCAAAGTTCGAAGTCGTTCAGGTTGACTCAAGCACACGTGAATCAGTTCTTACAACAGGTCAGGTAAATGCTGTATTTGCAACATATTCGATCACAGACAAGCGTAAAGAGCTTATCTCATTTGCAGGACCTTACTACACTTCAAGACAGGCTGTACTTGTAAAGGCCGGTAATGCTGACATCACAGGGGTTGAGAGTCTGTCCGGAAAAGTTGTTGCCACTCAGGCAGGTTCAACAGGTCCTTCAATTCTTGAGGAGTACGCACCTGAGGCTACAGTTGAGGAGTTCTCTTCCGATATCGAAGCTCGTACAGCACTGGAGCAGGGAAGAGTAGATGCCTATGTAACAGACTATACTCTTATGCTCAATGCCCTCGTAAAAGAACCCGGCAAGTACCAGATCGCAGGCGATGTTTTCGGACCTGAAGATAATTACGGTATCGGACTTCCTAAGGATTCTGACGGAGTTCTGTTCGTGAACAACTTCTTAAAGAAGATCGAGGAGGAAGGTCTCTGGAAGGATCTTTGGAAGATAAGCCTTGGAGACAGAACAGGAATCAGCGAAGCACCTGAGGCACCGGCTGTAGGCTGATGAAAGGCATCTGATGATGCAGCACATTGCACACGAATGTGTGCTGCATCATGCGTGAGTTGCAAATTCTTTTGACACTCACGTCATTTGATTTAGATTTCAAAATATAAAGATCTTCTTTATAACAGTGGATTGATTTTCTTTAAAATACTCCACATAAGCTATATGTAATGATAATTAGTGAGCAATGAAGATTACGGCATGGCAGATCAGTGTTCCTGTTCTGTCATGTCGTGTTGTATTAATACGAGACATCCCACATTACTTGTGGAAGCTTCCGAAGGAATCCGGCATATAGCAGCCTCTTGCAGCGAATAAAATAGGCTGATGTACCAGACAGTTCGGAAAGATACTTACGTTATCATATGTTTTCAAGGAATTGTTATGACTATTAGTGAATTACTATCTCAATATGGCGAAAAATACATACAGGCTTTATTTACCACCTGGCAGCTGACGGCATTATCATTTACAGGCGCTCTGGTGATAGGCATCATCATCACTGTAATGAGGGTGTGCCCCATAAAACCTTTACGTATCTTTGGCGATCTGTATGTGCAGATATTCAGAAATATCCCGGGAGCATCCCTCCTGATAGTTCTGGTATATGCATTACCGAATCTTAATATCATTCTTTCTTATTACCGGTGCGTTCTGACTGCAACCACGATGATACCTGCTGCTTTCTGCTCAGAATATCTCATGAGCGGAATTGACTCAATAGGCATTGGTCAGATTGAGGCAGCGAGGTCACTGGGGATGACCTTCGGAACTATGATGCGTAAAGTGGTCATCCCGCAGGCGGTCAGATTTTCAGTACTGCCGATGACTAATCTCCTGATCGCAACCATGCTGACAACATCTCTGGCATCTCAGGTCCCATTGAATCCGAAGGATCTGACGGGTCTTGTCTCCTATATAAATACAAGAGATGTTGGCGGGGTAACTTCCTTTCTGATTTCATCAATTATGTATTGCGGAACTGCTGTCATCATCGGACAGATCGGAAGCTTTATAGATAAGAAAGTGAGGATCATAAGATGAGTGAACAAAGAACTGTCAGAGAAGCGCTGTATGAGCAGCCGGATGAAAAAACCAGAAAGAAAATAACGGTGGTGACAGTGGTTTCACTCTTAGCCATAGCCGTCTTCGCACTTTACATTTTGAAGCTGTTTAAGGACAATGGTCAGTTTGATGGAAAGTACTGGAGCTTTTTCATGAGATTCACCACATGGAAATTCATCGGGGAAGGTCTTCTGGGAACCATTGAAGCTTCACTTCTTGCGGGAATTCTGGCTCTTTTCATCGGATTTGTTTTCATGATAATGAGAATCTGCTTTTACAGGCCCTTGAACCTTGCCGGAACAGCCCTCACCGAATTCACAAGAGGGGTACCGACTCTTTTGTTTATTTACTTCTTTTTCCTTTATGTGCCGAAGATGGGCATCAACCTTCCGTCTATATGGCGCGTTTCACTGCCTGTTGCGATTTCAGCCTCAGGCATGGTTGCAGAGGTTCTGAGATCAGGTGTTCATGCTGTTCCCAAAGGTCAGAGAGAGGCGGCTTTATCCATAGGAATGCGGGAAACCATGGTATTCACGAAGATCATTTTCCCTCAGGCCATAAGATATGTGATTCCGGCACTGGTCTCAGATCTGGTAATCGTTGTGAAGGATACGACCTTTTCATATATAGTGAACTTCCCGGACCTTATGCAGAACGCAAAGGTTCTGATTTCAAACTATGATGCCCTGCTTTCTGTATATCTCATGGCAGCGGTGATCTATGTACTTATAAATTATCTTTTGAATAAAGCTTCTGTCACACTTGCGAAACGAGGCGGCATGGCACCTGTAGTGGGGAGATGAATAGATATGGCAGTGATATCAATATAAATACTTAGGGAGCCTCCGGCGTAGGGGCACGGATTTTTTAAAGGAAATTGCTGCTTCGCAGCGAAAATCCGGCCAGGGAAACGCATTAATCAGCGTTTCCTTAGATAATCTGGAACAGTATATAAAGGAAATAATGATGAACAGTGAAGTGAATGTAACTGAGAAGGACTCAGATAAAACTATAGTTGAATTAAAGCATGTTGAAAAATATTACGGAGAGCTCCATGCTCTTAAGGATATAAATCTTCAGGTCAAAAAGGGAGAGGTAGTTGTACTTATCGGGCCTTCCGGTTCCGGCAAATCGACATTGTGCCGTACCATCAACCGCCTGGAAAGCATTAATTCGGGAGAAATACTGATAGAAGGCAGGAAGCTTCCTGAGGGCGGTGCCAGACTTGCAGAACTCAGGGCTGAAATAGGTATGGTATTCCAGTCTTTCAATCTTTTTGCCCACAAATCTATCCTCGACAATGTCTGTATGGGACCGGTTGATGTTCTTCATCGCCCGAAGGAGGAAGTAAAGAAAGAGGCCATGGAACTTCTTAAGAGAGTAGGTGTTGACTCACAGGCTCAGAAAATGCCTGCGCAGCTTTCGGGAGGACAGCAGCAAAGAGCTGCCATCGCACGTTCTCTCGCCATGCATCCCAAGGTTATGCTTTTTGACGAGCCTACAAGTGCGCTGGATCCTGAAATGATTCAGGAGGTTCTGGATGTCATGATCGAGCTTGCCAATGAAGGCATGACCATGATCGTGGTTACCCATGAGATGAACTTCGCCCGCCGTGTTGCCGACAGAGTTGTGTTCATGGCGGACGGAGCTATCGTGGAAGAGAACACACCGGAGAAGTTCTTTACATCACCTAAGTCAGAAAGAGCCAGGGAATTTCTGGAGTCTATAAACAGGCACTGATATGTTCTGTTTATTTCTTATGCATCAGACAGGAAATATGACAGTTTTCATGGTGCTGTTGCATATTGACTGTTTAGTGTAAAGGCTTATAATTCCAAAATTAGAATCAGGACTTGAGTACCGATTATATTATGATGCTCCACTGCACACGAATCTATGTGGTGGAGCATCATAAGCGAGTGGCAAATACTTTTGACATTCACATCATATTATCAGGAGGATGCTGCATTTTGCAGCAAGTATAATGGATACAGTAAAAATAGTTATTCCTGCGCTTCCATGCGACCTTACAAATTATGTCAATGCTATCGAAGCTCAGGGAGCAGAGGCGGCAGTTAAACATTGCTGCCAGGATTTTGATATAAATGATTTTGACGGCCTTCTTTTGCCTGGAGGGATAGACATTGACCCGATATGGTATGGATGTATCAATAAATCCTGCGGCGAAATAAATGATGAACTTGATAAACTTCAGGAAAGATACCTTAAGGCTTTTGTTGAAGCAAAGAAGCCTGTGCTCGGTATCTGTCGGGGTCACCAGCTTGTTAATGTCTTTTTCGGTGGAAAGCTCAATCAGGATATTTCAACCAAAAAGTATCATGCAAGAGATATCCTTTCAGGTCCGGACAAGTTCCATATCGCAGAGATAAGTGGAGAGGATTCCTGGTTCAAACCGATTTACGGAGACAAATTCGAAATCAACAGTTCTCATCATCAGGCATCGGAAGTTCTGGGAGAAGATCTGATAGTAGATCTCTACAGTGCAACAGGAGACAGGGTTATCGAAGGTACCCATCATCGTACACTTCCTATCTGGACAACACAGTGGCACCCTGAAAGATGCAGGGCTTCAAAAATGCATCCTGATGTGGTGGATGGATATAAGGTACTTGAGTTTTACATCGATAAGGTGAGAGAAATATCCTTTAGATAATGTGACTTTTGTTTGCATGATATGACGATTCGACTAGTATGTATATCGGTATGTGGGAAACATATATTACCTGACATCCATAGGTTATAATAGATTTTGAAAACATAATTTGATATGCAGGCATATCACCTTAATATGTATTTGAATTCATGCCGAAAGTTCAAAGTATGAATAGAATTGGAACAGAAGGAGGTATACTATGTCGATTTTAGCTGCATTTATGGTCCCTCATCCACCATTGATCATTCCGGAGATAGGAAAGGGAGGAGAAAAAAGCATTCAGGATACTATTGATGCCTATGAAAAGGTGGCGATGGAGATAGCTGAGCTGAAACCTGAGACTATCATCATTACAAGTCCTCACAGTATCATGTATTCCGATTACTTTCATATCTCACCAGGATTGGGAGCTAAGGGTGACTTTTCAAGATTCAGGGCCCCCATGGTTTCATTTGATGAAAGTTATGACTCGGAACTCAGAGATAAAATCTGTGAACTTGCGGATGCTGAGGATTTTCCTGCGGGGATACTGGGAGAAAAGGATCCTTCTCTTGACCATGGAACCATGGTTCCCCTTTGGTTCATAAGAAATAAGTATAAAAGTGCCGGAATAATCCGTATAGGTCTTTCAGGGCTGGGACTGCCTGAACATTATCGTCTGGGAATGCTGATACAAAAGGCTGTGGATGACACTAAAAGAAGAGTGGTTTTTATAGCAAGCGGTGATCTGTCACATAAACTCCAGGAGCATGGCCCGTATGGATTTGCCGAGGAAGGGCCTGTTTATGATGAAAGAATTATGGATGTGGCTAAAAGAGCTTCTTTTCAGGAAATGTTTGACTTCAATGAGGATTTCTGCCGTAAAGCTGCCGAATGCGGACATCGTTCCTTTGTGATCATGGCAGGTGCCTTAGACGGTCTTAAGATAAGATCTGAAATTTATTCTCATCAGGATGTTACCGGAGTCGGTTATGGTATAGCTTCTTTTTATCCGGAAGGCTCCGATTCATCCAGACATTTCCTTGATATGTATATGAACAGAATAAGAACAGAGCTTTCAGATAAGGCTGAAAAGTCTGACGCATATGTGCGTCTGGCCAGGAGGTCTCTGGAAAACTACATCATGTACCATAAGAAGATAGAGGTACCGGAGGATCTTCCTGCCGAAATGACCACAAAGACAGCGGGTGCCTTTGTGTCGATTCACAAGGATGGCAGACTGAGGGGATGTATCGGAACCATATTGCCTGCAACATCATCAGTTGCCGAAGAGATAATTCAGAATGCCATAAGCGCTTCTACACGTGATCCCCGATTCAGTCCGATCACAGCTCCGGAGCTTCCGTATCTTGATATAAATGTTGATGTTCTCAGTGAACCTGAGGATATATCAGGGCCTGATAAGCTGAATGTGAAAAGGTACGGTGTTATAGTAAGTTCCGGCAGAAGAAGAGGGCTGCTCCTTCCTGATCTTGATGGGGTGGATACAGTAGAACAGCAGATAGATATAGCAAGACAAAAGGGGGGTATAAGTCCTGATGAGCCTGTAAAGCTTCAGAGATTCGAAGTTGTGAGACATGTGTAAGGGCAGGTTATGGATTCTGTTAATACCTGCTGAAATCAATTTCTTTCAGTACCTCATCAAAGCTTTTTACCGGAGGCTGCTCTGAAAGGTGATCCCCGATGGTTTTTTCCATCCACACCATGTTGTACCAGCGGTTGAACTTGTAACCACACTTATGGAACTCACCGACCATACTGTATCCGAGATGCTCATGGAACTCAACGCTGTTTTTGGTTAGATAACGATCCTCTTTTTCAGGATAAGCTATGCAGGCATTGAGATTCAGTATCCCCTGCTTTTTAAGAATATCTTCAAGTGCGTTGTAAAGACGTTTTCCGAGACCCGTCTTTCGGAGATTCTTATCTATATATATGGAGGTTTCAACAGCCCAGCTGTAGGCAGCCCTTTCATGGAAGGGACTTACATAGGCGTAACCTGCGATGGTTCCGCCTTTTTCCGCAACGATATAGGGATACTTTTTCAGTACATTTCGTATACGTTCTTTGAATTCGGAAAGAGTGGGAACTGTATATTCAAAGGTAATGGCAGTTTCCTCTACGTAAGGTGCATATATAGCAAGAATTGCCGCTGCGTCAATAACAGAAGCCTTTCTGATCGTAAATTCCTGTTCCATGTTTTTTCCTCCGGATTAAATGATACATATTTGCCATAAAGTCTCAGATCATCGTGTTTATATATGATTTGAGACTTTTATTTATTTTATGACGTGAGTGTCAAAAGTCGATATAGAATCG
>DFGZ01000064.1:0-655 GCA_002371295.1 Oribacterium sp. UBA3737 | reverse complement strand
CTCCCACATTCCGCACTCTCAGGCCGCAAAAAGCGTCCTTACGTGCTCCATCTGGGACGTGTCATGAAGTATCTTTCCCACTTTTGTGCGAGCACAAGTGGGAAAGATACTTATGACACTTATATCAGATTAAAAAATGGATTACAAAAGCCGCGAGCCAGGCAAGGAAGCATTGCCAGAATACTACCCCCAATGCCCATTTTTTTCCAAGTTCTCTCTGAATAGAAGCTATTGCTGCAACACAGGGTGTATACAGAAGTGAGAAAACCAGAAGTGAAGCAGCGGCAGCTTCAGTCAAAAATGCATGAACATCCTGTCCGTAAAGAATCTCCAAAGTCGAAACTACACTTTCCTTTGCCATGAAACCACTGATAAGGGCTGTACAGATACGCCAGTCTCCGAGTCCTACAGGTGCCATGACAGGAGCAAGTATTCCTGCAGCCATGGCTAGGATACTGTCTTTCTGGTCGTCTACCAGATTAAAGTGAATATCAAAGCTTTGAAGCAGCCATATGATGATAGTAGCGATAAATATGACTGTAAATGCTCTCTGAAGGAAATCCTTTGCTTTTTCCCATAAGAGCCGGAATACATTCTTCGGACTGGGAAGACGATAATTCGGAAGCTCCATAACAAAAGGAACAGCTTCCCCTTT
>DFGZ01000237.1:2792-7392 GCA_002371295.1 Oribacterium sp. UBA3737 | reverse complement strand
TACGCTATACCCACCATATTACGGCCGCGTTAGCGAACCTTTGTTGTCATCCTCTTTCTTTCGAAAGAGAAATGAGCCAGAAGGGATTCGAACCCCCGACCCACGGCTTAGAAGGCCGTTGCTCTATCCAGCTGAGCTACTGACTCATTTGTTTTGTGTGTTGCTCTCTTCAAGCGACTCAGTTATATTAGCGAATACCGCTTAGAATGTCAACAACAAATTCAAACTTTTTTCAAATATTTTTTTAATATGCCCTTACTCTTTGATTTTATTAGGAAAAAAGGCCCATTTCAAGCGGTTTAGACTTATTTCACATTAAATCGAGCAGGGCGGATTTCATCCCCCCACTCGATGAGGCGCTTATCTTCAAATAAATACAAGTATTCGCCTGAAGGCCGTATCGCGCATAAAAAAATGTCCCGTACCGTTTTCCCGGTACAGGACAGAAAAAAATCAGTGTGTGAGGTCGTAAGCTTCCTGGCAAAGCTTTGTGATACCGTCCCAGTCCTTGGCTGCAACGAGATCCTTCTTGCATACCCATGTTCCGCCAACACTTATGATCTTGTCGAATCCAAGATACTCGTTGACATTATCTACATTAACTCCGCCTGTAGGCATGAACTTGATCTGTGGGAATACGCTTGCAAGGGACTTGATAGTCTTAAGTCCGCCGTAGTTTCCAGCAGGGAAGAACTTTACCATAGGAAGATTGTATCTGAGAGCGTTTGTTATATCTGTAGGAGTACATGTACCAGGGCAATAAGCTACTCCGTGTCCGATTGCACACTGTGCAACTTCATCAGAGAATGATGGAGCTACGATGAACTGAGCACCTGCCTTGATGGCACGAGTGCACTGCTCACGATCGATAACTGTACCGGCACCAACTACAACATTTGGGCACTCCTTGGCGATACGTGCGATAGCATCAGCTGCTGCCGGTGTTCTGAAAGTAACCTCAGCCATAGGAAGCTTTCCTGCCTCAAGAGCCTTTGCAAGAGGAACAGCATCCTCAACATCATCGATAACAACTACAGGGCAAACCTTGATTTCAGCCAGTCTTGCCATAAATTCTTCTTGTGTCATAACATATCTCCTTTGCATAACAATTTAACGCAATTTAAAATCATAAACGATTCTGTAACCGCTTACACCACTACATTATATATTATATTTTTTTCTCTTACAAGTACAAATACGTCCGATTTACAAAGAGCAAAACCGGTTTACAAAAATAAACAGGAAATCTTTCGGAGGAGCCTAATCCCGGCCCCTGTCGAGATATACCTGATGGTATGAGAACTCCCCTTCTTCACTTATATCTATGACCAAATAGGATGGACGGCGGTCCGGTTGTCTTGGGAAGCTTATAGAACCCGGGTTTATACAAGTCACGCCGTTAATTACCTTCATGTAGGGCTTATGGGTATGCCCGAACATAGCAACATCACAGCCCCGGGCCTTTGCTTCTTCAGCAAGCTCTGTAAGGTCAAAGTTCACTCCGTAATAGTGGCCGTGAGTCATGAAGCATCTGTGCATTCCGAATTCTGCCACTATATCTCTTGGGAGATCTGTGAAAAAGTCATTGTTTCCCTGCACAAAGTAACACTTTACACCGTCCCCTGCATACTGCTGGATCATGCCTTCTGTTCCCTCAGCATCACCGAGATGAATCAGGAAATCAATCATCCCAAGACGGCTGAGTACGTCCTTCAGATTGTCATCCTTATGATGAGAATCACTTACGACAAGGATTGTCTGAAAGGGGCGGACAAGTCCGCTGTCCTCCTTATTCTCGGGGAACGCCGCCTGGTTTATTCCCTTTTTCTTATCTTCTTCAAAGACCTTCCTGAGAAGATCTCTCATGGCTCTCAGAGCCTTTCCTCTATGGGACATGCTGTTCTTTTCCTCGGCAGTGAGCTCAGCTGAAGTCTTTCCGTATTCCGGAAGATACAGTATAGGATCATAGCCGAAGCCGTTCTGTCCCTTGGGCTCCTCTGCTATCAGCCCTTCAAAGAGTCCCTCGGTATGAAATACTCTTCCGTCGGCAAATACAGCACAGATATTGCAGGTGAAGTGGGCTGCGCGCTCCTCTCCCTTTGCAAATCTCAGTTCATGTATGATTCTGGCATTCTTTTCTTCATAAGAAGTTTCTTCTCCCAGATATCTCGCACTGTAGATTCCCGGAAGTCCGAACATGTAATTAACACAGAGCCCGGAATCGTCAGACATGATGATATCATCGTCCTTAAGCATTCCGTGAGCCAGCATATAGCTTCTGATGCCTGACGCCTTGAGCTCTGCATTGTCGGCAAATGTCTTTCCCGTTTCCACAGGCTCAAAATCTATACCGAGCTCGCTCTTCGCAACTATATCGCTTGCCACTTCTCCAAGTATCTGCCGTACTTCTGTTATTTTGTTCTTATTATGTGTAGCAAAAATAATACGCATTTTCTTTCTCTTTTCTTAGAGTGATTTGAAGGCGCCTTATATGTGTAAAGCTATCCTAAGAAAAGGAACAGGCTTTTATAGATAAGGCTATACCTACAGTATCTAATAATACCGTAAGTATAGCCTTTCATAAACTTCAAAAACGATAATTGCCGGATTTTAATCCTATTTATAATCGCAATCGAAAGAAGGTACAGTTAAAAGCAATCCTGTGAAGATTTTCTCATGGTATCTCTGCCATGAGACATATCAGCCAAGATACTTTACAAGAGTAGCTCTTACAGCACCCTTTCCTGCGATCTCCTCCTTGAAGAGCTCTTCGATTTTCTCTCCGAGGCCGACTGCATAGAGGTCTGAGCCAAAGATGTTTTCATTGGAAAGGATAGGCTTCAATTTATCGCCTACAGTTTCAGGCTTGCCAAGCTCGATGCCCTTAACAGCCTCTGTAAGAGACTCAAGCATAGGGTCTGATGAGCGTTCAAATGCCTCACCCTGGTCATTTACACCAAGGAGATATCTGAGCCAGCCTGCGATGGCAAGAGGAATAGCCTCAAGCTTCTTTGCATCACCGTATTTTGCTACATAGCTCTTGATGGTCTCTCCGTAACGGATTCCCACCTTCTGTGATGTATCTGTTGCGATACGCTGAGGTGTATCCGGCATGAAAGGATTCGGGATTCTTTCATTTATTACTTCATTAACGAAGGTCTCAGGCGAAAGGATTCCCGGATCAGTAACTACAGGCATACCCTCTACAGGTCCGATGCGGTGAACAAGCTCTCTGAGCTCCTTGTCCTTCATCTCGTCTGCTATAAGGTTATAGCCGAGAACACATCCGTAAACTGCAAGTGCTGTATGAAGAGGGTTGAGGCAGGTAGTAACCTTCATACGCTCAACCTTGTTTACAGTTTCTCTGTCTGTCAGATATACGCCGGCCTTCTCAAGAGCAGGACGTCCATTAGGGAACTTGTCCTCGATAACGAGATACTGAGGGCCTTCTGCATTAACGAAAGGTGCGATAAAGGTATGCTTTGATGTAACTACAGGAGCCATATCCTCGATACCGAGCTTCTCAAGCTCAGCCTCAACGCTCTCTGCAGGTCTCGGTGTGATCTTGTCGATCATGGACCATGGGAAGGCTACCTTTGATTCATCCTTAAGATAATCAATGAATTCTGCAGGAACAAATTCCTTCTTTGACCACTCTTCCGCCATGGTAACGATAGAATTCATAAGCTTCTCGCCATTATGTGAGCAGTTGTCGCAGCTTACGATGGCTACAGGATACTTTCCTGCCTTAAAACGCTCGAAAAGAAGAGCTGTAACGATGGCCATGGCTGCACCCGGCTTCTCAGGACCGTTGTCGATGTCTGCCTGTACAAACGGGAAATACTCACCTGAAGCATTCTTAAGTGCATAGCCCTTCTCTGTTATGGTAAAGCTTGCCATCTGGAATTCAGGATTAATGAAGATCTCCTTGAGACGGTTCCAGTCCTCAGGAACCTGTGACTGTGCCTTAACGGCCTCTGTGAGAGAACCGATGACTCTCTTCTCTGTAGAACCGTCTGCCTTGAGTGTAACTCCAAGTACCAGGTTGTCATAAGGCTCATAAATCTTGTCAACTACATCGAAATCAAAGGTCTCAACGCAGGTGATTCCCTTCTGAAGCTCGCCCTTCTCGATAAGTGTGTCAGCGATTCCGCCGATGAAGATACGGAAAATGTTTCCGATTCCGAAGTGTGCCCATACAGGTGACTTCTTTGTATTCTCTTTAACTGAAGCTATATCATACTGAGGAAGCTGAACTCCGGCCTGCTTCCAAGCTTCCTTATCCTTTAATCCATCAAGTGTTAAACGCATATCAGTTTCCTCCCAGTCTCTTTTCGCTCTTCTCGATAGCTTCCCAAAGACCCTGGATGTAAGTTGCACCAAGGGCTCTGTCGTAAAGTCCGTATCCCGGCATTACACCAGGCTTCCCTACCTCGTCCCAGATGTTACGTCCGTGGTCAGGTCTGATAGGACCGTCGAAGCCTGTTTCGTAAAGTGCACGAACGATCTCGTACATATCGAAGTTTCCATCGCTTGAAATGTGGCAGGCCTCCTGGAAATCGTAGTTCTCACGGGAAGTATCATTGAATCTCAGGTTACG
>DFGZ01000237.1:0-2636 GCA_002371295.1 Oribacterium sp. UBA3737 | reverse complement strand
CAGAATGTCACACCGTTGTGAACATCATCAACTGCCTTCATAAGACGAAGGATGTTCTCCTCTGAATTGATGATTCTTGTAAGACCGAATACAGACCATGCCGGATCATCAGGGTGGATAGCCATCTTGATGTCATACTTGTTACATACAGGCATGATAGCCTTAAGGAAATAAACAAGATTTTCGAAAAGCTTCTCACCGTCTACATCCTTGTACATAGCGAAGAGATCATTGATCTTTGCCATACGCTCCGGCTCCCAGCCCGGAAGAACTGTTCCCTGTGACATCTTCTCCATGGATGCTGCGAGATCATCGGGATTGATGGCATCGATTGCCTTCTGATTATATGCAAGACCTGTTGAGCCATCCGCATTCTCTCTTGCAAGCTCTGTTCTGGTCCAGTCAAATACAGGCATGAAGTTATAGCATACAAGGTGAATGTCTTCCTTACCGAGATTCTCAAGAGTCTGGATGTAATTCTCGATGTACATGTCGCGGTCCTTGTCGCCGACCTTTATGGAATCGCAGACATTTACTGACTCGATACCGCTGATGTGGAGTCCGGCAGCCTCAACCTCTTCCTTTAATGCATGTATTCTTTCCTGTGACCATACCTCTCCCGGTGTTGTGTCGTAGAGAGTTGTGATAACACCTGTTACGCCCGGAATCTGGCGAATCTGCTTTAATGTTACTGAATCAAATTTTGATCCATACCAACGAAATGTCATTTCCATAATGCATTCTCCTTTTATAATACGCTTTTAAAGATTAATGTGCTCGTTTAAAGTGTATACCAGTTTTTACGATGCTAATGTTAATTCTATTTTCCACTTATGTCAATCCTGTTTTTTGCATTTTTTGCATTATTTTCCCGTCGGAACAGGATGTTATTTAGGGAAAATGGTACAATATTTCGCAACGGCTTTATATGCGCAAATTATCCAAGGATGGAATGTTCTTTTAAATCATCTGTCCTTGATGTATGAAAATATGGATTCATGCATCTCAACATCTGTATACCACTTTATAAAAACATCAAAGGTCACTTGATTTATAATGGTTTTTATTTTATGTTTATCATATATATGTATACCAGATTAAGAGGCAGATATGGAAACATCCAATATTGAAAACAAAGAAACGGCTATCGAGGCTCCAAAGCTTCCTGACGAGATACATTATTTTCTCTGGAATAAGATAGCCACCCTTGAATTAAAGCCGGGAATCAAGCTGAGTGAGCTTGGACTTGCGGAGCAGTTCAACTGCAGCCGTATTCCCGTAAGAGAGGCTGTAAGAAGACTTAATGTTGAAGGCGCCCTGGATTCGCAGCCCCAGCGCGGAAGCTTCGTGAGCCGTATAGATTTAAATGAAGTAAAGCGCGTAAGATATTTAAGAGAAGTTCTTGAAACGAGAATCGTTCTCGATGCATTTGATGCAGATCTTTTAGGACCTCTGGTTCCCCTTTTAAGAGGTATGGTACGTGACCAGAAAAACATGCTTTCATTCAATGAGCTTGAAAAGCTGACGGAAGCCGACACCCAGTTCCATGATTTTTTCTACCATCTGGAAAACAAGGAGTTTGTTCAGGGACACACAGGCAGATACGACATTCATTATATAAGGGCACGTCGTCTCGCACTGGGGGTAGAACGCAGTGATAAGCAGCGCTATGATGACAGTCTGAACGTAGTCCTTCAGCATGACCGTATGGTGGACGCCATCGAAAAAGGGGACCGGGCCGCACTGGAGGATGAGCTTATAAATCACTTCAGAAACATTAACCACACCCTTGAAGATATACTTAACAGGAATGAATTTACCGAGTACTTCCAGATTTAGCTCCGAAGTATCCGTGCTGTATCCGGATTAATACTTCTATATGGCAGTATCGTAAAATCATCCAATTCTTTTCTTACGCCTGTTAAAAATTTATAAAAATTGACCGATTTTGATTGACAGGGTATAATTATAATCAATGAAAAACAAAAGTCAGTTGCTGACAGGAAAGAGGTTGGAAAAATGAAAGAGTATTTTGACTTAAAGGGTCAAGTAGCTATAGTCACCGGCTGCTCAACAGGTCTTGGGGTTCAGATGGCCAAGGCTCTCGCAAATCAGGGCGCAACTATCATTCCCGTTGCCCGTCGTCAGGAAAAAATCGAGGCCGTTGCAAAGGAGCTCACTGAAGAGTTTGGTGTGGAGACATTACCTATCCGCTGTGACATTACAGATACAGATGCAGTTGAAGCTTTGGTTGACAAGGTTCTCGAGAAATTCGGACGTATCGACATCGTTATCAACAATGCAGGCACAGGTGCTGTCGCTCCGGCAGAGGACATTACAGATGATCAGTTCTCATCTGAAATCAACATTGATCTCTTCGGCACTTTCAAGGTTGCCCGCGCAGCTGCAAAGAAAGCCATGATTCCTGCAGGCTACGGTCGTATCATCAACATTGCTTCCATGTACGGTCTCGTCGGTAACAAGATCGCTCCCGCAAGCCCGTATCATGCCGCAAAGGGCGGTGTGGTAAACCTCACCAGAGCTCTTGCTGCAGAGTGGGGCAAGCTTGGCATCACTGTCAATGCCATCTGTCCCGGATATTTCTGGACACCGCTCACAAAGGAAACACTTGATTC
>DFGZ01000324.1 GCA_002371295.1 Oribacterium sp. UBA3737 | reverse complement strand
GATTTTCGTAAAAATGGGGCTCATAAAAACAGCCGGAGCGTGATCGCTTCTGAAGGCGAGTGCTCCGGCATTTCTTCGACTATTTACAAATACCTGTAAGATTTATCGGAAAAGGGTGTCACCATTTACCGAAAAGGGTGCTAATTTCAATCGGTATACTCATATTTGCAGATAAATTGAATTAACCAGTGATTTTGTTGATAAAGATATTGGATTATTTGAAGTAGATAAAGTATACTATGGTTAGGGTTTGAAATGAACATCATCGATATGCGAAGGCTTTGTTTTGAAAGGATAATATGACAAAAGACGAATACAAAACAGCAATAAAGAATGTACTCTATCTTTCTATGTGTGCGGTAAAAGGTGAAACTCCGAATCAGGAAAGAGTAAAAAAAAATGAATCTTACGCAGCTTTATTCGGCTGCCGGGAAGCATCAGCTTATTGCTGCCACTGCGTTTGCGTTGGAGGCGGCAGGAGTTTCTGATGCTTCTTTTTCGCAGGCGAAGTATATGGCTATCCGCAAGCTTGTGCTGATGGATGCGGATATGGAAAAGCTGTTTGCTCTTATGGAGCAGGCCGGCATCTGGTATATGCCTCTCAAAGGCGCTGTTCTAAAGGATGATTATCCGGAACTTGGTATGCGGCAGATGTCGGATCATGATATTCTTTTTGATGCCGCTCATGCGGAAGAAGTAAAGGCTATCATGGAGGGGTTGGGCTATACATCCAAATACTTCGGTGCGAGTAATCATGACTGTTATTATAAGGAGCCTGTATACAATTTTGAAATGCATAGGGCTCTGTTTGGACGCCGCCATGAAGTTAAATTGCAGGATTATTACAGAAATGTAAAGGAACGGCTGATTCAAGACGATGGAAAAAACTACGGATATCATTTTTCGCCGGAAGATTTTTATATCTATATGATTGCACATGAGTATAAGCACTATATTTCAGGCGGTACGGGGCTCAGATCTCTTTTAGATACGTATGTATATCTGATAAAGCATGAGCTGGATATGGACTATGTGAAAAAGGAAACCGATAAGCTGGGGATTACGGATTTTGAAGCGTGCAACCGGTCGCTTGCGATGCATCTGTTCCGGAAAGAACGGCTTTCCGAGCCGGAACGGAAGATGCTGTATTATATTGTTTTTTCGGGAACATATGGGACAATTGATAATCTTGTAAAGAATACACTTAAGAAGAAAAAAATCGGTAAGATAGGTTATATGTGCAGTCGATTCTCGGTTCCGGTCAGCAAAAAAAATAAGAGCTATACGGCATACGCCGTGACGTATCCGTTTTTCTACAAACATAAGGCTTTTCTTCCGCTGCTTCCGTTTTACAGAACAGCCCGGGCCATGAAAGCAGGGCGGTTTGTAAGCGAAGCGAAAGCAATAAGGAATGCGAAGGGGTGAGGGATAGTGCGATTATCCGTGCCAGTCTTGGGGCGATAAATCGTAAAAGTGTATCGTTTGAAATGGATACACTGGCTTCATTTTTAGCATCGCCAATGGTGACCTCGTTTTGGGAACACCTGTCCGTGACCGATAGCTTGCTTGATTTTTGGTTCTGGAACATAGAGGACCATTTGACAGGATTATCTGATGAAGAGGGGGCTTGCGTTCATGAGAACCTCGTTAAGTATAGCGCAAGTTGCGCGAGATAGTAGTAGGGGGCATTATTTCATGAGTGGGATGTTAGCAACTGATACGTGTAATAGAGGTATTATTTAGGAGAAGAATTGATGGGATGTTTTATAAAGCATAAGAAGGAAAAAATTAGTAACATTTATTTGTTGCTTGGCGACAGTTATAATGAGGATAGCTTTATCGATTTATTTAAATCTGAATACCCTGATGATTGGAAAAAAATTTGCGATAAGTGGTTGGAAGAGGAAAAATCCACACCTGTTGGCAAGAAACACCCAATGCAACATCCGGATATTTATATGAAAGAGATGTATAGGAATCATAAACCAAGATTTATCAAATGAAGAGTTTGTTAGTAACGAGCTGGAAAAAACGCGAGGAACTAAAGAGGAAACCATATGAACAAAAAACAAGCAGCAGAAAGATGGGAAGTTTCAGTTTATTATGTTGGTAAAATCTGTAAGTATCTCGGGATTTCATCAAGGGATATTCCGGAAGACACAATTCCCGTGTACATACCTGATAAACGCTATAAAGCTGATCCACACAGGTACTATATCTTCGTCCTTGATGTGATAATCAACACACATTTAGATTTGGTCAATGTTGATCAGGATATCATAGAAACCTGCGTGGTTCAACTAAAAAATGCCGGTCTGATTGTTTTAAAACATGGGAAGGCAGAAGAATCTGTTGATTATCATGATTATATGATATCTGCTGACAGAGAGCTATTCTACAACTGGAAAGACTCAAAAATGAAGGCAAAGATAGAGTTAATTGCACCGCTGGTTTTGGCAGCTTCTGAAGGTGTTGCGGCTGGAAAGATGGTGGCAAGTGAGGTCTAAATTGGAATGATGGCTCTGAAATTGCGGAATAATGGCTTGCCGAAATCAGACAGGAGGCTGAACGGGGATTGAGCAGTTGCTGAATTATAGTAAGCGCTAAATAATCCGGTGGATAGCTTCTGCTGTAAAAATTGATCATAATGAATCTGAACTATAGACTACGTTTTGGTGTGACATCTTGGACAAACGCACTACATTTTGGTGTCACACGGAAAGGATTGTATATGTCAGATTCTAAGTCTATCGTACAAAGGACGAGTGGTTTGCACTCATCCAGGAAGCCCACTTTCAGATTAGCATTTATACCTTCCAAAGATTCCTGCTTTCAGAATCCCTTTACTTTACCAACCAAGTGAACCTTCCGCAATTTGATTGTTTCTTTTTGACATTAAAGAATTTGAATTACTACTCGAAAATTACAGACCGAGTAGAAAATCGAGTAGAAAATCGAGTGGTAAAAAGATCAGATGAAATGCTTCAGCGTTATGAAGATATTAAGGCAATAATTAAGGATAATCCTAAAGCTACCAAAAGAGAAATTGAAGAAATATTAGGTTTATCTCGTCAAAAAGTCGATCGAGCAATTGCTCATTTACAAAACCAAGTCTTGCACTGCAAGACTTGCCTAGCATGAAATGCCGGGGCGCCATGGGCAAGCATTCGGTCCGATTATTTAAGAATCGTTGTACTGGATAGTAGAAGTGATATTATAAGGCTCCTGAGCGCGCTTCTTTCCACGTCGGAAACGGTAGAGCGCAGGAAGCAGATTTTGGAAGATGAGTTTCATATTCCAATGACGAAGGAGATTGAAGAGGAGGTGCAGCGGATGTGTAATTTGGGAACAGCTGTTGAGAAGAAAGGAATAATGATTGGAGAAAAGCGAGGAGAAAAGCGAGGAGAGAAAAATGGCATTGAGCGGACCATGCTTGGTAATATCAAGAACCTTATGGAATCCATGAAATGGACCGCCAAGCAGGCGATGGATGCACTTAAGGTACCTGAATCTGAACAGGGAAAGTATGCAGCAAAGCTTTAGAAGGGGCTATGCCGGAGTTGTTGGATAAAAAACAGCTTTATGCTCTATTCCGGGCTTAAGAATAAGAATAGGGGAGCGGAAGAACTTCATGGGAATTAAGACAGAGGATTTTTGTAAGAACATACCGCCAAAGGATATGACGGCTGGGGTTCACTGGCTGAGAATCCTTGATGATTTTGAACCGGCAATTCTGGAACAGAAATACCTGAACGAGTGTGCAAGGCGAAACCCTTTTGAAACCTGCTACAGGTTTGATACGCCCTTTAGCCCTGTGGAAGAGAGACTGAGGCATGCAGAGTTTTGTGTCAAATCGTACCGTAAGGATCTTGAGGAATGTGTACACAGAATCGAAAAGGAAGGCCTGACACCGCTGACTTATAAGCAGGCAAGAGCGGCTCTTATCAAGGCTATTGGTATAAACGGAGCAGCGGAGTATGTTAGGCGTGAATATGATAGTCTCGGCGAGGAGGGGCGTAGGAAACAGGCTGAGGAATACAGGTTATGGGAAGATAATTGGAAGATACAGCGCGAATTTCAGCAAATAGAGTATAAATATGTGGAGGCATCTGTTCATGAGAAGATTGTACGGATTCGGAAGGGACTGAAGGGGTCGAATGGTAAACCGTTAACGCAACGGGACTTTGCAAAGCTAATCGATTATCCCATTAACAAATATGTTGAGGCAGAAAAGATAGACCCATACGGATGGGAGCCTGAATCAGAGGTTGAGACGTCGCTTCTAGATAAACTTGTAATGATTGCACATGCGAATCCGTACTGGCTGTTCGATTCCGAATGTGAAGCGGATTACGCAGAATATGAACCGAATCATGAAGCTGTCAGGTGGGGAGATGCACCATGTGTTTATGCTGCGGTAGATGTTATTCTCAAATGGTTAAAAGAAGGCAAGCCGAGAGTAACAGACTGGGTGGACAGTATTGTAAATGATATTTGAGTGCGGAAAACAGATGGAGGATTTCAAGGTGCATAAAAAGATATCCGAAATGACAGCGGCTGACAAGGCAGAATTTCTGGAACTGACAAAGCAGGCTATGATCAGAGAACAAGGAATCCCCTGGAATCTTATTGAGTCTAAAATCCTTGAAGATATCGAGAATACGTTTGATGATGAGAAGTTTGTTAAAATGAATCCGGACTTTCGAATCGATGCGGCATATGCTAGAAAAGAGTTTGGCGATAAGAAGCCGGAGCTTGTAGATTATCTTCTGTGGTCGTTAAAGTTTGTAACGCATTCTGAGTATGTAGATTGGTAAGCGTAAGCGCTGAAGAAATACCGTCTCGGCCTCATTGAGGAAGCGGCGCAGGCTGGGGTTCATCTGCAGCATCGACCACCCGGATGTGTACATGGAGTCGAATATCATCGGCTTCTACAATATCCTGGAGGCATGCAGGTATTCGTATGAAGCTTATCGTGGCGTTGAGCATCTTGTCTATGCCAGCTCCAGCAGTGTTTACGGTGGCAAAAAGAAGGTTCCCCTTCCGCCCTATGCGGTCTATAACATCGGCGGCGGGACGCCCGAAAACCTGCTCGATTTCGTTTCTACGCTGCAGGAGGAGCTCGTTCGCGCCGGCATCCTCCCCGCGGATTACGATTTCGATGCCAACCGCGAGCTGGTCGGTATGCAGCCCGGCGATGTTCCCATCACCTACGCCGACTCCCGCGCCCTCGAAGCGGACTACGGCTTCCGCCCAACCATTGATATCCGAACAGGGCTGAGGAGGTTTGCGGAGTGGTATAAAGAATACTATAAAGACTAATAACTGGGCAACATTGGCGGTGACGAGAAATTCCGAGCCGCCGAAATTCTATCCTTGACAGAACATTTGTTTGTGTACTATAATCAGATTACGGGACAGAACAAGTGTTCTAATTCTGCCGCTGCTTATGTATTTCAGATGGGGCCGCCGGGCATCGTTGGTGCCGGTTTATTGGTGAGAGATTATGTTTTGATTGAAAGTTCATAGGGTATTGATTATAATTTTATTGAGTGTATAAGCCGACATTCCACTGAAATACGACATGTTTATTACTTGATGGAGGTGTGGGCTTATGACGCAAATACAAACGGAACTGGCAAATTTCATCGATTCATCCGATCAGAAAGCGCAGCTGGATGCTGTGGCGAAAAACCTGATCAAGCACCGCATCATTCTGGCGAAAATTCTGAAGGAGTGCGTTGAGGAGTTTAACAGTTTTTCGTTGAATTACATCGTGAAGAATTGTTTTGCCGGCGAGGTGCATGTTGACGAGATTTCCGTTGATCAGGATGTCTTGGATGCGGACGCCAGGATCGTTGGGTCGGACTCGGAAGATGCATCTGACAGCGAAGGGCTGATTCGTTACGATATCGTGTTTGATGCAATTGTACCGGATACGGAGCGGGTCATCCGAACGATCATCAATATCGAAGTGCAGGTCGACATGAACCCGGGGTATGCGATCATTACCAGGGCGGTTTATTATCTGGCCAGACTGATTTCCAGGCAGAAGGGTACTGTTTTCACCAATATGGATTACCAGAAGATTCAGAAGGTTTATTCCATTTGGATCTGTCCGGATCCGCTGAAGAAGAACGTGAACTCGGTTGCGGAGTACGGCTTTGAGCAGAAGCGGGTAATCGGTCATGTGGACGAACCGGCTGATAACTATGACAAGATGCGGGCTGTGATCATTTCTCTGAATGATACCAGCCTGGACCTGAATGATACCGGCCAGAACCTGAATGATTCCGTTCAGAACCTGAATGATTCCAGGCTGGATAGTAGAAGTGATATAATAAGACTCCTGAGCGCGCTTCTTTCCACGTCGGAAACGGTGGAGCGTAGGAAGCAGATTTTGGAAGATGAGTTTCATATTCCAATGACGAAGGAGATTGAAGAGGAGGTGCAGCGGATGTGTAATTTGGGAACAGCTGTTGAGAAGAAGGGAATAATGATTGGAGAAAAGCGAGGAGAAAAGCAAGGAGAAAAGCGAGGAGAGAAAAATGGCATTGAGCGGACCATGCTTGGCAATATCAAGAACCTTATGGAATCTATGAAATGGACCGCTAAGCAGGCGATGGATGCACTTAAGGTACCGGAGTCCGAGCAGGGAAAGTATGCGGCGAAGCTTTAGAAGGGGCTATGCCGGTATAGGTCACCCTCATCGCCCACCCGGATGTGTACATGGAGTCGAATATCATCGGCTTCTACAATATCCTGGAGGCATGCAGGCATTCATATGAAGCTTATTCCGGCGTGGAGCATCTTGTCTATGCCAGCTCCAGCAGTGTTTACGGCGGCAATAAGAAGGTGCTCTTCAGCGTGGAGGATAAGGTCGATAACCCGGTTTCCCTCTACGCGGCCACCAAGAAGTCCAACGAGCTTCTGGCGCATACTCTATTTCAGATGGGCCGCCGGGCGGCACGGTATTTCTTGAGCTCTGAACCTTCAATGCAATACTGTGCTGACTGTCTCCGAGATCCTTCAATCTCAGGATCTCACGGTAGTCAACCATAAGACCACCTCCTGTATAAATAGTCACACGTTTTCGTGTGCCGTACCTATTATACAGAAGGGTGGCTCTAAAACTCCGTGCAGACGGCTCTCTTGATCCGGAATCTGTAACCTCACCAAACGAGGTCGGGGTTTTATCGTTGGGTCGGTACCACCGGATTATTTAGCGCTTACGATATTATTCGTTGTTTGGAATAAAATAAGCACATGTAATATGTTTTCAGCCTTTGAGTTCTTTTGATTGTGAACTTCTCGGATAATTAACACTCACTAAATGAATTGTTTTATTATTCGTAGAAATGACCATAAATACGCAGTTTCTATTGATTTTACGGCTGATATGTGGTACGATATTAACGAGTTAATTAACACTCGCTAGGAGGCGCTATGTATCTGAATGTAACAGTAGCAACACCGCCGGTAGGAAACGGTATTTCGCACAAATACATCAAGGGAACCAAGTATGTTTATTATGAGCACGGGAGGAGATATGATTCGAAGAGAGGTTACACTGTCCCGCAGACGACATCCATAGGAAAGATATGCGAAGAGGATGACTCGGTGATGTATCCCAATGTTAATTACCTGAAGTTCTTCCCCGAGGCAGAGCTGCCGGAAGAATTACCGTTGTCAGTCCGGAGCGGATGCCTGAAGATTGGAGATTACCTTGTTATTAAAAAGGTTATAGAGTATTACGGATTGGACGAGGAGATCTCCAGAATCATAGGAAAAGATGCAGGACTTTTTCTCGACCTTGCAGCGTATACGATAGTGGCTGAAAACAATGCTGCGCAGTACTATCCGGATTACGCATACAATCATCCGCTCTTTACGGACGAGATGAAAATTTTCAGTGACTCCAAGGTATCCTCTTTTCTGAGAGGAATCAGCCGTGATGACAGCATACAGTTTTTGAATGACTGGAACGGCTCAAGGGATCATAGAGAAAAGATATACATATCCTATGATTCGACGAATAAGCATTGCCAGGCAGGAGACATAGAACTGGCAGAGTTCGGGCACGAGAAAGATATACAGAAGAAGCCGATATTTAATTACTCAATAGCTTACGACAGAAACAACAGGCTTCCACTGTTCTATGAAGCATACTCAGGAAGTATAAATGATGTTTCCCAGCTTCAGTATATGTTGGAAAAGGCGGCTGCCTTTGGATATAAAAAAACGGGTTTTATCCTCGACCGGGGATACTTTAGTGAGCCGAACATCCGGTTTATGGATAAGAATGGCTATGACTTCATCATCATGGTTAAAGGCTGTAAGGATATCGTCAATAAGCTTGTTCTTGAAAAGAAGGGCAGCTTCGAGGATGAATGGGAATACGCCATACCTTACTACGATGTGAATGGGATAACAGTAAAGTCTACGCTGTTTGCGACCGATGAAAAAGAACGTTATTTTCACATATATTATGACGATTACAGGAAGGCAAAAGAAAGAGCAAAACTACAGGCGATGCTCCGTGACCAGAAAGAATACCTTGAGTCACTGAAGGATACTGAGAATGTAAAAATAAGCAGCAGTTACGAAGAATACTTTGATCTGATCTATTATCATAAAGGAAAACCGGATCAGGTCCTGCAGGCAATAAGGGAAAGGAAGGATATAATATCACGGGCCATCAAACTGTGTGGTTACTTTTGCATCATCACATCTTCGGAAATGAGCGCTTCGGATGCCTTGGATCTGTACAAGAGCAGAGACGCATCGGAGAAACTTTTCAGGGGTGATAAGTCATACTTGGGAGAGAAAAGTATCCGGACATATCATGATGAACCTACACACGCAAAGATCTTTATCGAATTTATAGCACTGATCATCCGTAATAAGATTTACACATGTTTAAAGGATCGGATGAGAGAGCTTCAGAAAAAGAAAAACTATATGACGGTTCCTGCTGCACTGAAAGAACTGGATAAGATAGAAATCATACGGCAGATGGACGGGGTGTATCGACTGGACCATGCGGTCACGGCAACACAGAAGGATATTTTGCAGGCGTTCAACATGACAGAGGCAACTATCAAAAAAGAGGCAGGAATACTTGGCAAGCAGCTTAGATCAGTGACGAATTAAAGGAGATAAGGACATGGCAAGAGGAAAGA
>DFGZ01000084.1 GCA_002371295.1 Oribacterium sp. UBA3737 | reverse complement strand
AAAAACTATAAATATGGTTGATGCATTAAAGGGAGTAGAGTAATGATCAAATATGTCAAACGTGGAATAATAGCTCTTTTATGTATAGCTTGTGTGGGGGCAGCTGTCTGGTATTTTCTTCAACCAGAAGAAATGATTGTTGTTGTGGCAGAGAAAAGCACCATAAGCCCCGAAATCAACGGTACCGGAAGAATCTCCGGAGGGAAAAAGATAACCGTCTATTCCGATGTGTCCGGTATAGTGGATTCAAAAACGGTTCAGATAGGTGACAGGGTGAAGTCGGGAGACAAACTGGTGAATTATGTCATGGACAATCATCAGCTTCAGGTGGATCTGGCAAGAACAGATGCCGAATACAGTAAGAAGATACTAAGTGCCGATATTGATCAAAAGGCCAAGTATGAAAGAATGATGAATGAAGCCACAGCACAGATAAACAACTGTGCCATGACTTATACCCAGCTGGAAGAGAAGCTGAGGACCATGACCAATGAAAGCTATGCGGATGATCGTTTTATAGCTGATGTGAAAAAGCAGTATGACTCGGATATCCTAAAGCTCCAGCAGCAAATCAGCCAAAAGCAGAATAGAGTTGCACAGACAGAGGTTGAATTAAAGAAAATAGAATTGCTCACAGGTGATGAAGAGGAAGCCAGCAAAGAAAAAGTGGACAAAAAAACGGATAAGGCAATTGATTACCTGGAGAGCATATCAGAGTTGAACAGCAAGCTTACTGATATTGAGGTCGATAAGACTACTCTCCCGGAGGAAGGCATGGATGCCGCCACACATGAGAAGTATCTGGAGATACAATCAAACATGGAAACAGTCATGAGAATGTGGACGGAAGCAAGGGCGCAAAAGGAATTTGCCCAGACCATGCTTTTGACTAACGGATATATAGAGAGCAGAGAACAGCAGGTTGCTTTGGATGACAGGAATCTTGAGAATGCTGAAAAGAATTATGCTGCCGCGCAAAAAGGAACTTCAGCCACAGCAGACGGTATCATAACTGCCTGCTTTGTAGATAAAGGTGCTGCAGTTGAAAAGGGCGCAGCTATAATGGAGATAGAATCTGATGATGAATACCTTATAAAGATGAAGGTTTCAAAGTTTGATATAACATCAGTGAATATCGGTCAGAAAGCAGATGTAAGAATCGGTGACAAGTTATATGAAGGCGAAGTAGAAAGAATCAATCAGTCAGCGGAAAATGATTCAAGCGGTAAAGCCAAGGCCGTAGTAGAGATAAGGCTGAATACAAAGGATGAACTGATAGTCGGACTGGATGCGGATGTTACTTTGAAGCTGGATGAAAGAGCAGATACTCTGGGAGTGCCTAATGAATGTGTCTTCGATGATGATGAGGGCTCGTATATTTATATGATTAAAGAAGGCGTTGTTACCAAGGTATATGTAACTACAGGTCTCAGAGATGATCAGATGACGGAAGTAGATGGTATAAAGGAAGGTGATCATGTCATAATGGATCCGTCTGTTATAGAATTTGTAGGCGAAGAAGTGAAAGAAATCGTTTATAATGAAGAGTGACAGACATTATCATTAAAAGGGATTGGATCTATGGATTTTAGAGAATTGACTTACATAACTGCTGTTGCCGATAACCACTCAGTCACTGAAGCAGCAAAACAGCTGTATATTTCACAGCCTTCATTAAGTTATATTATTTCAAAGGTGGAAGAGGATCTCGGGGTTAAGCTCTTTGACAGAAAGACTAATCCCATAACTCTTACCTATGCCGGTGAACGATATGTCAAGACAGCCAGACAGATACTGGTGCTGAAGGACAATCTGAGGCGTGAGCTTTCGGATATCGGACACGGAAAGAAAGGGCGCATTAACATAGGCATCCCGACTGAGCGTGCAGGGTATATGCTTCCAAAAGTCATAGGAGCCTTCAGGGAGATATATCCGAACATCAAGATATATCTTCAGGAGTCCAGATCAGAGGAAATAATAAATAATCTGATGAATGATAAGATCGCATTCTGTGTACTTCCGGGAGGGAAAGAACATTTGCCTGCGGGAGTGAATGTCGAGTATATCTATACCGAAAAGCTGTATCTTGTTGCCGGAAAGGGCATGATAACGGATGATATGATCATCAATCCCGGAACCGAGGAAACTATTCCCGAAGTGGATTTAAGTAAGCTCAATGTTTTTCCCTTCATCATTATGAAGAAAGGTCAGTATATACGCCGTAAGGTGGATGATGTTTTCAGAAGATTCGATTTTGTTCCGAAGGAAATAATGGAGGTATCGAGCTGCATTTCGGCTACACAGCTCGCAAGCTCAGGCCTCGGAATCACCATAGTCCCGGAAAGGGCCATAGAACCGCTGAAAAATGCAGGCTTTGAGGTTTTCAATTACAGTGAGGAAAGCGACAGCTGGGATGTGAACATCGTCTATAAGGAAAACGTATACCTGGATGAAGCGGAGAGGGCTCTCATAAGAACCATGAGAGAGGTGTTTGCCAGATATCAGGGAATAAAGCCGGAGATGATGT